>DASTCC010000403.1:0-19027 GCA_035711465.1 Vicinamibacterales bacterium
TTGCGCCGATCGTCGAGCCTCAGAGCGCGAACACCTACGCCGTCGTCACCGCCGAGAGCCGCCGATCGCTGCCGTTCCGGACGAGCGGCAACGCGGACATGGTCGCGCTCGAACAGGTGGCGACGCTCTTCGGGCTGAAGATCTCCGAGGATCCAGTGCTGGCCGGATTGTCCATCGACGCCCGCGGCCAGCGCATTCTCGTCGTCCCCGATCAGTCGTTCGCGCAGGTCGCCGGGCAGGTGCGGAACCTTTCGGCGCCGGTGCGCCGTGAGCGCAACGGCTGGCAGGTGCCGATCGACTTCCTCACCGTCGTCGGCTCGGCGCTGAACACGCGGATCGAGATTCGACGCGCCTCCCATCTGGTGATCGTCGGCGATCTGCGCATTCCCGCGTTGACGGTCCGGATCGACCGGCAGGGCCCGAACGGCCGCGTCGTCGTCGATATCACGCCGGCGACGCCGCATCGGGTCACGCGGGAAGGCAACCGGCTCGAGATCCGCTTCGACGCGCACTCGCTCGACCTCGGCGCCGTCTCCGGATCGGCGCCCGACTTCGTCGGCGGCGTCCGCGTCGAGGGCCCGACGCTCGTCGTCGCGCTCGGCGGCGAAGCGGACAGCTTCCGCACCGACACCGAACAGAACCGGCAGACGACGGTGGAGCTTCTGCCGCCGGGCGCGGCGCCGCCGACGCCGCCCTCGCCGACGCCGGTCAAGCCGCCGCCCCCGCCGGCGACGGTCGAGATTTCGACGCCTGGCACCATTCGCAGCATCGCCATCGACGCCGGACACGGCGGCGAGGACAACGGCACCGTCGGGCCGACCGGCATCAAGGAAAAGGATCTGACGCTGCAGATGGCGCGGCGGCTGAAAGCCAGTATCGAGAGCCGCATCGGCCTGCGCGTCGTGCTCACGCGCGACAACGATGCCGCCGTGGCCCTCGATCAGCGGTCGGCGACGGCCAACAGCAACAAGGTGGATCTGTTCATCAGCCTGCACGCCAACGGCGCGCCGCGTCCCGACGTCGCCGGCGCGCAGGTGATCTCGCTCAGCGGCGACGACTATCGCGATCGCTTTCCCGCCACCGACGCGTCGAACGCCCGCGTGCCGGTGATCGGCGGCGGCACGCGTCTGATCGAAGCGGTGCCCTGGGAGCTCGCGCAGATGCCGTACGTCGAGCGATCGGCGGCGTTGGCCAACAACCTGGTGAAGCATCTGGCCGCGCAGCGCGTGCCGCTGTTCGCGGTGCCGTCGTCGCAGCTGCCGCTGCGCGTGCTGGTCGGCGCGAACATGCCGGCGCTGCAGCTCGAGATGGGCTATCTGACGAACGCGGACGAGGCGCGCGCGCTCGGCACTGCCGAGCGCGTCACCGCCATCATCGAAGCCATCCTGACGACCATCAACGACCTGCGGCGGGCGCCGGTGAACGGCACCGGAGTGCCCGCGGACGAGGCGAGGCGGCGATGACGCCGATGCCAGCAACCCCGGCCGCGCCGGCCGAGCGGTCCTCACGCCGCTGGTGGTGGATCGCGGGCATCGGCGGCGCCAGCCTCATCGGGATCGGCATGTGGCTCGTGTTCACGATCCTGCCGCGGATGCTCAACGCGCCCCAGCCGGGCATGCCGCCGCCGGCGATGGCACGGCCGAGCACCGGATCGGCATCGGCCGAACGGACGATTCATGCGACGCTGTTCTACGTCGCCGACAACGGCCGCGAGCTGGTGCCCGTGAGCCGCGAGGTGCCGCTCGGTGCGACGCCGGCCGATCAGGCTCGCCGCATCGCCGAAGCGCAGGTCGCGGCGCCGCCGGAAGGACGGACGTCGACGATTCCCGCCGGCACCACCGTGCGATCGGTGTTCCTGACCTCGAAGGGCGAAGCCTACGTCGATCTTGCCGGCCCGATTCTCACCGGCCACTCGGGCGGCTCCCTCGCCGAGTCGCTGACGGTGTATGCGATCGTCAACGCGCTGGCGGTGAACCTGCCCGACGTGTCGGCGGTGCAGATCCTCGTCGAAGGCAAGGAGGTGGAGACGCTCAACGGCCACCTCGATCTGCGGCAGCCGCTCGGCCGGTCGCTGCGCTGGATTCAGAAAGGACAATGACCGCGATGCCCCGTCTCGATGGACGCGCGCCGGACGCGCCGCGCCCGATTCGCCTCACGCCCGAATTCATCATGCACCCGGAAGGCTCGGTGCTCATCGAGGTCGGCCGCACGCGCGTGATCTGCACCGCGTCGATCGAGGATCGCGTGCCGCCGTTCCTTCGCGGCAGCGGCAAGGGCTGGGTCACGGCCGAATACGGCATGCTGCCGCGCGCCACCTCGACGCGGACGACGCGGGAGTCGTCGTCGGGCAAGGTCGGCGGGCGCACCCAGGAGATCCAACGGCTCATCGGCCGCTCGCTGCGGTCGATCTGCAAGATGACCGAGCTCGGCGAACGGACGATCTGGATCGACTGCGACGTCATCCAGGCCGACGGCGGCACGCGAACGGCGGCGATCACCGGCGGCTTCGTCGCGCTGGTGCTGGCACTCGAGCGGCTGCGCGAGCAGGGCGCGATTCCGCGCGTGCCGATCACCGACTACGTCGCCGCGACCAGCGTCGGCATCGTCGCCGGCGTGCCGATGCTCGACCTGGCCTACGACGAGGACTCGCGCGCCGACGTCGACATGAACGTGATCAAAACCGCCGGCGGTAAGTTCATCGAGGTCCAGGGCACCGCCGAAGCCGCGCCCTTCGATCGCGCCGAGCTCGATTCGCTGCTCTCACTCGCCGATTCAGGGATCAGGGCGCTCGTCGATCAGCAGCGGGCTGTGGTGGGCAAGATTCTGAAGTACTAGTTTCAGTCGGTACGGCCGGGTGCTCCGGGTCCGACGGGACCTGCAAGACGTCGCATAGAATCCCCAGATGACCCAGGACGAAGCAATCGCCCAGCTGACCGCCAGTCTCGCGCGCATGCAGGACGACTTGCAGCAGGCTCGCGCGGCGCTTGCCGCGCTCAGGGGCGGCGATGCCGCGGGCGCTGGTCCACCGCCAGGCGCCGGTTCGATCGTGCGCGTGCGTGTGCTCGAGGCGCTGCCGCCCTTCGAAGGCGTGTCACGGAAGACCGGCAAGCCGTTCACCAAGTTCAAGGTCAAAGCGTCCGACGGCCAGGTCTACGAGACGTTCTCGGAGTCGATCAACGAGACGCTGATGGCGGCGATGGCCGCCGGCGGCGAAGTCGAGATCGCCTTCACCGAGTCGCGCTTCGGACGCGACCTCGTGAGCGCGCGCCGGCAGGCGTCGGATGATGAGCAAGTGCCGCTGCCGACCGACGACGAGATCCCCTTCTGAGAGGGCGGCGGGCGGCAGGCGGCCACTAGCCGGCTGCGGGCAGCGGGGGCCGGGTCAACGCAAGCGCAACCCGAGGGTAACGCCGTAGCGAACGTGACCATGGGGAACGGTGGCGGCCGGCCGCGCGGGTGGTGCTGGCCCACGATCACACCGAGATATTCGTGGAAGTAGGGCGGTAAGGCAGCTCGGCGGCTGCGGGAGCCACCCAGCACTTTCACGGGTGCCGTTCAGGTTTGATCTTCCCCTGGTGACACATGTAGCACTGCGTTACAGGCGCACGCACCGACTCGTCGAAGTGCTTGGGAATCTCCGCGAAGATCGGTAGCATCTTCGCGACAATCGCCATCGGCGCCTTGGTCTTCAGCGACCGAACCGTCTCGTGACAGTACGAGCAATCGACTCCCAGTGATGCGGGATAAACCGCATGGGTCGGCCGCTTCTCGAGCTCCTGCTGGTGCTCGTCTCGGATCTTTTCCCACGCTGCCCGAGGCAATCGCGCCGGAATCCGACGACCGCGATGGCAGGTCCAGCAGCTGATCGCGGCGACGTCCTTCAGCGGTCCGCTGTTCAATGCCGCCAGCATGTTCGACATCCGCCGCGCGAAATCAAAGGTGGGCTTCGACGCGTCGCTCCATCGATCAGGGACGTGGCAGTGAGAACACTCGACGCCGAGCGCCTTTGACCACGCCGCCATCCGAGCCTGCACGGCATCTTGCGCGGGCGTCTGCACGGCGTCCTGCGCGCGCGAGACGGTTGCGCAGAGCAGGCAGACGGCCAGTGCCATAGTCGCTTTCGCGCCCTTCGTTCTTCCTGATCCGCGCGGAGCTGCACGCATCGCGACACGTCCATTCGTACGACGACACGGGCCTCCGATGTTACCCGTCGCCCTGTTGTCCATCGTCCCCGGAACTCGCTGCGTGTTCGCGATTCTGGATCTTCACGATCTTCTCGAAACCGGGAGGTGCCGGGGCTGGGCCCTCTGCCTTGAACGATGTGATGCGGCCAGCGAGACCTCGGGTGAGGTTTCGGTACCGTCAGGTGCTCCTGTTCCGAGTGATGCGGACGGATCCCAGAAACGCACTCGCGCTGGTCAACACGGATTCGATTGACGAGGGCTGCACCCCACGAATCCCTTTGACCAGCGTCGACGCCTTTCTGGCGCCTGTCGCACCAGCCGCACCTGAAGCACCCGACGGTACCCGGCCTCAGCGTCCTCCGCCCGGCCCCGCGCCGCGCCCGCGGCCCGCGGGTGCGGCGGCCGCGCCGCCGCGCTCGCGCATCGCGACCGGGCTCAGGATGGTCTCGATGTTGTCGACCGCGTCCTGATAGTGACGTTTCGTGACTTCGTCGGTCACGCCGGGGAGCGCTTTTTCGATCTCGCTCTTGAGCGTGCGGAGCTCGCCACGGAACAACGCCCGGAGCTCGTCGCTCGGCGGGGTCGTGCCATTGAGACGATCGTCCATCGTGTCGAGGAACGACCGGTGCAGGTTGCGGCGGTAGATGTTGACGGCCGTTGCCGGCGTCGCGAGCTCGGCCCACACACCCTTGCGGAGGTCGCCGAGGAACTCGATCGGCGGATACGCGATCGTCGGGTCGAGCGCGGCCTGCTCGACCATGCGATCGAGGCGCGCGGCCTGCAGCAGTCCGTTCATGACCGAGTTCTGCGCGGTGCGGACGCGATCGACGACGCCGCTCGGCTGGATGCGGCGCAGGATCTCCGGCCGAATCATGAACACCGGCGTCTGGAAGGCGTTCTGGAGCAGGAACTGCACGGCGTTCTGCTGACGGGCCTTCGCCACGGTGACGAAGCGCACGCCGTTCTGGCCGATGTGCTTCTGCTGCGAGTCGAATCCGCCGACGACGCGGACGACGTGGTTCATCTCGGTCTGCCACTGGCTGACCATCCGGCCGTAGACTTCTTCGAGCTCATCCCACGGATCGCCGACGCGGGTGCTCGTCGCCGCGAGCAGCATCTCGGACACGCGCGACAGGTTCTTGAGGCCGAGCTCGGTCGCCTTGACGGCGTCGATGTCGCCCACCGCTTCGGTCTGGTCGCCCGGATCGCTGCCGGCGCTGTCGCTCGTCGAGAAGCGCAGGTACGGCTTCTCGTCCTGCTCGCGCGCCCACTTGTCGAGCGTCGGCTTCTCGTCGCGCGGGCTCTTGGCGCCCGGAATCGGCTTGTAGCCCCACATCGTCGCCCACTTGTCGTAGGGGCCGATCTTCGGAATCAGATCCTGCGGATCGATCTTGTCCTCGGGCTGGGCGACGTAGTTGAAGCGCGAGTAGTCCATCAGCGTCGGCGTGTGGCCCATCGTCTTGACCCACTTCGGATCGCGGATCTGCTCGATGGTGTAGGCCGAGCTCGCCTTCATGTTGTGCTGGAAGCCGAGCGTGTGGCCGACCTCGTGGGCGACGACGTAGCGCATCAGCTCGCCCTGGAGCTCGTCGGGGAGCGGCAGCTTCTGCGCGCGCGGGTCGAGCGGACCGGCCTGCACGAAGTACCAGTTCTTCGTCAGGTTCTGCACGTTGTGGTAATACTGGATGTCCGATTCGAGAATCTCGCCGGTGCGCGGGTCGTGGATGTGCGGGCCCGACGCGTTCTCCGTCGTCGACGGCAGCCAGCGGATCACCGAGTAACGCGCATCCTCCGGGCTCCAATCCGGATCGTTCTTCGGCGCTTCCATGCCGATGATCGCGTTCTTGAAGCCGGCCGCTTCGAACGCCGGCTGCCAGTCCTCGATCCCCTGCTTCACGTACTTGACGTACTTGGTCGGCGTCGCCGGATCGATGTAGTAGACGATCGGCTTGACCGGCTCGGAGAGCTCGGCGTTCGGATCCTTCTTCTCGAGGCGGTAGCGGGTGATGTAGCGCTCCGAGTCGGCGCGCTGCTCTTCGCTGCTGTAGTCGATGAAGCCCTGCGAGAAGTAGCCGACGCGCTCGTCGAACAGCCGGCCCATCATCGGCTGCTCGGGCAGCTTGACCATGCTGTAGTGGGTCAGCACCGTCGCCGTCGGTCCGCTCGGACCGCCGCGTCCGCGACCCGCGCCGCCGCCGGCAGCGCCGCCTTCAGCCGCCTGCATGTTGAACGTCTGCGTCACCTCGACGTTGACGTTCTCCGGGAACGAGACGACCTTCTCGAGGAAGGTGCGGCTCTGGTCCATGCTGCGGCCGCCGACGCGGCCGCGGACCGACAGCTCCGGCACCTCGCTCATGAAGAGCTGGGTGACGTCGATCACCGGATCGCCGTTGGGCGCGTACGCCGCCACCGGGAAGGCGCGGATGATCGCCGGGTAGTTGGCGTCCTCGACCGCGCGCGCGATCGGCGCCGACGGATCCGAGATGACGCTGTAGTCGATGTTGACGAGCAGGATGCGATCGTCCTTCTTGCGCCAGCGGACGACGCGGTTGCCGGCGGCCTGGCCGCCGTAGCCGGCGCCGAGCGCGGTCTTCTTGATCTGCGTCACCCACAGGAAGTCCTTGTCGAGCTGCGCCTGCGGGATCTCGTAGAAGAGCGTGTCCTTGATGCGGTGCACCTTGAACACGCCGTCGTCGGTCTTGGCTTCCGCGGTGATGACGTCGGCGTACGGCCGAGGCGCCTGATTCTCGCCTCCTCCGCCGCCGCGGCCGCCGCGGCCCTGGCCGCCGCCTCCCTGCTGGGCGTCGCTCGCCGACCAGGCTGTCCGATCGGACCCGCCCGCCATGGCGCGCGCGACCTGCGTCGCTGATGCGCCGGCCACGAAGGCCGCGACCGCCGCCAGCCCGAGGGCCCACGAGAGAACTCTGTGCTGCCTCAACATGCATCGCTCCTGGGTGAAATGCTGGTTGGAAGGCCCGATTATACTCGTGCCGGACCCCAGAATCCGGCGTGTCTCTGAACGAACCACTTCTCGTCGCGACCACCAATCCAGGCAAGATCCGGGAAATCCGGGCGGTGCTCGATCCCCTGCCGTTCCGGGCGCTGGACGATCTGGCCCCCATCGTCGAACCCGAAGAGACAGGAAGGACGTTTGCCGACAATGCGTTGCTGAAGGCGCGCTATTACGCCCGGGCGTCGGGACTGACGACGATCGCAGAGGACTCCGGGCTGGCGATCGACGCGCTGGGCGGCCGGCCGGGCGTCGAAAGCGCGCGCTACCCCGGCGCCACCTACGACGACAAGTTCGCCAATCTCTTTAGGGAGCTCGAGCCGCATCCGCGGCCCTGGACGGCCCGCTTCGTCTGCTCGGTCGCGATCGTGGCGCCGCCGGACGGCGCCGGCCGACCCGACGGCCGGATCCTCTTCACCTGCGAAGCCACTGTCGAAGGCGAAATCACGACCGAGCCGCGCGGCACGAACGGCTTCGGCTACGACCCGATCTTCGTCTTCCCCGCGTACGGCGGCACGCTCGCGGCACAGACGAATGAACGAAAACTCGCGGTCGCTCACCGGGGCCGCGCGTTTCGTCGCGTTCGCGAGTATCTCGAGCGAGTTGGCGTCAGGTAGCGGACGGGCTGCGGACTGCAGGCTGCAGGCTCGGTTCTTACCGCAGCCCGCAGCCGGCAACCCGCAGCCGAGTACTCGCCCTGAGTACTCCCGATTGCTATCGCCCGTAGTTTTTGCGACGATGGCGCCCTCGATTCCAATTTGCCCCTGAATTGGTTGCAACCGAGGAGGAGAACTATGCGCGCCCACGTTCTTGGATGGGTTCGCCTGACAGGTCTGGGTGTCGTTGCGCTGGCGGGCACCACGCTGGCGGCGCAGTCGGGAATTACACCGGCTGATCCGATGCTCAAGGACCTGCGTTGGCGAAACATCGGCAACGCCAACCTGATCGGCCGCATCTCGGCGGTCGACGCGCTCGAGAACGACTTCGCGACCGTCGTCGTCGGATCGGCCTCGGGCGGCGTGTGGAAATCTACTAGCGCCGGCGCGAGCTGGGAAACGATCTTCGATACCTACGCCTCGGCCTCGATCGGCGACGTCAAGATCAACCAGCGCAACCCGAACATCATCTGGGTCGGCACCGGCGAGGAATGCGGGCGCAACAGCGCCGCGTGGGGCGACGGGCTCTACAAGTCGACCGACGGCGGCAAGACGTTCCAGAACGTCGGCGGCCCGCTGAAAGAGTCGTACAACATCGGCAAGATCGTCCTGCACCCGGCCAACGAGAACATCGTCTACGTCGCGGCGATCGGCAACATCTGGGCGCCGATCGGCGAGCGCGGGCTGTTCAAGACCACCGACGGCGGGACGACGTGGACCAAGCTCGGCGGCGGCCTGCCTGAAGATCCGACGACGGGCGCCATCGACATGGTGATGGATCCGTCCAACCCGGAGGTCCTCTACGTCACCTTCTGGCAGCGCATCCGCTATCCGTGGGTGCTGAAGAGCGGCGGCCCGAACAGCGGCATCTTCAAGTCGACGAACGGCGGACGCACCTGGACGAAGCTGACGCGCGGCATGCCCGAAGGCGATCTCGGCCGCATCGGCATCGCGATCTCGCGCCAGAACCCGCGCATCCTGATGGCGCACGTCGAGCACGGCTTCCAGCCGCAGTGCGGCGGCCGCGGCGGCGGCGGTGGACGCGGCGGCGCGCAGGGCCAGCCGCCTCCGCAGGATCCGGCGTGCACCGACCTGACCAAGCTCGGCGCCGGCATGTATCGATCGGAAGACGGCGGGGCGACGTGGACGTTCCTCGACCGCAATATCAGCCGGCCGTTCTACTACATGCACGTGCAGATCAGCCCGCTCGATCCGAACTACATCTTCAGCTACAACATCAACTACCGCCGCTCGATGGACGGCGGCAAGACGTGGGTCGGCACCGGCGCGCCGCAGGGCGGCCACTGCTACCACGCGTTGTGGCTCGACCCGCACAACAAAGGCCGCTACTACATCGGCAGCGACGGCGGCCTCAACCTCACCCACGACGACGGCGAGACCTCGCTGCGCTTCAACAACATCAACGTCACGCAGTACTACGACGTCGCCGTCGACATGCGCGAGCCCTATTACGTCTGCGGCGGCCTGCAGGACGCGGGCAGCTCCTGCGGTCCGGCGGCGACGCGCGCGGCCGGCATCTACACCAGCGACTGGTACAACCTCTCGGGAGGCGACGGCTACCACGCGGAGATAGATCCGAAGGACTGGCGCAACGTCTACACCGAGTCACAACCCGATCAGCAAGGCGGCAACGTCGGGTTGTCGAACATCGAGACGCGCGGCCGCCAGTCCGTCCGCCCCAACAAGAACAACATCGTCAACTGGGATCAATACATCACCCCGCAGATGGAGGATCTCGCCGAGAAGAACAACTGGGGCCGGCAGCCGCAGCAGATGGGGCCGATCCGCTACAACTGGTCGACGCCGATCCTGCTCTCGCCGAACAACAACAGGCAGCTCTACATCGGCGGCAACCACCTCCTGATGTCGCCCGACGGCGGCACGACCTGGCGGTTGATCAGTCCAGATCTCTCGAAGAACGATCCGGAACGCACGATCCGGCGCTCCGGCGGGCTCACGCCCGACGAAAATCCGGGCGGCGGCGCCGAGTATCACGCGACGATCATCACCATCTCGGAATCGCAGGTCGAGCCCGGCAACGTCTGGGTCGGCACCGACGACGGCAACATCCAGGTGACGCGCGACGGCGGCGCGACCTGGCAGAAGGTCGGCATCGAGGGCATGCCCGGATTGCCGCAGAGCGATCTCTGGGTGAGCCGCGTCGAGGCCTCGCATCACACGCGCGGGCTCGCCTACGCGACCATCGACGGTCATCGCATGGCGAAATACTCGCCGTGGGTCTACAAGACCACCGACTACGGCAAGACCTGGACGCGGATCTCCACCGGCATCCCCGAAGGTCATCCGCTCTACGTCGTCCGCGAAGACCTGAAGAACCCGAACCTGCTGTTCGCGGGCAGCGAGTTCGCGGCCTTCTACTCGCTCAATGCGGGACAGAGCTGGCAGCGCCTCAACGCCAACCTACCGACCGTCGCCGTGCATCACCTCGAGATCCATCCGCGTGACGGCGACCTCGTCGCCGGCACGCACGGACGCGGCATCTGGGTGCTCGACGACATCACGCCGCTGCAGCAGATGACGCCGGCCGTGCAGTCGTCCGAAGCGCATCTCTTCCAGGCCCGCCCGGCGGTGCAGTGGCTGAGCATCCAGCCGCAGCACAACGGCGGCAACCTCGCGTTCGTCGGTCAGAATCCGACGCGCAACGCGGTCGTCAACTACTACCTGTCCGACAAGGTCAGCGGCAACGTGACCTTCGAGATCACCGACATCTCCGCGAGCGGCAAGTGCACCGGCTCGTTCCCGGCGGCGGCGGGCATCAACCGCGTCGAGTGGACGATGCGGTGGGATCCGGCGCCGGCGGGCCAGGCCGGCGCGGCTGGCCGCGGCGGACGCGGCGCCGGCGGCGGTGGTGGCGGTCAGTTCCAGGGCCGCGGCGGCGGTGGTGGCGGCGGCGCGTGCCTGATTGCCGCGAATGCGGCGCCGCCAGCGGGCGGCCGCGGTGGTGGCGGCGGCGGACGCGGCGGCGGCGGTGGCGCGGGCCGCGTCGAGCCGGGCGTCTACAAGATCACCATGACGGCCAACGGCAAGCCGTACACGAGCACCATCACCGTACGCGCGGATCCAATGCTCGCGAGCGGCGGCGCTCCGGCCGGCGCCATGCTCGCGCTCGACGCCGAGTCGCAGGACTCGACGGCGGCGCGCGGCAGAAAGTGACGACTTAGAGCGCTCACTGGTGGGGCGGCTGATCTGCGGATCGGCCGCCCCATTCCTCCTGCACGAGGCCAACCTCAGATGGGCCTGGCGTCTCCGAAGATGTAGTGATTGAACCACTCGACTGCATCACCGCGCGCATCGACTTCGGCTTATTGATGCCGTCCCCTCCTCCTCACTTCCTCTGAGGTCAAGCCGAACAGCGGCGGTGTCTCGATGCCGCAGAGCCGCAGCATCACGTAGATCTGTCCCCGATGATGCGCCTCGTGCTCGGCCATCGACCGCAGCCACTTCCACGCGGCCAGCGAGGCGCCGCCGGGTGTGGTCACCGCGCGATCGAGGTCGGCCTCCGATAACGTGCGCAATTGCGCCATCGAGTCCTGATGCAGATCGCGCGCGAACTTCAGGATGGCATCCTTGCCGTCGGCCAGCTCCGCCCCGTGCGAGGTGTAGCGACTGGGCCGGCCACGCGCGTTCTCCACGAACATCCAGCGCTCGCTGACGGCGAGGTGCCGAATCAGATCGGCAAACGTCCACACGCCGCCGCCGGGCGTCCAGTCCATCCGATCCGCCGGCACGAGCTCGGCGACACGCAGCGTCCGTTGCCTGGCGTTGTCCCAGTAACGAAGGAAGTCGTCGAGCCGAGACATGGTTCTCCTTCAAGTCTTCAAGCCTTCGAGCCTCCAAGTCACCTACCTGTCAGATCCGGCTTCGCGTCTCCGAAGATGTAGTGATTGAACCACGCGAGGTTGTGCTGCATCACCGCGCGCATCGACTTCGGCTTGTTGATGCCGTGGCCAAAGCCTTTGTAGACGATCATCTCGACCGGCACGCCGCGATCTTCGAGGCCCTGACGCAGCTCGTAGGCGTTCGGGATCGGCACGCGGCGGTCGAGCTCGCCGTGCTGGATCAGCGTCGGCGTCTTCGCCGACTTGATGTAGGACATCGGCGAGGTCTTGAGATAGATCTCCGGATCGTCGCCGGGATCGTCGCCGAGGTAGTTGATCGTGAACGGCGTGATGTCGGTGTTGTAGTAGTACGTCGCCCAGTTGGAGATGCCGGCGCCGACCGAGATCGCCTTGAAGCGATCCGACGACGTCGTCAGGAACGCGGAGATGTAGCCGCCCTGGCTCCAGCCCATGCTGCCGACGCGCGCCGGGTCGACCCAGCCGAGGCCGACGAGGTGATCGACGCCGGAGATCACGTCCCAGGCGTCGCCGACGCCGAGGTTGCGGACGTTGAGCATCCGGAACTTCTCGCCGTAGCCGGCGCTGCCGCGGTAGTTGACCTTGAGGATGAGCGCGCCGCGCGCGGCCCAGATGTCGGCCGGGTAGTAGCGCGCGTCGGGCGTCAGCAGCGACGGCCGATCGATGCCGGTCGGGCCGCCGTGGATGACGCAGAGCAGCGCGTACTTCTTCGCCGGATCGAAATCTGCGGGCTTGATCAGCACGCCTTCGATCGTCGTGCCGTCCTGGCTCTTCCACGAGATCACCTCGCGCGTGCCGAGCACGAACGGCTTCGCCTGGTCGGTCGACTTCGTCAGCGCCCGCGGCGCGAACGGCTGCGCGTCGGTGACGTAGACTTCGGTCAGCGACGTCGGCGACGAGGCGGTGAAGGCGATGCGGCGGCCGTCGGCGGACAGCGAGAACCCGCCGGCGAGCAGCGCATCCGGTCGCGAGACCCGCGTGATCGCGAGCGTCGCCGGATTCAGCGTGAACAGATGCGTGCTGGTCTTCTGGCTGCCGGAGAAGTAGATGGCGTCGTTTCGCCACGCCACCAAGCCGGGCTGCTCGTCGAATGCATCGGTGAGCGACCGCGGCGTGCCGCCGGTCGCCGGCACCACGGCGAGCCGAACGTTACGGGCGAAGTAGTCGCGCCGGCCCATCGCGCTGGAGAACAGAATCTGCTTCCCGTCCGGCGACCAGCGCGGCGCGTTGTCCGGCCCCGGCTGGGTCACGAGCGGCGTCACCGCGTCGCCGGCGAGGGTCAACAGGAACACGTCAGCCGTATCGCCCTGGACGAGATCCGGATTCTTCGTGGCGCTGAAGGCGATCTTCTGCCCGTCGGGCGACCACGAAAACGGCCCGACCGTGAAGTCCTTCCCCTTCGTCCGCCGAGTGCCCGTCGCCGGCTTCGTCATCGCCGCGGCGACGTCGATCGTGTAGAGGTGCGAGTGCGTGTACTCGCGGCGCACGACCTCGAAGTCGCCGAGCTGATCGCGGCGCTCCTTCGCCGCAGCCGGCGGCGGATCGGGGGCGGTGTAGGCGATCGTGCTGCCGTCAGGCGACCACGCGAACGATCCAACCGAAGTCTCCGATTTCGTCAGCGGCAACGCTTCGCCGCCGTCCGGCCGGATGGCGAAGATCTGATTGCGATCGCCGACACGTCCGCTCGTGAACGCGAGCCACTGACTGTCGGGCGACCACTGCGCCCCGCCAACGCTCTTGTCGCCGCGCGTCAGCTGGAACGTCCGGCCGGTACCGACGTTCGCGAGCCAGAGATGCGTCACGAAGGCATCCTGGATCAGATCGGTTTCGGTGACGGTGTAGGCCACCCACTGACCGTCGGGCGAGATCTGCGCGCCGCCAATCGACGTGAGCGCGAGCAGATCGTCGACCGTCGGCACCCGCTTCGCGGATTGAGCGTTGAGCGACGGCAGGCTGACGGCGAGCGCAAGGACAGCAAGGAGCACAGGGCGGCGCATGGCCCCATATTCTAGACACCCCGAAGCCGCGCGCGTAGCGCGCGCGCTGAGGGCCGACACTGCGCGGGGCCCCACCCCCGCGCCGCGTCAGGCCCTCAGCGCCCCCGCTACGCGCGGGGCTTCGGGGAGTCAGCGACTCAACCGCGTGATCCTGCCCGTCTCGATCTCGACGACGTAAATCGCGCGGTATTGGGACGCCTCCTGCGCGTCGGTGGGACGGTCTTCGGGGACCTGGACGTAGGCGATCTTGGTGCCGTCCGGCGACCAGTGCGGATCGATCGCGCCGCCGGTCGACGGCGTGACCAGCAGGCGCTGGTCCGTGCCGTCGGCGTTCATCGTGAAGATCTCCGTGCGGTTGTTGCGCCAGCTCATGAACGCGATCTTCGAGCCGTCGGGCGACCACGACGGGTACATGCCGTTCAACGGGTCGTGCGTGAGCTGCGTCGTCTCGCGCGTCGGCAGGTACATCACGTGGACGTCGTTCCAGACGTGATACGCCAGACGGCTGCCGTCGGGCGAGAACTTTGGGAACCAGTTGGTCGCGCCGCTCCTGGTGAGCCGCTCCACGCCGCTGCCATCGGCGTTCATCGAGTACAGATCGAACTCCGGCCGCGAGTCGCGATCCGACATGAACACGATCGTCTTGCCGTCCGGCGACCAGGACGCGGAGACGTCGCGGCCGGGATGGTTGGTCAGCCGCGTCCGCCCCATGCCGTCGGCGTCCATGAGGTAGATCTCGAAGTTGCCGTCGCGGTCGGTGTCGTAGGCGATGCGGCGGCCGTCGGGTGAGAACGCCGGACCGCCCTCGTCGGCGTCGGGCGTGTTCGTGAGGTTGCGCGCGCGGGTGCCGTCGGCCGCCATCACGAACAGATCGGCCTTGCCGTTGCTCTGCTCCGAGTAATAGACGATCTGCTCGCCGCTGGGCGACCAGCTCGGGGCGCCGTCGCGGACGGCGCGGCTCGCCCAGGCCCAGTGATAGATGGCCCAGCCGAGAAGGACGGCGCCGACGGCGACGCCCGCGAAGGCCGCGATCTGCGACCAGGGCGGGCGTCCACCGCGTTTGGCCGCCGCGCGATCCGACGCGCGGCGTTGTTGACGAGTGTCAGCCAATCAGGTCTCTCGCGCTCTCCTGTCCTTATCGGCGGATCTGCTGCTCCTTCATAATTTCAATGATGTCGGTGCTCATCGGCGCGGATCCGAGCAGGTGCTGCGAGAAATAGTCCACCCGCCGCCAGAATACGTAATCGGCCACCGGCCCGAACCCGTGCCGCATCCCGGGCAGCAGGATGAAGTCGAAGCGCTTGTTGGCTTTGATCAGCGCGTCGATCACCCGATAGGTCCCGGCCGGATGCACGTTGTTGTCGATGTCGCCGGTAATCAGCAGCAGTTTGCCCTTCAGGTTCTTGGCGATGTCCTGGTTCTTGTCGATGTCGTACTGGAAGACGGGGTTGCCCTCGTCGTCTTCGGTTTCCTTGACGCCGTCGTGCTTCTCACTCCACCAGCGGTTGTAAATCGCGTTGTCGTGGTTGCCCGACTCCGAGATGCCGACCTTGAAGAAGTCGGGGAAGCCGAACATCGCCGCCGCGGTCATGAAGCCCCCGCCCGAGTGGCCGTAAATGCCGACCTTGTCGAGATCGATCCACGGATACTTCTTGGCGAGCTGCTCGACCGCCGCTTTCTTGTCGGCGAGCCCGTAGTCGCGCAGGTTGCCGTAGCCGTAGTTGTGGTACCACTTCGACCGCTGCGGGTTGCCGCCGCGGTTGCCGACCTCGATGACGATGAACCCGATGTTGGCAAGCGCCACGTTGGCGTTGCGCGGCGAGAAGGTCTTGGTGACCGACTCGGTCTGCGGCCCCGGGTAGACGTAGAGGATCACCGGGTACTGCTTCGAGGCGTCGAAGTCGAACGGCTTGTACATGGTGCCGTAGAGGTCGGTGATGCCGTCGTCGGCCTTCACGGCGAAGGGCTCGGGATACTTGAAGCCGGCCTCGAGCAGGGCCGAGACGTCGGTCTTCTCGAGATCCATGACCTTGTTGCCCATGGTGTCGTAGAGGACGGACACCGGGGCGGAGTCGACCCGCGAGGAGTTGTCGACGAAGAACGTGTTCTTGTCGTTCATCGCGACGCTGTGCGACGCGTTGCCCGGGTTGAGCAGCTTCGTCTCGCCGGTGTCGATGTTGACGCGGTAGAGATGCTGGAAGTACGGATCCTCCGTCGGTTCACGGCCGACCGCGGTGACGTACATCGTTCGCGTCGCGTCGTCGATCGAGGTGATGCCGGTCACGACGAACTCGCCGCTCGTGACCTGCCGGACCAGCGTGCCGTCGGCGTTGTAGAGGTAGTAGTGCCCCCAGCCGTCGCGCTCGGACCAGTGCAGCAGCTGCTTGCCGCCGTTGAGGAAGCGGAGCGGCTGGATCTCGATGTAGGTGTTCGACCGCTCCGGAATGACCACCCGCGACTCGCCGGTCGCGGTATTCGCTTCGACGATGTCGATGCGCTTCAGGTCGCGTGAGGTGCGGTTGTAGTAGACCTTGTCGCCGGCGGTGGCGAGCCACCGCGACGCGGTCTCCTGCTTTTCGCGCTGGATGTTGGTGAGCGGCGCCGTGGCCAGGCCCATCTGCTGGTCCTTGAACGCCTCGGTCTTGATTTTCGTGCTCTTGACGCCGGGGATGTCGAAGACGTAGAGCTCGGTCTGCGGCTGGTCGCGCTCGCCGGGCATGCCGTACTTGTAGGTCTCGAGGCGCGGCCGCGGGTTGGCGAGCGAGTTGATGACCCACAGGTCCTTCACGTTGCGCGAGTCGCTGCGGGTGATCGAGAACTTGGCGTTGTCCTGCGACCACGAGATCCCGCCGGCGCGCGTGCGCGGGCCGAACTTCTTGTCCATCTCGGTCGGCGTCGTCCGCGCCGCGCCGCCGGCGCGGCCGCCGCGGCCCCCGCCCTGCTGCTGCTCGTTCTGCTCGTCGTCTTCGTCGCCGTCGCCGCCGCCGCGGCCGCTGTTCGCGGCGTAGCCGTAGTACTGAATGCCGTCGGTCGTCAGCGGCGTTTCGACGACGCTGGGGTCGTCGGCCTTGGCCTTCGCCTTCTCCAGGTTGGCCGCGTCCATCATGAACAGGTTGTGACCGCGGGCGAAGACGGCGATCTTCTTGTCGGGCGACACCTGCGCCCAGTTCGGCGTCGCGCGTTCCGGCTTGTACTTGTCGTTCAGCGTCACCGTCCCGGTCGCGATCTCGTACTCGAGCCACCACTCCGCCGTCTGATTCGCGCCGCCGCCGCCCGCCCGGCCGCCGCGGCCGCCCTGCTCTTGATCGCCGCCGCGACCGCCACGACCGCGCTGGCCTTCTTCAGTCTGGTCCTCGAGCTGTTGCTGCGTGCCGACGAGCTCGTTCCCCGACGCGGCGACGACGCGCGCGTCGCGCGGCAGCCGCACGCTGAATCGGATCTTGGTGTCGTTCTCGATGAAGCGGATGGTGTCGATCGGCAGATGCTGCGCGTCGTACGGCGTCCGCAGGATCCGCGTCAGCTGCGCCGCCATCTTGGCGTTGTCCCAGAGCGGCGTCTTCGTCTTCTTGACCGGATCGACGATGTACCAGGACTGCCCGGCGGGCGTCTCGTAGGTGTACCAGAAGCGGTCGCTGAACTCGAGCCAGCGCGGCGTCACCGCGGTGGAGAACACGTACTTCCCGACCTTCGCAGATGTCCAGCGCGAGGCCAGGTCGTAGTTGGGCTTGGGCAGATCCCGTTCGGACGACCCCACGCGCGCACTCGCGGCCGCAGGCGCCGCCGCCTGCCGCGCGCCGAGCGGAACCGCCGTAAACGCCAGGGTCAGCGCAAGGGCGGCATACACCAGCTTCTTCATGGCCATCTCCTCAGTTGGAACGGTCGGGCGGCAAGAGTGTAGCAGGGCTTGGGGCTGCGGGCTGCGGGCTGCGGGCTGCAGGTTCCAGGTTGTGCGGGCTGCCAAGCCTCCAAGCCCCAAGCCCCAAGCCTTTCAAGCCTCCTGGGTGCGGGCTGCGGCCGCAGGCACCGGGCGGCAGCTGCAGATTGCGGATTCTGACAGGAAGACCTTTGGCGCAGATCGCAGGTTCTGCCACGTCAACTGCAATCCGCAGAATGAGTGGGGCTGATCGAACGGCACGGCGATTGATGGGTCGTCACCCCATGACACGCGACTATCGCAAGCTCGCCGTCTTCGTCGAAGCCGACGCCCTGGTGCCGCTCGTATACCGCGTCACAGTGGCCCTGCCGGCATCGGAACGATACGGCCTTCAGGTTCAGATTCGTAAAGCCGCCGTCTCAGCGCCGACCAACCTGGTTGAAGGCTCGAGCCGCCGGTCGACGACCGAATACTGTCGATTCGTTGAAGTGGCCTATGGTTCGGCGCGCGAGGTGTCGTACCTGCTGCTCCTCGCAACCCGCCTCGGGTTCCTTACCGAGGTGGTGGTGCAGCCATTGGTCAAGCGTTACGACGCATTGCAGGCCGGTCTCTACTGCCTGCTCGAGTCGCTCTGCCCGGAGAGCTGCCGCTAGCACCCGAGAACCCGGAACCCGCAGCCGGCAACTGCCCGCAGCCGCAAACTGCGGCCTGCAGCGGCAGCCCGCAGCCCGCAGTCCGCAGTCCGCAGCCAGTTGACACCTTGCCTAAACTAGATCCATGTCCATCCGCGCCGTCAAGAAACTCATGCAATCCAAGCCGACGATGGAAGGCGCGGGCGTGCACCTGCGCCGGGCCTTCGGGTTTGGCGACACCTCTGACTACGATCCGTTCCTGTTGTTCGACGACTTCCGGAACGAGCGGCCCGACGACTACCTCGCCGGGTTTCCCTGGCATCCGCATCGCGGCATCGAGACAATCACTTACGTCCTGGCCGGCAACGTCGACCACATGGATAGCCTGGGCAACAGAGGCACGCTCACCGGCGGCGACATTCAGTGGATGACGGCCGGGCGCGGCATCATCCATCAGGAGATGCCGCGCGGTGATGCGGCCGGGCGCATGCACGGGTTCCAGCTCTGGGCGAATCTGCCGTCGTCGTCGAAGATGACGGCGCCAAGGTATCAGGACGTCAAGAGCGCGGACATCCCCGAGATCACGGACGACGACGGCACGCGCGTGCGCGTGGTGTGCGGCGAGTTCTGGGGCAAACGCGGGCCGGTCGACGGCATCGCCGCCGAGCCGCAGTATCTCGACGTCTACGTGCCGCCGGGCGTGCGGCGATCGCTGCCCGTCGAAGTGTCGCGGCATGCGTTCGCCTACGTGTTCGACGGCGCCGGCAGATTCAGA
>DASTCC010000404.1:0-12222 GCA_035711465.1 Vicinamibacterales bacterium
CGGATCGTCGAGCGGCGCGTGTCTGCACCGCGCGGAAAGGGTGTCATTCTTATCGCCGCGGCGGGAACATCTGACATACCAGTGGCCGAGGAGGCCGCCGTGTCCGCCGAGGTCATGGGCAACGACGTCGACCGGCTCTACGACGTCGGCGTCGCCGGCATCCACCGCCTGCTGTCCGCTCGCGATCGCGTCGACTCGGCGCGCGTGGTCGTCGTCGTCGCCGGCATGGAAGGCGCCCTGCCCAGCGTCGTCGGCGGTCTGGCGGCGGCGCCGGTGGTCGCGGTGCCGACCAGCGTCGGCTACGGATCGAGCTTCGGCGGGATGACGGCGCTGCTCGCGATGCTCAACTCGTGCGCGTCCGGCGTCACCGTCGTCAACATCGACAACGGCTTCGGCGCGGCGGCCGCGGCATCTCGCATCAATCACTTGGACTGAGCGACGGCTCGCGGCTCGGGCATCGAGGCTCGGTGCCTGGACGACAGGCGGCGCGCGTACGCGCTCGCTTCACCCACGAGCGCCGCGGCGTGTCCCGCTGCGATCACCGGCAGCGTGGCCGCCCACCATCCGAGCTGGTGCGCGCCCGACGCTTGCGACGCGGAGAGCGCGACGATGCGCGCCATTCGCACGGGCAGGACTGTCATCACGAGCATCGCCGCAGGCGGCAGCAGTCGTCTCCCCCACCGCTCGAGACGCAGCTGCCCGTACATCCGGCCGCGCGTATAGCGCTCGGCGATGAAGTCGCCGAACGACTGGATGTGGTGATGCTCGACGATTGCGGTCGGGACGAACGTGAGTCGTTGACCCTTCTGCTGCAGGTTCCACGACAGCGTGACGTCGCCGAGCATCCCTTCGTCGGGCAGCCCGCCGGCGCGTCCGAATTGCGCCCGTGAGATCAGCAGATTCGCGGTCGGCCCGAGGTGAGTCGGCCGCATCGAGCCTCCCGGCAGCCAGGCCGAGAACTTGCACAGGTGCAGCCCGCGATCGAGCCAGCGCTCGCCGAAACAGGCCAGCGCGCCGACGATGACGTGTCCGGTCCGATCGTGCGCGTCTACCAGTCGTTCGATCCAACGGGCGTCGCCGTAGATGTCCGGATCGGTGAAGAGCAGCAGCTCGCCCGTCGAGCGCGCGACGCCGGCGTTGCGGGCGGCGTGCGGAAAGAGCCGGCGCGGGCTGCGGACGAACGTCACCCACGGGAACCGCTCGGGCACGAGGGTCGACGTCGTGAGATCCGGACCGCTGTCGACGACCACGACTTCGAACGCGCGATATGTCTGCCGCGAGAGCGCGTCGAGACACGGCGCGATCGTGTCGTGCGAGTTGTAGGCCGGGATGATCACCGAGACGCGCGGCCTGGCGGGAGGCGGCGTGACGGTCATTCGCCGATCCTTACGGGCTCCCGGTACCGACGGAATTCGTTCATCTCGTACAACGTGAACCGCGCTTCGGCGTCACCGATGCCGAACAGGAGGCCGGCCGAGTGACCGCACGCGGCCGCCAGCTGCATCGCGAAGAGCATCGGCGAGGCGACGATGAGCCGCGGCAGCAGCGCCGGCCGCTTGCGGACGGCGAACAACGCGAGGCGGCTGAGGCTGTACACGGGAATCAACGGCGTCGAGACGATGTAGACGACGCGTCTCGGCATCGACCATCCGAAGGTGCGGGCGCGCATCCAGCCGTAGCAGCGGTTCCAGATGAAGCGGCCGCGCGCGGCGCTCTCGAGCGAGGTCTCGTTGATGTGCGAGAACCGCGCCGCCGGCTCGAGTAAGAGACGATGTCCGTCGCGGCGCAGCTGCGTGTGCAGGACGATCTCGGCGCGGAGCAGCTCGACGAGCCGATCGCCGTAGCCGAGCAGCACGTCGCGCTTGAACGACGAGTTGTGGCCGGGCAGCACGGCGACCTCGCGGCGGGCGGCCGGTGGCAGACACTCGCTGTAGTTCAGCACCTCGATGTGCCGGCTGAGCAGCACCTCGGGATTGGCGTTGTGCACTTCGGCACCGACCCCCGCCCACGGGCCGCGATGGGCGCCGATGAGGGCACTTGCCCAACCCGGCCAGACGCGGCAGTGCTCTTCCAGAAACACGATCACCGGCGCGGCGGCATGGCGAACGCCCGTGGCTTTGGCGACTGAGAACAGAGTGCCGGCCGGCATCCGATGCACGTGGACAGAGCGGTGATCGCTTTGCGACACCGGCGGCGGATCGCCCGGCGCGATGTCGATCAGCCGCACTTCGATCTCGTCGACGTTGGCCTGGCGCAGCACCGACGCGAGCGCTCCCGGCACCCGATCGCGGCGCGCGCCGACAACAATCACGACCGTGAGCTTGGGAACGTGCATGCGCGCAGCACTGTACCAGAGGGGGCGCGGACGGGGTCAGATCTTGAATCTTGGCGTTTGGTGCCAGGTCTTGAATTACCTATTTCAGCGCGTGAAGGTTTTCCGCAGGGATTCGGAGCTTGCTCGCCGCCAAGGTTGGCCCGTCCCCCTCTGTGGAACAGTCCCCTGCCGAAAACAATCTCTTTCTGGTGGAAAACGCCACGCGCTGGGATGGAACAACATTCAAGACCTGGCACCAAACGTCAAGATTCAAGATCTGACCCCTCCGAAGCTCGTGTCATAATGCGGGATTGCCCCATCGGTCGGGGCGTCTCCCATGCAGTCGGCTGTCCCACGAACGCTCGAGTTCGACCGGGTGCGTGACGCGCTCGCGCGCGAAGCCTCCACGCCGCTCGGCCGCGCCCGCGCGCTGGCGCTCGAACCGAGCGCGGACCGCGACGATGTGCGCGCCCGCCTCGAGACGACCGTGGAGGCCGCGACGTTCACCCGCAGCGGCGCGCTCGATCTCGACGCGCCCGACGATCTCGCCGACATCCTCGGCGTCCTCGAAATCCAGGACCAGCCGCTCGAGCCGCTTGCCCTCATCGGCCTGGCGCGCTTCCTCGATTCGGTCGAACACGTCGCCGATCGCGTGAAGGCGGCGGCCGCCGACGATCTCACGCTGCCCCGCCTCACCGCGATTGCCCGCCGCGCCGTCTCGTTCGCTGCCGAGGTCGCCGCCGTCCGTCGCGCCATCCAGCCCTCCGGCGATGTCTCCGACGACGCGAGTCCCCTGCTGCGGGAGATCCGCGACAAGCTTCGCCGCGCCAGGGCCAAGCTCCGGTCGACGCTCGAAGGGCTCTCGCGCGGCCGCGACACGGCGAAGTACCTCCAGGATCAAATCGTCAGCGATCGGAACGGACGCTACGTGCTGGTCGTGCGCGCCGAACATCGCGAGGCCATCCCGGGCATCGTGCACGGCAGCTCCGCAAGCGGCGCCAGCCTCTATCTCGAGCCGCTCTCCACCGTCGAGCTCAACAACGACGTCGTCGGACTGGCCGAGCGCGAGCGCGAAGAGATCCATCGCATCCTGCTCGGCCTCACCAACGCGTTCCGCCTGCGGCCGGACGACGTCGAGACCACGCTCGACGTGGCTGCCGACTTCGACGAGCTCTCCGCGAAGGCGCGCCTGGCGCGGCGGATGGATGGCATCGCGCCCGATCTCGCCGACGACGGACGCGTCGAGCTGCGCGGCGCGCGGCATCCGCTGCTGATCGCCGCCGTGCGCGACCTGCTCGAGGACGGCGGCGGCGCGCGCGGTCCCGCCGTGGTGATCCCGTCGGACCTCGTCGTCGCGCCGCCGGCGAAGGCGCTCGTCATCTCGGGCCCGAACACCGGCGGCAAGACGGTCGCGCTCAAGGCGATGGGCCTGCTGGCGGTGATGGCGCAGTCGGGCCTGTTGATCCCGGTCGAACCCGGCAGCCGGATCACGCCCTTCCGATCGGTGTTCGCCGACATCGGCGACGATCAGTCGATTGCCGCGAGCCTCAGCACCTTCAGCGCCCGGATCGCCAATCTCGTGGCGATGAACCGCGCGCTCGTATCGCCGGCGCTGGTCCTGCTCGACGAGGTCGGAAGCGGCACCGATCCGGTCGAGGGCGGCGCCCTCGGCACCGCGGTGATCGATCACTTCCGCCGCCGCGGCGCAACCGTGGTCGCGACGACGCACGACGACGCGTTGAAGTCGTACGCGGCCACGACGACCGGCGTCGCCACCGCCGCATTTGGCTTCAACCCGGACACCTACGCGCCGACCTATCGACTGATCTACGGCGCGCCGGGACGGAGCCTGGCGCTCGAGATCGCCGAGCGGCTGGGCATGCCCGCCGAGGTCATCGTCGACGCGCGCGCGCGGCGATCGGGCCGCGAGTCGCAGCTCGCCGCGCACCTCGCGCGCGTCGACGCCGAGCTCGAGACGCTGCAGCGCGAACGCGATCGCATCGACGCCGAGCGTCAGGCGGTGGCCGAGGACCGCCGCAAACTGCTCGCGCACGAAGCGCGCGTTGCGGAGCGCGAGGCGGTGTTGAAGAAACGCACCGATGACAAGTTGAACGAGAAGCTTCGCGAGGCCCGCGCCGAAGTCGATCGCATCGTCGGCCAGTTGAAGGAGCGCGCGGACGCGCTTGGCTCGCGGCTGACGCGGCCGGGTGGCGCGGGCAGCACGGTGTCGACGGGCGACGTCGGCGCGCTGCGGGCGCAGGCACGGTCGGCGCTCGGCGCCATCTCGGAGGCCGCTGGCCTGGGCGGCAGCGAGCCGGACCTTCCGCCGCCGCTCTCGACGGCGCCGGCGGCGGGCACGCGGGTGTTCGTGGTCGCGTTTGGCGCCGAGGGCACCGTCGCGAGCGCCTCGGGCACCCGGGTCGAGGTCGACGTCAACGGCAAGCGCATGCGCGTGAAGCTCGGCGACCTGCGTGCCCTCACCGGCCGCGATCGCGTGAAGCCCCGCGAGACGGGCCGCGCCGATCGACGCCCCAGCGCGGCGACATCGTCCGATCCGCTGGTCGCCACGACCAGAGATCTGGTCGTCGTCGGCGCGACCGTGGACGACGCCGTCGCCCGCATCGAGAAGTTTCTCGACGACGCGGTGCTGGCCGACGAGCGGCGTCTCAGAATCGTGCACGGCCGGGGCACCGGGCGGCTGCGTGACGGCATCAAAGAGTACCTGCGCGAGCATCCGCTGGTGATGTCCGCGAAGGCCGCCGGCGAGGACGAAGGCGGGTCGGCCGCGACGATCGTCGAACTCAAGTAGGTCGTCGACGGTCGAACAGGCGAGCCCGGAACGTGGAGCTGGACTCTCGAATGATGGAGCTGAACTGACGCGTGTCGCTGTTTCCGCAGTCCTTTCTCGAAGATCTCAAGACCCAGACGAACATCGTCTCGGTCATCGGCGAGGTCGTGTCGCTCAGGAAGACGGGCGGCACCTACAAGGGACTGTGTCCGTTCCATCAGGAGAAGACCCCCTCGTTCAACGTCAATCCGGACAAGGGGTTCTTCAAGTGCTTCGGCTGCGGCGCGGGCGGGGATGTCCTGAAGTTCGTCGAGCTCCATCAGAAGCTGCCCTTTCCCGAGGCCGTCCGCTACCTGGCGGCCCGTGCCGGCATCCAAGTACCTGAAGCTGAGGGCGGCCCCGAGGATCGGGCGGCCGCGGCGGTCCGCGAAGCGCTATTGAAGGTCCACGAGACGGCCGCAGCGTTCTACCGCGAGCAGCTGGCTTCGGCGGCGGGCGCGCGGGCGCGGCGGGAACTGGAGCAGCGCGGCCTCCGTCCAGAGACTATTGAGACCTTCGGTTACGGCTACGCGCCGGCCGCCGGCCGCGATAGTCTTCACGCCCATCTCGCCAACCAGAAGGTCCCCGATGAAGTCCTGATCAAGAGCGGACTTGTCGTGCAACGGGACGACGGGCGGCTGGTCGACCGGTTTCGTAATCGACTGATGATCCCCATCGCCCGCGACACGGGGGCGATTGTCGCGTTCGGTGGCCGCGCCCTCGAGCAGGGGCAGGTGCCGAAGTACCTGAATTCGCCGGAAACGCCCATTTATTCGAAGGGACGGACGCTCTACGGCCTGGACGTGACGAAAGGGGCCGTACGGAAGCACAATTACTGTGTGCTGGTCGAAGGGTACTTCGATCTGGCGCAGGTCTGGCAGTCCGGGGTTCAGCCGGTGGTGGCCTCCTGCGGGACGGCGCTGACGGCGGCCCAGGCGCGCACGCTGAAACGCTTCACGACGAAAGTGGTGCTCAGCTTCGATCCGGACACGGCCGGTCAGACGGCGGCTGCTCGATCGTCGGAACTGCTTGTGTCTGAAGGATTTCAGGTCAATGTCGCGCTGCTGCCCGAGGGCAGCGACCCCGACGCGTTCATTCGGCGCCAGGGCGGTCAGGCATACGTGGAAAGACTCAAGGGCTCGCGGCCGTATTTAGAGTATCTTCTCGACCGCGCCGCCGACCGGCTCGACGTCAGCCGGATGGACAGTCGGAAGCGTTTCCTCGATCAGATGCTCTCGGTCGCCGCCAACATTCCCGATGCCGCGGTCCGCGATCAGTTCGCGGATCGGCTGGCGCACAAGGCGCGCATCACCGAAGGTGTGGTCCGCGAGGAGATCAAGAAGGCCGCGGCCCAGCGGAGGACCGAAGCGCCCGCGGTGGCCGTGCCCGCGCGGGTGAACATCAGGCCGGCGGAACAGGGATTGCTGTGGACGTTGGCGCATCGGCCCGTGGAGGGTCTGGCGGCCGTCGCACAGCTCGAACCGGAAGATTTGGAAGGACTGGTCACCGCCCCGGTGTTCCGGCTGGCGGCCAGCCTGTCGGACGTTCCTCCCGAGGTGTTGCCGGAACTGCTCGGCGAGCGTCTAAGTGAAGGCGAAGCCGCGCTGCTCGAACGCGCGGCGGCGAGCGAGACGCCTGCGGCCTCGCCCGGCGACTGCGTCAACGCGCTGCGCCGGCTGCGCTTCGACCGGGAACGGTCGGCGCTGCAGGACGAGATCGACCAGGTGCAGGCGGCGCGTCCGGCCGACGCCGATCGCCAGCTCGAGACCTTGTGGCAGCGCAAGAAGGCGCTCCTGACGCGGATCGAAGAACTGAGCTCGTAGACGAACGAGGGAGACGACGTGTCCATTGAAGAAAAGTACGACGAGATTCGACAGCTCATCACCATCGGCAAAGAGAAGGGCTACCTGCTCTACGACGAAGTGAACGAGCTGCTCCCGGCCGACATCACGTCGTCGGAGGAGCTGGACGACCTGTTCAGCACCTTCGGCAGCGCCGGCATCGAGGTCGTCGATTCGGAAAAGGCCTATCGCGACGATCGCGGGCAGCAGGGCGAGGGCGGCGAGGAAGGCGATCTCGATCTG
Source organism: Vicinamibacterales bacterium (assembly GCA_035711465.1). Taxonomy (GTDB): domain Bacteria; phylum Acidobacteriota; class Vicinamibacteria; order Vicinamibacterales; family SCN-69-37; genus DASTCC01. Next base: position 7,226 of record DASTCC010000404.1, read on the forward strand.
ACGCCGGGCGCGCTCGACAAGACCAACGATCCGGTGCGGATGTACCTGCGCGAGATGGGCACCGTCCCGCTGCTCACGCGCGAGGGCGAAGTCGCCATCGCCAAGCGCATCGAGCAGGGCAAGCTCGCCGCCATCAAGGCGATCTCGCGGACGCCGAAGATCACGCAGGAAGTCATCGAGATGGGCGAACAGCTCAAGCGCGGCGAACGGACCGTGCGCGAGCTCGTCGTCTTCAACGAAGAAGAGATCACCGACGAGAAGATCGCCGCCAAGCAGCGCGAGTTCCTCAAGCAGGTCGAGAAGGTCCAGCAGCAGCTCGAGGTCGTCAACAAGCTCGAGGACAAGTACGGCGACGTGCCCAAGGCCGAGAAGCGGAAGTACCGCCGCGCCCGCTGGAAGATCCTCCGCGGCAAGGTCGAGCTCTCGCGGCTGATCCGCAAGATCGAGTTCACCGAGATGGTCAAGCGGCGTCTGATCGACGGCATGAAAGGCGCCGTCGAGGACGTGCAGTACAAGCAGCGCGAAGTCCGGCTGATCGATCAGAAGCTCGAGTCGAAGGGCAAGCGCAAGCTCCGCGAGGAGGAGAAGAAGCTCCTGCTCAAGCACAAGGAGGAGCTGCGCAAGGAAATCCGCGAGATGGCCAAGCGGCTCGAGCAGCCGGCCGAGGAGCTGACGCGGACGCTGCGGACGATCCTCGAGGGCGAGGCCCAGGCCGAGCAGGCCAAGAAAGAGCTGGTCGAAGCCAACCTTCGACTGGTCGTATCGATCGCGAAGAAGTACACCAACCGCGGCCTGCAGTTCCTCGATCTGATTCAGGAAGGCAACATCGGCCTGATGAAGGCGGTCGACAAGTTCGAGTACCGCCGCGGCTACAAGTTCTCGACCTACGCGACCTGGTGGATCCGCCAGGCGATCACGCGCGCGATTGCCGACCAGGCGCGGACGATCCGCATCCCGGTGCACATGATCGAGACGATCAACAAGCTGATCCGCACCTCGCGGGCGCTGGTGCAGGAGCTCGGCCGCGAGCCGACCTCGGAAGAGATCGCCCAGCGGATGGACATCCCGGTCTCGAAGGTCCGCAAGGTCCTGAAGATCGCGCAGGAGCCGATCTCGCTCGAGACGCCGATCGGCGAAGAGGAAGATTCGCATCTCGGCGACTTCATCCCCGACACCAACGTCGTGTCGCCGTCGGATGCGGTCATCAACCTCAACCTCAAGGAGCAGACCGACAACGTCCTCAAGACGCTGACGCCGCGCGAGGAGCGCGTGATCAAGATGCGCTTCGGCGTTGGCGAAGGCTCGGAGCACACGCTCGAAGAAGTCGGCCAGAGCTTCGCGGTCACGCGCGAGCGCATCCGCCAGATCGAAGCCAAGGCGCTGCGAAAGCTGCGCCATCCGTCGCGCTCGCGGCGCCTCAAGCCCTTCCTCGAGGGCCGATAGAGCGGCTTTCGCCGCCCTAAACTGAGAACTGAGAACTGGGTTCCTGGTTCTGAGTTCTCAGTTCTAAGTTGACGGCGCTCTTGTCCGCGTCCGTGAGGGCCCCTAGCTCAGCGGTTAGAGCTGCCGGCTCATAACCGGTTGGTCCCAGGTTCGAATCCTGGGGGGCCCACCATCCTTCGCTCGCGCTTCCCAAGAGCACCCCGCGAGCTGCGGATGGCAGGCCAGGGCGCTCGCGCTTGCCAAGGGCACTCCGCGAGCTACGGCCCTCCGCCGCCTTCCGACGTCATAGCCTGAAGGACCACCCCCAAAACTCCCTCCCGCGTCACGGAGGCAGTCATGAACAAGCGCATCGTCGGCTGGAGCGCTCTCGCGGCGGCCGGACTGGCCGGTGCGGCCGGAGGAGCCTGGATCGCCTCTCTGCCGCCAGCGCCGACCACGTGGAACCCACCGCCGATCGGTAAGGACGAAGCCGACGCGGCGCTCGCGGCGTTGAAGCCGCCGAAGCGGCTGCGTCCGGTCGTCGCGATCATCGGCATCAACGACACCACGGAGACGACCGACTACCTGATGCCCTACGGCATCCTCAAACGGGCCGATGTGGCCGACGTCGTCGCGCTCGCGACCGCGCCCGGGCCGGTCGACCTCTACCCCGCGCTCACCGTCCGGCCAGACGCCACGATCGCGGAGTTCGAGACCCAGTATCCCGACGGCGCCGACTACGTGATCGTGCCGCAGATGAGTCGCGGTGACGACCCGGTGGTGCTCGACTTCTTGAACCGGCAGGCCGCGAAGGGTGCCACGGTCGTCGGCGTCTGCGCGGGCGCGAGGATCGTCGCCGCCGCGGGACTGCTCGACGGCAAACGCGCGACGACCCACTGGTACTACCTGGATGAGCTGCTCGACCACCCGCGAATCGCGTACGTCGCGGATCGAAGGCTGGTGACCGATCGAGGTGTGGCCACGACCACCGGCGTCACCGCGTCGATGCCGATGACGCTGACACTGATCGAGGCGATCGCCGGTCGCGACAAAGCCGAAGACATCGCCATGGACCTCGGTCTGGCCGCGTGGGACGCCCGTCACGACAGCAGCGCGTTTCGGTTCACGCGCCCATTTGCACTGACGGCCATCCAAAACACCCTCGCATTCTGGAATCGGGAACGGCTCGGCATCGAGCTCGCGCCCGGCGTCGACGAGGTCTCGCTCGCGCTCGTCGCCGACGCCTGGTCGCGGACGTCTCGATCGCGGGCGCTGACGTTCGCGGCCGGCAACGAGGTGAGAACCCGCAGCGGGCTCAACGTCGTGCCGGACGAAACGACGTCCAGCTGGCCCGCGGAACGGCGGATACCCGCGCTCGAGCCTCGCCCCGCCGCCGCGCTCGAGGAGACGCTGGCGCAGATTGAAGATCGGTACGGTAGGCCGACGTCAGACTTCGTCGCGATGCAGCTCGAGTATCCGCCGCAGCGACTGATTCGCTGAGACCCGCGGTCATCACACCGGCGACGTACGGCCTTCAGGTGGTGCGACCACCTCGGCGGGGTCGTTTGCCTCCTCCGCCGTCACCTTCGACAGCACGCCCTCGAGCAGCGGCGTCATCACGCCGAGCTGCTTCGCGCGGATGACCATGTCCCAGAGCGGCTCGAACTTCTTCCACCCGGCCGCGTAGAAGAAGTGCTTGATGCGGTGCTTCACCGCATCGTGCGACCACGCCGCCCTGGTGATTGCGGGCCAGCGATAGAACTCGCGATACGCCCGGTCGTAGCCCTGCTTCAACTGTTCCGGCGTCAACCGCGCCGGCCGGTAGACGACGGTTCTGGTGTCGTAGAGATCCCAGTCGCGCGTCAGGATGCGGCCGTCGGCCTCGGTGCGCGCGAACAGGCGCGTGCCGGGATACGGCGTCATGATGTGGAACGTCGCCGTCGTGATCCCATGCTCGATCGCCCACTCGACCGTGCGCGCGAACACGTCCTGATCGTCGTCGTCCATCCCGAAGACGAAGCTGCCGTTGATCATCACGCCGAGGCTGTGCAGCCGCCGCGTCACCGCGGCGTAGTCGCGGCCGAGGTTCTGGCGCTTGTTGCTCCGCACGAGGTTGCCGGGCGTCAGCGTCTCGAAGCCGACGAAGATGCTGCGCAGGCCGGCTTCGGCGGCGCGCTCGATCAGATCGCCACGCAGGATCGAGTCGACGGTGGCGGCGCCCTGGAAGAGCCGATTCATGCCGCGCATGCCGTCGAAGAGCGCGGTCGCAAAGCGGCGATCGCCGAGCAGGTGATCGTCGAGAAAATAGAGATGGCGTCCGGGCAGCCGATCGATCTCGGCGAGCGCGTCGTCGACGCGTTGGGTATAGAACGATCGGCCGCCCTCGAAGAAGGCGTCCTTGTAGCAGAAGTCGCAATGCTGCGGACAGCCGCGCGTGACGACGATCGAGTTCGGCACCAGGTAGCGACGGCGTTCGATCAGGTCGCGGCGGATCGGCGGAATCCGATCCAGCGTCCGATCCGTCGTCGACGCGTAGCGGCGGGCGGCGCGGCCGGCGCGGAAGTCGGCGAGGAACCTCGGGAAGGTCTGATCGCCCGGGCCGAGAAAGATGGTGTCGGCATGCGCGGCCGCTTCGTCGGGCAGCGCGGTGACGTGGAGCCCGCCGAGAATCACGTACGAGCCGATGGCGCGATACGCGTCCGCGAGCGCATACGCCCGGCGGGCGTTGGTGATGTACACCTGAATCGCCACCAGGTCGGGCCGGTCGTTGGTCTGGAGCGGCATGACATGCTCGTCGACGATGACGGCCTGGTCGTCGGGCGCCAGGTATGCGGCGAGCGTGGCGAGCCCGAGCGGCGGGAAGAGCGAATATTTGATGGGCCGCCAGTAGGGACTCGTCGCTTCGGTGAGCGCCGGCAGGATGAACTTGACTCGCAGTCGTCGGGGCATGGGGTCGGCTCGGGCTTGCCAGGGACGCGGGAGCCAGTATACTTTGTATTGAAGAGTAATTTGCAACAGTGATTACGCGACGTCTATTCGACCTGGCGGGAGCAACAGCAGGGCTGATTGTGTTCGCCCCGGTGATGGCGCTGGTGGCGCTGGCGATCGTCGGGGATGATGGGCGGCCGATCCTGTTCCGACAGGAGCGCGTCGGCTACCGCCGCCGTCGGTTCTCGATTCTGAAGTTCCGATCGATGCGCGACGGACGCATTACGAGAGTCGGACGGCTACTGCGCGCCACGGGGCTGGACGAGATCACGCAGTTCGTGAACATCCTGCGCGGCGACATGAGCGCCGTCGGTCCACGGCCACTGACGCCGGACGACGTGGATCGCTACGGCTGGTCGTCGGCGGCATACGACTTCCGCTGGGACGCGCGTCCCGGACTGACGGGCTTGGCGCAACTCGTCGGCGCATCAGCACCTGGCGACGCACTCGAACTGGACCGGACCTACCTCGCCCGGCAATCGCTCCTGCTCGACTGCCAACTCATCGCGCTGTCGTTCGTCGTCAACGCCGTCGGCAAGACGCGCGTGCATCGCTGGCTGAGGGGGTCGGAGTGGGGTCAGTGCAGG
>DASTCC010000405.1:0-2631 GCA_035711465.1 Vicinamibacterales bacterium
GGCCGGCTGCGGCTCGCGGCCTTCGCGATCATGCTCGCGGCCGCAATTCATCCGACGACCGCGCTGTGGTTCGCGATGGCCTGGGCGGTCGCGCTCTGGGTGCTGCATCCGCGATCGCGGCGGGCGCTGATTCTCGCCGCCGCGGCAGCTGCGGCGCTCGCCGTCTGGCTGCTCACCAGCGGCCCGCTGGCCGGCCGGCTCGTCGTCATGGATCGCGCCTGGCTCGACGTGCTGGGCGACAAGGACTACCTCTTCCCCGCCGACTGGCCGTCGTACGCGTGGCTGCTCAACCTTCTCTATCCGATCATCATCGCGGCCGCATACGTCGCCCGCCGACGGGCCGGCATCGTCACTGACGGCGAGCGCGCACTCACCTGGGGACTGCTGACGCTTGCGATTGTGTTCCTGATCTCGGTGCCGCTGACGATGATGCATCTGGCCCTGGCGGTGCAGCTGCAGGTGCCGCGTGTCTTCTGGCTGCTCGACTTCGCGGCGATGGCGGCCATTGCCTGGGCGCTGATGCAGTGGCGGACGCTGCCGCGCGCGGCCGCCGTCGGCGTCGTCGCGCTGCTCGTCGCCGCGTCGATCGGACGCAGCGCCTACGTGCTGACGCGAAGCGGCGCCGACGTGCGTCTCTTCACGCCGTCACTGCCGGCGACGCCGTGGGTCGACGTGCTGTCGTGGCTCCGGACGCAGCCGATCGGCATCCACGTCCTCGCCGATCCGGAGCATGGCTGGAAGCACGGCATCAGCGTGCGGGTCGGCGCCAGGCGCGACACCCTGATCGAGTTCACCAAGGACGCGTCGATCGGGATGTACGACCGGAACGTCGCCATGCGCGTGGCCGATCGCGCCGCGGCGACCAGCGGCTACGAGGGCTTCGACGACGCCAGGTTGCGTTCGCTGGCCGAGCGCTATGATCTGGACGTCGCCATCGTGCGCGCGGATCGCCCGACGAGCCTCCCGGTGCTCTACCGCAATACCGCGTTTGCCGTTGTCGACCTTCGATGACCGAGCTCTCCGGCAACGGGTCCTTCGATCGCACGTCCTTCGTGCCGCGCCGGGCGCTTCGCAACGGCCACCTGATGACCGTCGTGGCCTGGGCGCGTCAGCGGTCCTTCGACGGACTGCCGGCGCCGGAAGCGCGCCTGTTCCAGGTCACAGCGGATACGCAGGTCCTGGCACAGGGCTTCTGGCATCCGCGGCCGACCGGCCGGCCGACGCTCCTCGCGCTGCACGGCCTGGAAGGGTCGAGCGAAGTGCACTACATGCGAGGGCTCGCTCACAAGGCGTTTCAGCGAGGATGGAACGCGGTGTTGCTCAACCAGAGGAACTGCGGCGGCACCGAACATCTGACGCCCGGGCTCTATCACTCCGGACTCACCAGCGATCCGCAGGCGGTGCTGCGGATCCTCGCGGCAGAGGGACTCGGGCCCTTCCTCGTCGCCGGCTACTCGCTCGGCGGAAACCTGACGCTGAAGCTCGCCGGCGAGCTGCCGGCGACCCCCGAATTGCCGGTCGCGGCGGTCGCGGCCGTGTGTCCGACGATCGAGCTCGAGATCTGCGTGCGGTCGATCGAGCGGCGCCGGAACTACGCCTATCAGTGGAACTTCGTTCGCAACCTGCGCGGCAGGATGCGTCGCAAGGCGGCGGCGTGGCCGGGCGTGTTCGATCTGTCGCGCCTCGACCGCATCTGGACCATCCGCACCTTCGACGAGATCTACACCGCGCCGCATCACGGCTTCGCCGGCGCGTCGGACTACTACCATCGCGCCAGCGCGATGCGCGTCGCCGATCGCATTCCGGTGCCGGCGCTGATCGTCGCCGCCAGCGACGACCCGTTCGTGCCGCCGGCACAGTTCGAGCAGCCGCCGGTGCGCGACAACCCGCTCGTCGAGCGTCGCGTCCACCGGTTCGGCGGACACTGCGGCTTCATCGGCGACGGGAACGGCGAGTTCGACGGTTACTGGGCGGAGGAGGCGGCGGTGTCCTTCCTCGCCGCGGCGCTCAGACGCGCGTGAGCCCGGCGCGATCGAGGAGCTCGCAGAACTGTTTCGCGAAGAGCGCGCCCTTCCCTTCCTCTTCGTGCTTGAAGAACACGTAGACGTCGTCCCAGCGATCGGTGCGTCGCCCGATCTGATCGACCCATTGCACGAGATCGGCCTCCACGTACCCTTCGTCGCGGAGGCGGAAATAGCCATGACGCGCGGTCGCCTGAAAGGGCGTCGTGTGATCGCCGAAGTCGGCGATGCAGAGCGCCTGGCCGTGCTTCTCCAGCAGCAGGAAGACGTCGTCGACGAGCCAGGAATCGTGACGGAACTCGAACGCCGACTGGAAGCCCGCGGGCAGCTCGGCGAGGAACGCCTCGAGGCGCGCCAGATCGAGCTTGAACGTCGGCGGCAGCTGGAACAGTAACGGGCCGAGATGATCGCCGAGCACGCGCGCGCTCTCGCAGAAGAAGTCCACGGAGTCCTTGCAGTCTTTCAGCCGCTTCTCGTGGGTGATGCGCCTGGGCGCCTTGAGGACGTACTTGAACCCGGGCGGCGCCTGCGCGAGCCACGCGCCGGTCGTCTTCGCCGTCGGCATCCGGTAGAACGTGTAGTTGATCTCGACGGCGTGAAACTGCGCGGC
>DASTCC010000406.1:0-2621 GCA_035711465.1 Vicinamibacterales bacterium
GACGACGCCGTTGCCGCCACCGTCGTCGCCGCCGCTGCCGCCGACGCTCTGCGCGAAGATCGCGTGCGATCGCGTGCCTGAGGTCGTGATGTTGCCGGAGTTGCCGATCGCGACGGATCCGGCGTCGCCGCCCGAGGTCGCGCCCCCGCCGAACGCGACGCCGCCGTCGCTGTCGCCGCCGTCGCCGGAGTAACCGCCGATGCTCTGAGCGAAGATGCCGGCCGCGAAGCTACCGAACGTGCGCAGCGTGCCGGTATTGCCGACGCTGACGCTGCCGCCGTTGCCACTGCCGCTGCCGGCGCCGCCGCCCGAGACGATGCCGGATCCGCTGCCGCCGTCGCCGCCGTTGCCGCCGCGGCTGGTCGCGAAGATGGCGCGGCCGAGCAGCGCCGACGTCGTGATCGCGTTGTTGATGTCGAGCGTGACCGTGCCGCCGTTGCCGCCGAGGCCGCCATCGCCGCCCGATCCCGAGATCGCCGAGTCGCCGTCGCCGCCGTCGCCGCCGTCACCGCCGCGGCTGAGCGCGTAGATGCCGTGGCCGCCGAAGAACGGAAGAAACAGGAACGTGAACGACGGCCCGGTCTGAATCACGCCGCCGGTCGACGTCGTGGTGAGCGACACGGTCGATCCGTTGCCGCCGCGACCGCCGTCACCGCCGAGGCCGCTGAAGATGCCGAAGTCGTCGCCGCCGCGGCCGCCGTCGCCGCCCAGGCTCCTGACCGTGATGGCGGTGCGCGGCGAGGACAGAATGCCGTTGGTCGTGATGCTGAAGCTCTGGAACTGCACGAGCAGCTCGACCGACGGCGCGACGCCGCCGGCGCCGCCGTTGGTCGCGCCGAAAAGGATGCCTTCGAAGAAGCCGGCGTCGTTGCCGGCCGCGCCAGCGGCGCCCGAGTTCGTGTCGCCGATCCCGTTCGTCTGATTCGACGTGAGGGTGGTCGTGGTCAGCGCCAGCACGGCGAAGCACGCCGTCAGCCCGGCCGTCGTCGTCGAGAGCTGACAGCCGGTCTGCCGGGCCATGGCCGGGGAAGGGACGCTCAGACTGACCGCCAGCGCACAGAGCGCGACCGTCACCGGACGAAGCTGGGAAGCCATGATGCCGAAAATCTGCGGCGACGCCCGGCCGGCCTTCAAGCGTTACGAGAATGCAATCTACGTGTCGGGGCAACCCATTGAGAAATGAGAAGTTGTCGCCGCAGATGACCGCTCGGGGTGGTAGAGTATCAGGGCTCCTCCCATGCAGGCCTCGGACGACCGCTCGACCGGCGTGTCACGGTTCGGCTCATTCGAGCTGGATCGCGCACGCGGGGAGCTCAGAAAGAAAGGCGTCCGCGTCCGCCTCGAGGGACAGCCGCTCCAGATTCTGACGATGCTCATCGCGCGAGGCGGTGAGCCGGTCTCGCGCGAGGAGCTGCGCGAGGCGCTCTGGCCGAACGAGACCTTCGGCGACTTCGAGCGCAAACTGAACTCGGCCGTCAAGCGGCTGCGCGCCGCGCTCAACGACTCGGGCTATTCGCCGCGTTACATCGAACGCATCCCCAAGCGCGGGTACCGGCTGCTCGTCCCGGTGTCCGGCGGCGAAGCGCGCGAGTGGACGACGAATGGATTCCCTCCGCAGCCGCCCGTTGACGCGGACGCCACGCCGGCAGAGGCGATGCCGGCCGACCAGTCCGCGCCCGCCCAGGCGGCGCTCCGAACGCTGCCGGCCGGCGACCGCCCGGGGCGCAAGATCCGCCTCTGGTTGATCGCGGCGCTGGGAATCGTCGTGCCCCTGACGCTCGCGGCCGGCGCCTACGCCTACGGCCGGTGGTCCGCCGAGCGTACGCGCGCGTCGATTCGATCGATTGCCGTTCTGCCGTTCGAGGCCATCGGCGTGCCGGCGACCGAGGCGTCTGCGTACACGGCATTCGGCCTCACCGATGCCGTGACCACCGAGCTGGCAAAGCTCGGCGGCCTGCGGGTCGCGTCCGCGACATCGGCGCGGTGGTCACGCCAGGCCGGCAAGTCGCTGCCGGAGATCGCGCGGCTCCTGAACGTCGACGCGGTGCTCGAAGGCTCGGTGACGCAGGAGGGCACGAACGTTCGCGTCACCGCGCAGCTGGTCGACGCCGCCGCGGACGCGAATCTCTGGGCCGATACGTATACGCGCCAGGCAAACGACCTCCTCGGCCTGCAGCGCGACATCGCGCAGGCCGTGGCTCGCGAAGTGCGCCTGACGCTCGCGCCCGCCAAGGCCGCGAGCTCGATCCCGATGCAGGCGATCATCGATCCGGTGCTCGAGCGGGCGTACCTGGAAGGGCGCTTTCACGCCAGCCAGGGCACGCCCGAGAGCTGGGATCGCGCGCGGCAGGCGTTCGAGCGCGCGCTGGTCCGCCGGCCGAAGCACGCGCCGTCGCACGCGGGTCTCGCCGATTTGTACCTGGCGAGCGAGACGCTGCCGCCCTCGGAGGCCTTGCCCAAGGCGCGTCAGCACGCGATGACCGCGCTCGGCCTCGACGACAAGCTCGCCGGCACGCACGTGACGCTCGGCCTCATCGCGTTCTACGACTGGGACTGGGATGGCGCCCGCCGATCGCTCGAGCGCGCGCTGGACCTGGATCCGACCGATGTCCGATCGATCC
>DASTCC010000407.1:0-4286 GCA_035711465.1 Vicinamibacterales bacterium
TCGGTCTTCGCCAGCAGATCGAAGCCGCGCATCAGGTCTTCGCGCGAGTAGCGGCCGGCGAGCGCCTGCAGCCGATCGCGCTCGCTTTCCGACGCGATCTCCGGATCGGCCAGCCGCGACGGATCGATCTTGACGACCATCAGATCGCGCATCAGCCGCGCCAGCTCGCGGCAGACGATGCGCAGGTCGAAGCCGGATTCGACGACGCGGCCGGCGAGCGCGAAGGCGTTGACGAGATCCTCGGCGGCGACGGTCTCGGCGATCTCGAACTGCAGATCGCGTCCGATCAACCCGAGCACCGAGCTGACGTCGGCGGCGGTGACCTGGTCGCTGGTGAACGCGAGCACCTGGTCGAGCGCCGACAGCGCGTCGCGCATGCTGCCTTCGGCCGACCGCGCCACCAGCGCCAGCGCGGCGTCGTCGATGCCGACCTTCTCGCGCGCCGTGACCTCGCGCAGCTGCTCGCGGATCGACGCGAACGGCAGGCTCTTGAGCTCGAAGACCTGCGATCGCGACTGGATGGTGTCGGGCACCGAGCGCAGCTCGGTCGTCGCCATCATGAACTTCACGTAGGGCGGCGGCTCTTCGATCGACTTGAGCAGGGCGTCGAAAGCGTTCTTCGACAGCCGATGGACTTCGTCGATGATGAAGATCTTGTAGCGATCGCGCATCGGCGCGATCGCCAGCGGCTCGACGATGACCTCGCGGACGGCGTCGACGCCGGTGTAGGTGGCCCCGTCGATCTCCATGACGTCGACGTCGCGGCCCTCGGCGATCTCACGACAGGCGTCGCACTTGCCGCAGGGCTCGGCGGTCGGCCCCGTCACGCAGTTGAGCGCCCGCGCCAGGATGCGCGCGGTGGTCGTCTTTCCCACGCCGCGCGGGCCGGCGAAGATGAACGACTGCGCCAGCCGATCGGTGGCGATGGCGTTGCGCAGCGTCTCGACGACGCCCTTCTGACCGATGACGTCTTCGAACCGCTGCGGACGCCACTTGCGAGCGAGAGCGAGGTGGGACATGAGGAGGACGACAGCAAACTTAAGACTTAAAACTTCAGACTTAAGACTTGGAACTCGGGTTCCTGCACGTCCGACCGCGGCCCGGAGGGCCTGCGGCACAGCACAGATTCGACTTAGCGCTGCTGCCTTCCGGCCCTGACGCGGTTCGTCGGCTGAACTTGCACAGGTTCCGGACCGCGGTCCGACGTGCAGACGGCCAGTTTATCTGATTCGTTCGGGTCCCCACCAGTATGATGTCGCGGATCCGTGTGAGGTGCCCCGTGATGAGGAAAACAATCGGGTGGTTGGCATCGTTGTTCGCGTTGGCCGCGATCGTGACCGTGCCGATCGCCGGCGAAGACGTCGGCGCGTGGACGGAAGTCGAGGTGCAGACGCCGGGCGCCGTTGGCGACACGCGGCTGCTCGCGCAGCCGGCGGTGAGCGCGACGCATGTCGCGTTCGTCTACGCCGGCGACCTCTGGATCTCGCGGCACGATGGCACCGACGTCCGGCGGCTCACGTCTGCGCCCGGCGTCGAGGCAAACGCGGCGTTCTCGCCGGATGGCAGGTCGATCGCCTTCAGCGGTCAATACGAAGGCAACACCGACGTCTACATCGTCCCGATCACCGGCGGCGTGCCGACGCGGCTGACGTGGCATCCCGCGCAGGACATCGTTCAGGGCTTCACCACCGATGGCCGCGCGGTGCTGTTCACCTCGCCGCAGGCGGTGTTCACGACCCGATACACCCAGCTCTTCAAGGTGCCGATCGCCGGCGGCATGGCCGAGCCGCTGCCGATTCCGAACGTCGCGCAGGCCTCGCAAGGCCCGGGCGGACGGATTGCCTACAGTCCGATCGCCGGCCGTTATCAGCAGTGGAAGATGTACCGCGGCGGCACGGTGTCGCGGATCTGGATCTACGACACGGTCGGACACGAGATCGAGAAAGTCCCGCAGCCGGCGACGCGATCGAACGACGCCGACGCGATGTGGCTGGAGAACACGCTCTACTTCCGATCCGATCGCAACGGCGAGTTCAACATCTTCGCCTACGACCCGCGGACGAAGGCGGTGCGGCAGATCACGCGTTACGAGGACTTCCCCGTACTCAGCGCCTCGGCCGGCGGCGGCAAGATCGTCTACGAGCAGGCCGGCTACCTGCACCTGCTCGATCCGGCGACGCAGCGCAGCACGCGGCTCAGGATTGGCGTCACCGCCGATCTGCCCGAGGTGCGGCCGAAGTACGTCAGCGGCGGCCGCTGGATCCGCAGCGCGGCGATTTCGCCCACCGGCATGCGCGCAGCGTTCGAGTTCCGCGGCGAGATCGTCACCGTGCCGGCCGAGAAAGGCGACGCGCGCAATCTGACGAACACGACCGCGACGCACGAGCGATCGCCCGCGTGGTCGCCGGACGGCCAACACGTCGCCTACTTCTCGGACGACGGCGGCGAGTACTCGCTCTGCATCGCCAGCCAGGACGGCAAGACGACGCCGCGGACGATCAAGGTGCAGGGCCACGGCTTCTATCAGCAACTCGGCTGGTCGCCGGACAGCCGGAAGCTCACCTACGTCGACAACTCGCAGAGCGTCTACTGGGTGGACGTCGATTCAGGCGTCTCGACGCGCATCGACGGGCACCAGGTCTACACGCCTCAGGGCGTGGACACGCCGAGCTGGTCGCCCGACTCGAAGTGGATCGCCTACGTCGTCAACCTCCAGCCGCTCGTCAACGCGGTGCTCCTCTACTCGATCGACCAGAAGAAGTCGTTCCGGATCACCGACGGCCTCGGCGAGGTCGCCGATCCGGTGTTCGATCGCAGCGGCAAGTACTTGTACTTCTTCGGGTCGACCAATGCGGGCCCGACGCTCGATTGGTTCGCGCAGTCGGGCAACGACATGCGATCGACGCAGAACGTGTATCTGACCGTGCTGCGCAACGACCTGCCGTCGCCGCTGGCGCGTGAGAGCGACGAAGAGAAGACGCCGCCGGCGCCGTCGACGCCGAGCGACACCCCGCCGCAACCCGGCGGCGCGACGCGTCAGAGTCAGACGCCGCCGGAGCCGACGCGCGTGGACATCGACGGCATCCAGGCACGGACGCTCGCGGTGCCGATCGCGAGCGGCGAGCTGTCGCGGCTGATGACCGGCGCGGCCAACCACATCTATTACCTCCGCGCCGCCGACGGCCGGACGCGGCTCGATCGCTACGACCTCGCCAAGCGCGAGAACGAGACGCTGCTGCCCGAGGTCTCGACCTACACGCTCTCGGCCGACGGCAAGAAGATGCTCTACGCCAGCGGCCAGGAATGGTCGATCGTCGCGACCACGGCCCGCATCGAGCCGCGCGCCGGACGTCTGGCGATCGGCGACATCCGCGTGCGCGTCGATCCGCGCGCGGAATGGAAACAGATCTTCGACGAGGCGTGGCGCATCAACCGCGACTACTTCTACGCGCCGAACATGCACGGCGTCGACTGGGTCGCGATGAGGAAGAAGTACGAGCCGTTCCTCGCCGACCTGGCGACGCGCAGCGATCTCAACCGCGTCATCCAGTGGATGTCGTCGGAGCTGACCGTCGGTCATCATCGCGTCGGCGGCGGCGACTTCCCCGAGGCGCCGACACCAGTGCCCGGCGGCCTGCTCGGCGCCGACTACAGCGTCGAGAACGGCCGCTATCGCTTCAAGAAGGTCTACGGCGGCTTGAACTGGAATCCGACGCTGCGGTCGCCGCTCACCGAGCCCGGCGTGAACGTGAAAGCCGGCGAGTACCTGCTCGCCGTCCGCGGCGCGGACGTCAGGCCGCCGGCCGACGTCTACAGCTTCTTCGAGAACACCGCCGGCAAGATCGTCGAGATCACCGTCGGGCCGAACCCCGACGGATCGGGATCGCGCACCGTGTCGGTCGTGCCGATCGCGAGCGAGGGCGCGCTCCGGAACCGCGACTGGGTCGAGGGCAATCTCGCCAAGGTCGACAAGGCGACCGGCGGCCGCGTCGCGTACGTCTACGTGCCGAACACGACGACCGAAGGCCACGAGTACTTCAAGCGCTACTTCTATCCGCAGACCCACAAGGACGCGGTGATCATCGACGAGCGCTTCAACGGCGGCGGGAGCGTCGCCGACTACTACATCGACATCCTGCGGCGGCCGTTCATCGCGCACTGGGCGATGCGGTACGGCGCGGACCTGCCGACCCCGTTCGCGTCGATCCAGGGACCGAAGGCAATGATCATCGACGAAACGGCCGGGTCGGGCGGCGACCTGCTGCCCTGGATGTTCCGCAAGTTCG
>DASTCC010000408.1:0-21672 GCA_035711465.1 Vicinamibacterales bacterium
GGCCGGCGCGCCGACGGCCTCGGACACTCGCGCCGCCATGGTCCTGGCGTCGCGCAGCACGTCGGCCGGCTTCAACGACTGCACCTGCCGATCGCGCATCAGCCACCGGCCGGCGACGATGGTGTTGGTGACGTCGTCGCCGCGCGAGACGTAGACGAGGTGCGAGATCGGATCGAACATCGGCGTCTGCCTCGCGCCGGCGACGCTGACGGTGATGACGTCGGCCTGCTTGCCCGCCTCGAGGCTGCCGATTCGGTCGGCGAGACCCAGCGCTTCGGCGCCGCGACGAGTGGCGAGCTCGAGCGCGGTCTGCGCCGGCATCGCCTGCGGGTTGCCGGTCGCGACCTTGTGCAGGAACGCGGCGACCCGCATCGCTTCGAACATGTCGAGGTCGTTGTTGCTGGCAGCGCCGTCGGTGCCGAGGCCGGCAAGGACACCGGCGCGGAGCCATTTCGGCACGGCCGCGATCCCCGACGCCAGCTTCATGTTGCTCTCCGGGTTGTGCGCCACGCCGACGCGCTTCTGCGCCAGCATCTTCAGATCCGCGTCTTCGAGCCAGACGCCGTGCGCGGCGAGCGACCGCCCGTTCCAGACGCCGAGCCCGTCGAGATACATCGCCGGCGACCGGCCGTGTCCGTCGCGGACGATGCGCACTTCGTCGCGGGTCTCGGCGAGGTGAATGAGCAGCGGCACGCCATGTTTGTTCGCCAGCTCCCTCGCGGCCTGGAGCGTGGCGCCTTCGAGCGTGTAAGGCGAATGCGGCGCCACCGCCGGCGTGATCAGCGGGTCGGACTTCCACTTCGCGATGAAGGACTCGGCACGCGCCAGCGCTTCAGCTGGCGTCGGCGCATCCGGGACCGGAAACCTGATCACCGACTGGCCGAGCACACCGCGCAGGCCCGCCTCCTGCGCCGCCTGGGCGATGTCGTCTTCGAAGTAGTACATGTCGGCGAACGTCGTCGTCCCCGACTGAATCATCTCGAGCGCCGCGAGCCTGGTGCCGACGCGAACGAAGTCCGGCGAGACCAGCTTCGCTTCGGCCGGGAAGATGTACTTCTGCAGCCAGTCCATCAGCGCCAGGTCGTCGGCGAGGCCGCGGAACAGGACCATCGGCGCATGCGTGTGGGTGTTGACGAGGCCAGGCAGCACGATCTGGCCGCGGACGTCGACGCGCGTCTCGGCCGCGTACTTGGCGAGCAGATCGTCGGCGTTGCCGACTTCGACAATGCGATCGCCGTCGATGGCGACGGCGCCGGCCGGCAACACCCGGCCGTTCGCGTCCATGGTGACGACGGTGCCGCCCCAGATCAGCGTCGCGATCGGCGCGCCGGCCTGTCCGCGCGTCGATCGCGCCAGCCAGAGGGTGGCGACGGCCAACGCGGCGGCGAGCGCGAGAAAACGCGACGAACGCATAGGCGCCGATTCTATCGCGGCCCAGATTCCTGACGTATAGTTCCGCTGTGCCTGTCCACGTCGTGCAGCATCCGATCGCACAGGATGCGTTGATGTCGCTGCGCGATCGCGCGACGCCGCCCGGCCGCTTCCGTTCGCTGGCCCGGCGCGTGACGCTGCTCGTCGCCGCCGAAGCGACGCGGCGGATGCCGATGGCCCTGGCCCGCGTCGAGACGCCGCTCGAACCGGCGCAGGGCGAAGTGCTCGACGCCGACGTCGTCATCGTGCCGGTGCTGCGCGCCGGCCTCGGCATGGTCGAGGCGGTGCTGGAACTGCTCCCCGACGCCCGCATCGGCCACATCGGTCTGGAGCGCGACGAGCAAACGGCGCTGGCGCGGTCGTATTTCTCGAAGCTGCCCCGCGACCTCTCGGGAGCGACCGCGCTGGTCGTCGATCCGATGCTGGCGACCGGCGGCAGCGCCGTCGCGGCGGTCACGGTGCTGCGCGACGCCGGGGCCAAGGACGTGCGGCTGCTCTGCATCGTCGCCGCGCCGGAAGGCATCGCCGCCGTCGAGCGCGCGCATCCGTCGATTCAGATCTTCACGCCGGCCATCGATCGCGAATTGAACGCCCGAAAGTTCATCCTGCCGGGTCTCGGCGACTTTGGAGATCGGCTCTATGGCACCCTCTAAACCACGGACGACGGGCTCGGCCACGCGCGAACGCTGGTCGACCGCGCTCACCAGCATCGAGCCGAATCGCATCCTGGTCCGCGGCTACCGGATCGACGACCTGATGGGCCGGGTGCCGTTCGCCGAGAGCATCTACCTGTTGCTGACCGGCGACATGCCGACGCCGTCGATCGGGCGGCTGGTCGACGCCATGCTGGTCAGCTTCATCGATCACGGCGTCACCCCGCCGTCGACGCTCTCCGCGCGCAACGCGGCGACGACCGGCGCGTCGATCCGCGGCTGCGTCGCCGCGGGCGTGCTCGGGTTCGGCCGGCACTACGGCGGCGACGTCCTCACCTGCCGGCAGCTGCTCGACGACGGCCTGGCGCTGGTCCGCGGCGGTGGATCGATGAGCGCCGCCGCCACCGAGATCGTGCAGCGGCAGATTCAGACGGGCGACATGCCGCCGGCGGGATTCGGGCACCGCTACCACACGACCGACCCGCGCGCGACTCGCCTGCTCCAGATCGCGCACGAGCTCGAGGTCGATCACGCCTACGTGCAGCTGCTGCGCGCGATCGAGCATGCGCTGTCGGTGCACCCGGCGCTCGTCGATCAGACGCTTCCGGTCAACATCGACGGCGCCATCGCCGCGGTGTGCGGCGACATCGGCCTGCCGCCCGAGACCGCCGATGCGCTGCTGATGGTCTCGCGCCTTCCGGGCCTGTGCGCGCACGCGCTCGAGGAGCAGCAGCGCGAAGCGCCGATGCGGGTGATCGATCCGACGTCGCACCGCTACGACGGTCCCGCCGAGCGCGGGTTGCCGGAGAGACGGAAGTGACGGGCTTCGCTCTGCGCGGCTGATGCTTCAGGACGGCGACGCCGGTTCGACTCAGCGGGTCGCACCGATGGCATACACGGCGTCGACCGTTCGCACGATCAGCCGACCGCCGGCGATCGCCGGCGTCGCGAACATCGCCTCGCCCATGGCGTTGCGCGCCAGCGGCGTGAACGACTCGCCGGCGGCGTGCACGAAGAGGTCGCCGTCCTGGCTGGCGACGTAGATCCGTCCGCCGGCGGCGACGGGCGACGCGCTGATCGTGCCGGCATCGGCCGCCAGCCGGACGCGCGCCGCCCGCGATCCGTCGCGCTCGCGGTAGACCGTCACGATGCCGGTGTCGCCGACGACGTAGACGAGGCCCTCGTGGACGAGCGGCGTCGGCAGATACGACGCGCTGCGATCCTGGCGCCAGGCGAGCGTGCCCTCGGCCGACGGCGTCGTCGACAGCTCGCCGCGGGCCGACGCGCGGATCGCCAGCAGCGGTCCCTCCGTGCCGCCGCCGCCGACGACGAGCAGATCGCCGCTCGGCACGGGCGTGGGCACGCGATCCCACGGCGAGGCAACAGCGTTGTCGATGCGCCAGCGCTCGACGCCGGTCGCGGCTTCGTGGCCGCGGATCCATCGGGGCGAGTTGAACACGACCTGCGCCGGCTGGCCCGATGGCCGCCACACGCCAGGTGTCGCCCACGCCAGGCCCTCGCGCCGCTCGACGCGCCATCGTTCGCGGCCCGTCGCCAGCTCGTAGGCGGCCGCAAACCCCTGAGCGCGCCAGTCGTTCTGCACGATCGCGAGATCGTCGACGATCACCGGCGAGCTGGCCGGATCCAGACTGGCGTCCGGCGCATCGGGCGCCATCGGGACGTGCCACTTCCGGGCGCCGTCCATGTCCAGCCCGAACAGGCCTTCGTTCGCGATGCTGACGACGATCGTCCGTCCGTCGGTCACCGGCGTGGCGTTGGCATAGGTGCCGCGAACGTGTCGTGCCTGCCGCGGCGTGCCCGTATGGATGGCGCGCGTCCATCGGACCGCGCCGGTCGCGAGATCGATGCACGTGAGCGTCCACTCGTGACGCACCGTGTCGGTGGCGAAGACGACGCCCTGCGCCGTCCGGTCGAGCGTCGAGCCCTGGCCGAGCGCGCTCAGGACGTAGACGCGATCGTCCCAGACGATCGGGCTGGCGTGAGACAGACCTCGGATGGGCACGCGCCACGCGATGCCCGCGCCGGTGGCCGCATTCCAGCGCAGCGGCAGCGCGGCGCCCTCGCCGATTCCGCGCGCCTGCTCGCCGCGAAATGACGGCCATCGAACGGTCTGCGCCGCCGGTGCCGCGACGAGCGTCGCGCCGATCGCGATGAGGTAGACAAACCACCGGACGGGAACGGCTGGTCGCATCATGATGGAAAGGCCCCGAAGATGTCGGCCCCGAGCGTAGCCAGCTGCGAGCCCTGCGAGAAGCGATTCGGGACGAGGCGTTGCCGCCGAGGGACGCGACCGGGTTCGCCCAGGGTGGCCGCCACGACTGCAGTTGACATATATCGGACTCCGAAATACCACTGCGACCCTGCTGATCGCCCGCGGCACCCAGCGCTGTCGGCGCGGTGGGCTCACCTGCTGAGTTGCCAGGACCGCCAGCGGTAGAATCTCGTCACCCCAGTTGCCACTCGCGCCCGGCACGCGCTTCGGACCGTACGAGATCGGTCGCCAGCTTGGCGCTGGCGGGATGGGCGAGGTCTACGAAGCTGCCGACGTGCGGCTCGGACGCAGGATCGCTATCAAGGTTCTGCTCGACGATGACGGGGACGCCCGGGCCGCGACCGATCGTTTCTGGCGTGAAGCCCGCGTCATCTCGTCTCTGAACCACCCGAACATCTGCACGATTCACGACGTCGGGTCGGCCGACGGGCGGCGGTACCTGGTCCTGGAACTCCTCGAGGGACGCAGCCTCGGCGAGTGCATCAGGAGCGGCATCGACCGCGCCCGTCAGATCGATTGGGGGATTCAGATCGCCAGCGCGCTGCAGGACGCGCACAGCCGCGCCATCGTGCATCGCGACCTCAAGCCGTCCAACATCTTCGTGACGCGTGCAGGCCAGGTCAAAGTGCTGGACTTCGGGCTGGCGAAGGTCGTCTCGCCCCAGCCATCCGACGACACGACCGTGTCGCGCCTCACACAGGCCGGCACCACACTCGGCACCATCAACTACATGTCGCCCGAGCAGACGCGCGGTGAAGAGCTGGACGCCCGCTCCGACATCTTCTCGTTCGGCGCCGTACTCTACGAGATGGCGTCGGGCCGCAAGGCGTTTCCCGGCCCCATGGGCGATGCCATGCACGCGATCATCGGCGTCGATCCGAAGCCGCTCGAGGACGCCGGGCTGCAATCTGTCGTCGCCCGGGCGCTCCAGAAGCGGCGCGAGGAGCGGTGGCAGAGCGCGGGTGAAATCGCAGCGGCGCTTCAGATGCTCGATCGCGCGCCAGGCGGCGTGAACCGCCGGAAGGCGCTGATGATCGCCGGAGGCTGCGTCGTCATCGCTGTCTCGGGCGGCGCGATCTATCACCTCGTTGCCGGGCTCTCGTCATCAACCACGCCCGGCGGCAGCGTCGCCGTGATCTTCATCGAGAACCTGACCGGAGACGCCGCGCTCGACTGGATGGACCGCGGCATCGCCGAGCTCGTCACCACTGGTCTGGCGCAGTCGCCGGGGCTGGCAGTGATCTCCACCGAGCGGGTGCGGTCCGCCGCCGCAGGCCCCGTCGGGACGCGGGTCACGGCTGCCGACGCCGGCGCTGTCGCCAGGCGTGCCGGCGCCGATTTGTTCGTGAGCGGATCGCTGCTGAGGTTCGGCCCCGGCTACCGGCTGACCCTGCGCGTCCAGCAGACCTCGTCGGGCACGCTGGTACACAGCGACACCGTGGACGGCGACGACGCGCAGGCGGTGTTCACGATGGCCGACCGGCTGGCGGCCGGCATTCTCTCGAAGCTGGCGCCGGCGTCGGCGTCCGTCATCGATACGGCCGGCGCGCTCACGGGGAACCTCGAGGCGCTGAAGAACTACACCGAGGCCGAGATCCTCGCCGGCCAGTGGGAAATCGGCGCGGCCATCGAGAAGGCCCGGCGCGCCGTGACCGTTGACCCCGACTTCGCCGTGGCACATCAGCGGCTGGCGTTCCTGCTGTCATTGTCGAACTGGCCGTCGGCACGACAGACGATCGCGGTCGCTCTGGACCTGTCGCGCCGGCGGCCGTTGCCTCTCGCCCACAAGCGGTTGATCGAGGCCTGGGCGTTCGGCCTGGACTCCCGCGTGGACGAGGCCATCCGAGTGCTCGAGCAGGCGGTCACGGAATCGCCCGAGGGGCTCGAGCTGCAGTTTGCCCTCGCGCTGTTCTACTGGCGCGCCGGACGATTCGACGACGCCACGAGGGCGGCGACCGTGCAGGTGGACCGCGAGCCGACCTCGAGCAGCGCGGTGCTCTATCGCAGCTATTACCAAGCCTGGGCAGGCGATCTCCCGGGCGCGCTCGCGAGCCTCGATCAGTACGCCCGGCTCGTGCCGGCCAGCAACTGGAATGCCGTCCAGACGCCCGGGGACAGCTACGCGATCCACGAGCGCTTCGAGGAGGCGCACGCGCGCTACGCCGCCGCCGACAAGCTCAGCCTGGGACCGTACACACCTCGCGCGCTGATCCTGCTCGGCCGGCTCGACGACGCCGAGCGCGCGCTGCGGGCCTATGCCGCGACGCGACCAGTCACTGACTGGGGCGGCGTACAGGCCGATCTGGAGACGCGGCGCGGCCGGCTGGATGCGGCCGGCGCGATCCTCGATCAGGTCATCGCCGCGAGCCGCACGCCGACGAACCTCCCCACCGGGTCGCTGACGCGGGTCGCCGCCCAGATCCGGCTCTGGCAGACGCTGGATCTGCCCCGCGCGGCAGCGGAGCTGATTGCCGTTGGCGAACGCCTGACCGCGCCATTCGCGTTCGGCGTGCGCGGCGCCGGCGCACTGTTGCGCGGCGACGAAAGCGCGGCGGCGTCCGCGTTCGGCGAGATGCGTCGAGCGCTGACGAAGGATCTCGGCGAGTACTTCGTCACGAACACCGAAATGGTCTGGCGTGTGCTGGCCGCATCGGCGCTCGAGCGGCATGCCGAAGTGCTCGAGCGCGCGGCTCGCCTCGGGTCCGGCTTCCGGACCGAGTGTGGCCTGCCGATCGCCAAGGCGTATCTCGCGAGCGGACAACTGGCGGACGCGCAAGCCACGTTGCAGCAGCGGATTCGTGTGCTCTGCGGGTTCGGCGCGACGCCATTCGAGTTCGACGCGTTCTCGATGCTCGAGTACCTGCTGGCGCGGTTCTATCGCGGGCAGATCTACCAGCGCACCGGGCGGGCCTCCCAGGCGGTCGGCGAATACCAGTACTTCCTGTCGTCGTTCGATCGGTCGAGCGCCCGGCTGCCGGAGGTTGCGCTTGCCCGCAAGGCGCTCGGCGGGCTCGAGAGGGAATAGGCGCCCGGTCCACTGTCCAGTTCTTGCCATTTATCTTTCGCGGCGGCCGTCCGCGGCCTCGGAGCCGCTAGGATCGTCATTACTCTTCGTCATGGCCTCGGATTCACACACGGCATTGCCGGGCACCGTCTTTACGGGGTCCGTGGTTTCAGCTGGCGTCGTCAGGTGTCACCCGAGCGCGCCAGCGTTCGCAGCCGCAGAAGTCGTCGACGGCTATCGGTTCGTCTTCCCGAGGCTGGCCGTCTGGATCAAGACGTCGCGCGCGCGCCGATATGTGTCGAATCCGAGCGTGGTCGAGTACTACAACGACGGTGACGAGTATTCACGCGAGCCGCTGGATCCGCGTGGCGACAGCACGGAATGGTTCGCCGTATCCGAGCCCGTGGTTCGAGACATCGTCGCTCGCCACGACCCGGCCGCGGCCGACGCGCGGCGGCCGTTTCGTCCGGCGCACGGACCGACGGACCGTCGGGCGTACGCGGCGCAGCGGCTCCTGTCGCAGCGCCTGTCGGCTGAAGCGTTCGTTGAACCGTTGGAGGTCGAAGAACGCGTCCTGGCCCTGCTCGACGCAAGCCTGTCGCGAGTCTACGGCGCCCGCGGGCAGGCTGACCCTTTCGTCACCCGGAACGATCGCGACATCGCCGAGCGCGCGACTGCCGTGCTCAGCCGGATGACCCACCGCCACGTGACGCTCGCCGGCATCGGTCGTGAAGCGGCCGTGTCGGTGTTTCATCTCAGCCGGATCTTCCGGCGCGTCACCGGTCAGACGCTCGCGCAGCACCACCTCCATCTGCGGCTGCTCACCAGCCTCGAGCCCTTGCTGGAAACCGACGCGACGATCTCGGTCATCGCCAGGCAGTCTGGATTCGCGAGTCATTCGCACTTTAGCAGCGTCTTCCGCCGTCTGTTCGGCCTTTCTCCGTCCGCCCTTCGTGCGCTTCCGGCTCGCGCGCGGGGCGAGACCCTGAATGGGGCGCGCGCGCGATCGGCAGCTGCTGCCAACGCCACATGTTGATCATCCTGTTTCGCTCCAAGCTGACAACCGCCGCAGGCGACGACTACGCCGCGATGGCTGACGCCATGCTCGACCGCGCGCGCGCCTTCGAGGGGTTCGTGGACGTCAAGTCGTTCACGGCAGAGGACGGCGAACGTCTCAGCGTCGTCTGGTGGCGGGACCAGGCGAGTTTGACCGCGTGGGCAGCCGACGCGCGTCATCAAGGCGCGAAGGCGCTCGGCCGCCAGAAATGGTTCGAGTACTACAAGATGGACGTCGCCGAAATCGTTCGCGTGAGCGAATTTCAGCGGACGTCCTGAGCGCCGCCCGATCGACACCGCAAGATGCCCCGGACCGCATGACGCGTTACTTGCCGTTTGCGCCCAGAATGATTGACAGCGCCAGCGCGACGACCGTGGTCCAGGGTTTCACCCTCAAGCTCTACAGGGTCTGTCTGGCACCGCCGGGCTTCGATGCCGTGAGGTTCGCCGGCTTCGATCGCCTGGTCGACGCTGTCTTGCGTCAGGTCCAGGAGTCCGACGAAGTGCCGAGGATGGGATTCGTCATCCAGCATCAGGGGAGGACCGCCGACTATCTGGTACTGGCCTGGTGGACCAGGCAGAATGAGCTGGCGCTCCGTGTCTGGGTGAACGACGGACCGGGGTGGAGGCCGGCAGGCGCTGACGAGTCCATCTGCGTCTGGGACCTGGAGATCATCTGGTTCGAGCGCAATCTCTGGATCGACACCGGCCTTTCCGGCCGCGACCTGTCCGTCGCCCTGCCAGAGTACGCGTCGCGTCGCTTTCGGCCGAATCCCGACGCCAGCCGCGGCGCTTGCACGCGTTGACGACGCGAGACGGCGCCGATTCCTCTCCATAATGTGGCCGGAGGAATCATGGCCGCGCCGACCGCAAGTGCCATCGTGTCGCCCGACGATCAGCGGGTGACCTTCGTCGAGCTGTTCTTCGACCTGGTGTTCGTCTTCTGCGTCACGCAGGTCGTGACGCTCCTGCACGGCCACGTGGATGCGAGATCGGCCGGGTCGGCCCTGCTCGTCTTCTGGCTGGTGTGGTGGGCATGGACGCAGTTCACCTGGGCGCTCAACGCGGCCAACACCGATCACCCGCGCGTGCAGCTGACGACGCTCCTGGCGACCGCCGTCGCGTTCCTTCTGGCCGTCGGCATTCCCCGCGCGCTTGCCGACGGCGCGCTCTGGTTCGCCGTGTCGTACGTGCTCCTGCGCGTGATTGGCCTGCTGGTCTATTACTGGGTGGCCTGGGGCGATCCGCTGCAGCGCCGGGCCGTGCGAGTGTTCGCGCTGATCTCGGCCGGTGGGCTGGCGGCGGTGCTCGCTGGCGGACTCGCCGGCGGGAGCGCTCAATACGTCCTGTGGGGCACGGCGATCGTCCTGGACCTCATCGCGGCGGGCATCGGTGGAGCGCTCGAAGGATGGAATCTCCACCCGGACCATTTCGTCGAACGCCACGGCCTGATCGTCATCATCGCGCTCGGCGAAACGCTCATCGTCGCCGCCTCGGGTCTCGTCGACGCTCCCCGGACGCTGGCCGCGACGATGACCGGCGTGCTGGCCGTGGCGCTCACGTGCGGACTCTGGTGGAGCTACTTCCGGCACAGCCGGTCCACGTTCGAACACGAGCTGGCGGCGTCCGAGGGCAACACCCGCTCGCGTCTCGCCAGAGATGTGTTCAGCGTGATGCACTTTCCCATGCTGTGCGGCGTGATCGCGATGGCCGCCGCGACCGAAGCCGCGCTCGCCCATCCCGATCTGCCGCTCGCCACGGACTTGCGGATGGCTCTGGCGGCGGCGCGGTGCTGTTCGTCTGCGGCACGGCCGCGGCGATGTGGCGCGCGACCGGTCATCCTCCGGTGTGGCGGCCCATCCTGGTCATGGGCGCCGCTGTCGCCGTCGTCGCCGTCGGCGCCAGACCCAGCATGGCGATGGGGATCCTGTTCGCGACGCTGGTGGTGGTAGGGGCCCTGGAGCATCGGCAGCCGCACGCGGGGGCGGCGAGGCTCTCGTGAACGGCGGCGGCAGGCAAGACCACCGCTGCACCACCGAAACAGAAACGGCGCCAATCCGTGTGGCGCCATCGCCGCGGTGTGCGGCGACATCGGCCTGCCGCCAGAGACGCTACGACGGTCCCGCCGAGCGCGGTTGCCGGAGAGACGGAAGTAAGCGCTAGGACGGTGACGTCGGCTCGAGGAGGCGCGGCGTCGCGGACGTCGACAACTGCGCGAGCGCGCGCTCGTTGAGCTCGGCCTGGCCGTGAAACGCCACTACACAGACCGCGTCGGGGCGCTGGCTGAGCGTTGTTGCGTGCGTGTCGATACCGTCGAAGGTCAAGGGACCACGACCAGACCTGATCAACTCGCCGTGGTCGGTGAACCACATGAAGCGGGTGTAGCCACAGGCCGCGAGAATCCCGAGGACGTGCGCGCCGCCTTGCAGTGCCCATGAGGCGCAGACGACCGGCCGCTCCGAGATCAGCCGTTGATACGACCCGGCAAGCGTCTCGCCGACATCGCTGTCGACGTAAAAGATGGTGGACGGCAGCCGTGAGGAAGAGGACGGCAACAATGCCGACAGGACGCTATCGAGCCAAACCATAGCTGGGGTAGGGCGAGTCTAGCCCCGATGGGCCGCAAGATCATCTACTGGTTCTGTAATCGTCGTCCCACCAGCGGCGGACACGATCGACTGGCGTGCGATTCCAATTCGTTGCCTGACGTGCCGCCCAGCTGGCGCGCCGCCAAATTTGTAACGAGAAACGACGTTGTCCGGCATATTCGGCCTTTGCTAGACTCGCCTCGCCCTTGAGGAGACTCCCCAGTATGCCTTCAGGTTTTCGGCCCGTCCGTCGATTGCTTGGCGTGTTCGGCCTCGCGCTGCTGGCGATCGGTGTCGCACTGCTGTGGACTCAGTCCATCCTGATCGGCGCCGCTGCGTGCATTGGAATCAGCCTGCTGCTATTCCTGGCCGGCCAGCTGGTCAGAACAGACCCGTTCGATTGTCCGAATTGTCAACACACCAACGATGCCGAACTGCTGTCGACCGATGGTCGCTGCGTCGCGTGTCGCGCCATCCTCGAGCGCACCCGAGCCGGCTGGCGAGTGCTCGAGAGCTACGCGAAATCCGCTTCGCCACCGGAGTCAGCGGAGCCGGCGCGAGTTGCAGGAATTTCCAGCTTTCCAACCGGCGTGGTGAAGTTCCCGAACAGTAGCGACGAGCGCGGCGAGCGATTGGCGAAGGTTGGTGGGCGCTAGTGGACTCGAACCACTGACCCCCGCCGTGTGAAGGCGATGCTCTACCAACTGAGCCAAGCGCCCAACCGTTCGGCCGAATCTGTAGCTTATCGCAGGCCGAGGCCTGCCGGAAAGATCACGACCGGCGCTTGATTTCGGCGAACAGCCGATCGAGCAGCTTCGTGTAGCGCTGGTCGGCGTCGGCGAACGCCTTGCTGTAGTCGGCCAACGGCATGCGCTTGTCGTTGCGGCGCTTCGGATCGGCGAAGAGGCCGTCGAATGGCTGCGGTTTGCCGGCGATCGTGATCGCGTCGGCGGCCAGTCCCTTCGGCGGCTTGGCCACCAGGCCGTCGGCGAGCGCGTCCTCGATGAAGACCTTGTCGGTCGAGAGCACCGACGAATTCAGGTCCATGTAGGCGTTCATGTGCTCGTTGCGGTAGATGTAGTACTCGATATCGGTCGGCCGGCCGTGCGCCGCCGAGACGACGAGCATCTGGACGCCCGGGACGAGCAGCGCGGCGACGTAGCGCCGGTCGCCCTCCGGGTCGCGGGCGGCGAACGCCTCCAGCTTCTTGGCCTGGAGCGCGGCCACGAATTCCTTCACTTTGGCCGGCGAAGTGGCCTCGGGGAACGCCGGATCCTGCCCCGGCATCGCCGCCACGACCGCAGTGAGACAAGCCGCGACGATCGACGCGGAGACCAGGAAGGGAAGCTTCATGTCCAGTTGCGCTCCTCGGATTGGAGGCTTTTCTACCATCGCCGGAAACGGGAGGTCAACTCCAGTAATGACCGGAGGTCAGCCGACGAAGAGCGCTTCTTCCTCGTCGCGGGCGGACCGATCGCGGTCGCGCAGCCCGCGAATGACCATGAACGCGGCCCGAACGGCGGCCATCATGGCCGCGCCATGACGGACCGGCTCGACGATCGCCCCCTGCACGACGCCCATGGTCTCGTCGATGCGAGCGGCGGTCGTGCACATGATGCGATCGAGGCGCTCGACCTGGGTCGCCGCCAGCGCGGTGACGCGGGCGGCGTCCTCGGAAATCTTGTGGGCCTTCTCGAGCACCGGGCGCACCTCGCGGCGGAGCTCCTCGAGCGTGCGCGCCAGGTCGCGGCCGTATTTCATCGCGGTGAGGATCGCCGCCACCTGCAGCACCGCCATCACGGCGACGCTGACGGCGATGACGGCGAGCCACACCGTCTGCGCGTCGCTCACAGGGTCTCCTTGCGGGTCTGTTCGAAGGCTTCGCGGCCGTGCTCCACGGCGGTGGCGACGTTCTCGCGCTGCCGCTGGACGAAATCGCGGCCCTCGCGCGCCAGCGCGGACGCCTTGTCGCGTCCTTCGCGCGCCTTCTCGGCCAGCTTGCGGCGCGTCTCCTCGCCTGAGGCCGGCGCGTAGAGCAACGCCACCGCGGCGCCGGCAAGCGCGCCCAGCGCAAACGCCGCCAGCACCTGGCCGGCCGAGCTTCCGTTGTTCGACATGACGCGTCTCCTCCGGATCAGAAGATGCTGACGCTGACGCGGAGATACTTCTTCGGATCCTTCTTGATTTCCGCGATCAGCGACTTGAACTCCAGGGCCATCGACCGGAACTCGGCGACGGTCGTGTTGATACTCTCATAAAGCCGGTCGTCGTGCAGCAGTTTGCCCGCCGTCCCCTGCCCGCGTTCCAGGCCGGCCAGCGTCTGATCCAGACGGCCGGACAAGCTGTTGAGGCGATCGTACAACTGCGATTCGTTCATCAGCCGCCCCACCGTGCCGCTGCCGGTGTTCATCTTGCCGGTGACCTGATCGAGGTTGGTGAGCGTCGTCGACAGCGAGTTGGCCAGCTTCTCGTCGTTCAGGAACCGGCCGAGCGCGCCCTGCCCGGCATTGATCCGGGCGGTCATGTCCTGCAGATTCGCCAGCGACGTCTTCAGCGAGTTGTAGGCGGCCGGATCCTTGAGGAGCGCGCCGAGCGTGCCGTCGCCGCGGTTCATGGCCCGCGTCACGTCCTGCGCCGAGGTGATGAAGCGGTTGAGCTCGACGTACAGCGCGTCGTCGGTGATGAGCTTGCCGATGGTGCCCCGTCCCTC
Organism: Vicinamibacterales bacterium; assembly: GCA_035711465.1. Lineage (GTDB taxonomy): Bacteria > Acidobacteriota > Vicinamibacteria > Vicinamibacterales > SCN-69-37 > DASTCC01. Next base: position 13,736 of record DASTCC010000408.1, read on the forward strand.
CTGGACGCTGGCGAGGATCTGCTCGGCGCGTACGAGGCCGGCCTGGGCCGACTCGGTGATCTCCGCGATCGGCCCGCCGGTGTTGTCGCCGCGCACGTAGGCCCAGTCCGAGAGCGGCGTGCCCTGCCCCGTCGAACGGATGTCGACGATCGGTTCGCCGAGCAGGCTGAGCGATCCGATGATCGCCGTTGACTGGTCGGTGATCAGCGGCCGGATCTCGGAGCGGATCTCCATCACCACCTCGATCTCGTTGCCGGCGAACTCGACCGCCCTCACCAGCCCGACCTCCTTGCCGCCGAGGCGCACGACCGCGCCGGGCTTCAGGCCCTGGACGTCACGAAACTTCGTCTTCAGCGGATAGCGATCGGCGAAGAACCCGCCCTCGCCGCCGACGGCGAGCACCATCGCCGTCGCCAGTACGATCGCGACGACGCCGACGATTCCCAGCTTCAGCTCCGACCAGGCGAGCGATCGCGTCCTTGGCATCTTCAGTCCTCCACTTGCGGCGTTCCCTATGAGAGGAACGACTTGATATACGGGTCGTTGGCCTGGCGCAGCGCGGCGGTGTCGCCTTCGAAGGCGACCTTGCCGTCCCTGAGCATCAGAAATTCCGTTTCGTCCTGCTTCGCCGGCGGCGCGACCACGAACTCGACCTTGCCGTTGACACGCACGGCCTGATGCGTCGCGATGTGAAAGGCGTCGCGCAGCTGATGCGTGACCAGAATCGACGTCACGCCCTCGAGATCGCGCAGCTTGATGATCTCGTCGTCGATCGTCAGCGCGGTGATCGGATCGAGGCCGGTGGTCGGCTCGTCGTAGAGCAGGATGCGCGGCCGCGACGTCAGCGCGCGCGCAATTGCGACCCGGCGGCGCTGGCCGCCCGAGAGCTCCGACGGCATCCGGTCGCCGTACTCGCCCAGACCGACATAGCCGAGCACTTCGCGGACGCGCGCGTCGACCTCGGGAATCGGCATGCTGGTCTCCTCGTACAGACGGTAGCCGACGTTCTCGCGCACCGTCAGCGAGTCGAAGAGCGCGCCTTCCTGGAACACCATGCCGACATTGGCGCGGACCGCCATGAGGTCGGTTTCGCTCATGTCGTCGACGCGCTGCCCTTCCACCCAGATCCTGCCGCCGTCGGCCTTGAGCAGGCCGAGGATCAGGCGCAGGATCGTCGACTTGCCGGCGCCGCTGGCGCCGACGATGATCTTCATCCGCCCCGCCAGCAGCGTGAAGCTGACGCCGTTGAGAATCGTTTTCTCGTCGAACGCGAGCGACACCTTGTCGAACACCACGGCCGGCTCGTCCGACTGGCGCGGAAAGGGGGTGGCGACCGAACTGAACGTGGGCGTCGTCGACATGGCTCTCTAATACAGCAGCACAATCAGCAGCTTGGTGACCAGGAAGTCGACGGCGAGCACGGCCACCGAGCCGGCGACGACCGCTTTAGTCGTGGCGCGGCCGACGCCCTGGGTGCCGCCGCGGGTCCGCAGGCCGACGTGGCAGCCGATCGTCACCAGCACGAAGCCGAGGACGAACGGCTTGATGATGCCCATCCAGAGATCCTGCAGATACAGGCCGGCGACGACGTTGTTCCAGTAGACCGAGCCGGCGACCTTCAGCTGGGTGCGCGAGATGATGTCCGCGCCGACCATGCCGACGCCGTCGGCGATCACCGTCAGGATCGGCACCATCAGCGTCCCGGCGAGCACGCGCGGCACGACGAGCTTGCGAATCGGGTCGGTGCCGAGCGATCGCAGCGCGGCGATCTGCTCGGTCACCATCATCGAGCCGAGCTCGGCGGCGATACCCGATCCGACGCGTCCGGTCACCATCAGCGCCGTGAGCACCGGGCCGAGCTCCTTGACCATCGAGGCGCTGACGAGCCGGCCGACCATCGAACGCGCGCCGAACTGATCGAGCGTCAGGCCCGACTGCAGCGCCAGCACCATGCCGGTGAACGTGCCGGTCAGGAGCACGACGGTCAGCGAGCCCAGACCGATCGCGTCGAACTGCTCGATGATGTCGCGGCGGTAAATCGGGCGCGACACGACCGCGCGGCCGACCTGGCCGAGCAGTCTCAGATATTCCTGAACCTCGAGAAGCGCGTTCTTGACGAACGCGGTCACCACGTCAGGCACGCGCCTCCCCTTCGGCCGGGTCGCCGACCAGGTCGGGGTTGCGCAGTCGCCGCAGTCGATCGCGGAGCGCGGCCGCGCGCTCGAACTCGAGGTTGGCCGCCGCCGCCCGCATCTCCTTCTCGAGGCCTGACGCGAAGGCCTCGAGCTCGGCCTGCGTCTTGAAGCGGTCGCGTTCCTGGGGCGCGGTCGGCACCGTCACGTAGTCGCGCTCGTACACACTGGACAATACGTCGTCGATGTTCTTCACGATCGACGCCGGCGTGATGCCATGCGCGGCGTTGTAGGCCTCCTGGACCGTCCGCCGGCGCTCGGTCTCCGCCATCGCCTGGCGCATCGACTCGGTCACCGCGTCGGCATAGAGAATGGCGCGGCCGTTGACGTTGCGCGCGGCGCGGCCGATGGTCTGGATCAGCGCTCCGGCCGATCGCAGAAAGCCTTCCTTGTCGGCGTCGAGAATCGCCACCAGCGAGACTTCGGGCAGGTCGAGCCCCTCGCGCAGCAGGTTGATGCCGACGAGCACGTCGAAGGCGCCCAGACGCAGGTCGCGCAGAATCTGCACGCGCTCGAGCGTGTCGATATCCGAGTGCAGGTAGCGGACCTTGACGCCGAGCTCCTGGTAGTACGTCGTCAGGTCCTCCGCCATCCGCTTGGTCAGCGTCGTCACCAGCACGCGCTCGCGGCGCGCCGCCACCGCGCGAATCTCGCCGAGCAGGTCGTCGATCTGCCCCCGCACCGGCCGCACCTCGATGATCGGATCGACCAGCCCCGTCGGCCGGATGATCTGCTCGACGATGACGCCGCCGGCCTGACGCAGCTCGTACGGCCCGGGCGTCGCGCTGACGTAGACCACCTGGCCCACGCGCTGCTCCCACTCCTCGAAGCTGAGCGGCCGGTTGTCGAGCGCGGACGGCAGACGGAAGCCGTACTCGACCAGCACTTCCTTGCGGGAGCGATCGCCGTGGTACATGCCGCGAACCTGCGGCACGGTCTGATGGCTCTCGTCGACGATGATCACCGTGTCTTCCGGCAGATAGTCGAGCAGCGTCGGCGGCGGCTCACCGGCCAGCCGTCCCGACAGGTGCCGCGAGTAGTTCTCGATGCCGTGGCAGTAGCCGATCTCCTTGATCATCTCGAGGTCGAACATCGTCCGCTGGTGGAGCCGCTGCGATTCGAGCACGCGGCCGGCGCCGTCGAGCTCGGCCAGCCGCTGCTTGAGCTCGGCCTTGATGCCGTCGATCGCCTGGATCGTCCGCGCCCGCGGCATGACGAAGTGCGACTTCGGGTAGATCGCGATCCGCTCGTGACGGCGCACTTCGCCGCCGGTCAGCGGGTCGAACGAGACGATGTCGTCGATCTCGTCGCCGAACAGCTCGATGCGCAACCCGGCATCGTCGTACGACGGAAAGACGTCGATGATGTCGCCGCGGACGCGGAAGGTGCCGCGGGTGAACTCGTGATCGTTGCGCTCGTACTGAATCTCGACCAGCTGCCGCAGGATCTGCTCGCGCGAGATGACCTGCCCCTTCTCGAGCGCGACCAGCAGCCCGTAGTACGCCTCCGGCGATCCGAGGCCGTAGATGCACGAGACGCTGGCGACGATGACGACGTCGCGCCGCTCGAAGAGCGATCGGGTCGCCGAGAGACGGAGGCGATCGATCTCTTCGTTGACGATCGCTTCCTTCTCGATGTACGAGTCGCTCGCCGGCATGTAGGCTTCCGGCTGATAGTAGTCGTAGTAGCTGACGAAGAACTCGACCGCGTTCTGCGGGAAGAAGCGGCGGAACTCCTGGTAGAGCTGGGCCGCCAGCGTCTTGTTGTGGACCATGACCAGCGCCGGCCGGTTCACCTGCGCGATCGCCTGCGCCATGGTGAACGTCTTGCCCGACCCGGTCACGCCGAGCAGGACCTGCGACTTGTCGCCGCGGCGGAGCCCCTCGGCGATCTGGGCGATCGCCTGCGGTTGATCCCCGCGCAGCTCGAAGTCCGTTTCGAGCATGAACCGGTCAGAGACGGCAGCCATGGACGGCACGATTTCAAACCATCCATGGTACTACGAACCCCGGAGCGGCCGGGCCGCGCTACCAGCCGGGAGCGGACTTGGGCGCCAGGTAGCCGGAACGCGTGCGGACCTTCATGTTCTTGAGGTCGGGCCGCGTCAGGCGGACTTCGACCTTGCGGTAGCGTCCGTCGGTTTTCGGATTCGTCGAGGCGTAGCCCAGCGTGTAGCGGGCCGCCAGCTCGGCGCGGATCTTGTCGTAGACCTGATCCATCTCCGCCGGCGAGGTTGGGAAGAACGCCTCGCCGCCGGTCTCCTTGGTGATCTGATTCACTTTCATCTGCTGCGGGATGCGCACGTTGCTGAGTTGATTGTCGAGATAGCCGACCGCGTAGACGATGACGTTCGCCAGCCGCAGCAGCTCCTGCAGCCGGCCGTAGGTCATCGAGCTCGTCGAGTCGCCGCCATCGGTGTGCATCAGCACGACGTGCTGTCCCGATCGGTCCAGCGTCGATTCCAGATAGGTGCCGAGCGCGTCGTAGAGCGACGTCCCGCCCTTGGCCTTGCCGGCCCGGATGCGCGCGAAGAGCTGCGGATAGCTCGGCGGCTCGAAGCGGCCGAGGCGGACGGCCGAATCGAAGTCGATGAAGGTGACGTCGACGGCTTCCTCGAACTGATCGACGAAGCGCACGGCGGCGCCGGCCGCGGTCCGCAGATCCTTCTCCATGCTCTCGCTGCTGTCGAGCAGCAGGCCGAGATGAACCGGCAGCGCATCGCCCTCCGCGCCCTGCACGAAGTACTCGATGCTCTGCGGTTTGCCGTCCTCGAGAACCTGAAAGTCCGTGGGCTCGAGACCCGAGATCAACTTGCCGTCCTTGCCGGTAACGATGACGGGAAGGTGGACGAGACTGACGCCGGCGCGGAACTGCTGCTGCGCGGTTACAGATGTAACCGCCACGGCCACGGCCGTCAGCACGGCCATGGCCGCCGGTCGCAGGGGCGGCAGGGGCATCCCGAGCGCATTCTAACGCAGCCGCGGCGAAGCGGCACGTCTTAATGGCGCCCCGGCGCGCGCCAGGGTCTTCCTCTATAATCACCGGCTGTGCGTGCACTGGCCGTCTGCCAGGACGAGCTGGTCATCAGAACCCTGCATCGGGTCCTGTCGGGCACTTTCGAGATCGAGTTCATCGTCGAAAGCCGTCCGCTGGCTCGGCGTCTCGTCGACGACGGGGTATCGGCGACCGTAGCTGACCCGAAGCGCGTCGACTCCTACGTGCGCGCCGATCTCACGCCCACCACCTGCGTCATCATCGAAGACTCCGGCAAGCGCCATCTGAAGAAGATCGCCACCGCGATCCGCGACGCCGGCGGCAGCCTGCTCTACGTGCTCCACGTCGGCGACGGCGCCGATCGCAGGCGCGGCGAGGACCTGCGTGCCGTCGTCCCCGAACTGACGCATCTGGATCTGGCGGAGCTGCTGTCGTCGCCGCTCACGACCGAGCTCGGACGCTCGCTGACGCGGGCGCGCGTGCAGCAGTACCAGCGCTACTTCGCCGATGCCGACCGGGTGCTGATCCTGCTCCACAACGAACCCGATCCCGACGCCCTCGCGGCGGGCCTGGCGCTTCGGAACGTGCTGCGGCGAACGCGCACGACGGCCATCATCGGCGCGATGCGCGGCGTGACCCGGCCAGAGAACGTCCGCATGGCCGACCTGCTCGACATCCAGGTCGAAACGGTGACCGCCGACGAGTTCGCCAGCTTCGACCGCATCGCGACCGTGGACGTCCAGCCGCACTACTTCGGCGGCCTGCTGCCCAAGGTCGATCTCGTCGTCGATCATCACCCCGAGCAGCCGGGGTACACCGCGATCTTCAAGGACATCCGCGCCGACTACGGCTCGACCTGCACGATCCTGACCGAGCACCTGCGCGCCGTCGATGTCAATATCTCGGAGCGCACCGCGACCGCGATGCTCTACGCGATCAAGTCGGACACGCTGTTCTTCGCGCGGCAGACGAATCGCGTCGATCTCGAGGCGTTCTCGTTTCTCTATCCGCTCGCCGATCCGGCGCTGATTCGAAAGATGGAGGGCGCCGACCTGACCGTCGAGCGTCTCGAGCACGTCACCCGCGCGCTCTCGACCAGCCGGCTTCGGCACCAGGTGTTCTCGGCGTTCCTCGGCGAGACGACCCGCGAGGACTTCATTCCCTACACGGCGGACTTCCTGCTGCAGCTCGAGGACGTCCGCTGGTCGATCGTCTCCGGCATCGTCGGCGGTCAGCTGATCGTCAGCGTCCGCAACCTGGGCTACTCGCGCAACGCCGGCGAGTTCGTGAAAGGCAACTTCGGGGACATCGGCAGCGCCGGCGGCCATCGCGCCATGGCCAAGGCGGTGGTGCCGGTCGACCGGTTCCGCGCCAAGTTCGGCGACCTCTCGGGCATCGGCATCGCGTCGCGCATCGGCGAGCTGGCGGAGCTGTTCCTCGCGGACAAGAAGCCCGAGTATTCGCACGAGAAGGGGTCGTAGACGGGCTTCGGGTTTCGGGCGGCGGGAGAACCGTCTGCAGCCCGCAGCCGGTAGCCCGCAGCCCGCCGCCGGCAGTCACTGTCAGCGTCCGAGCGCCTGATCTATGTCTCCGATCAGATCCTCCACGTGCTCGAGCCCGATTGACAGCCTGACCATGCCTCGGGACACGCCGGCCGCCGCCAGTTGCTCGTCCGAGAGACCGTACTGCGACGTCAGCACAGGCAGGCTGCAGAGGCTCTCGGTGCCGCCGAGGCTGGCGGCACGCTGGATGATCTGCAGCTTGTCGAAGAACCGGCAGGCGGCGTCGTAGCCGCCTTTCAGATCGGCGCACACCATGCCGCCGAAGCCGCGCATCTGCCTGGTGGCGATCGCGTGATCCGGGTGCGACGGCAGTCCTGGATAGAACACGCGGCCGACCCGCGGGTCGGATTCCAGCCACTCGGCGACGCGGCGCGCGTTGTCGTTGTGTCGCGCCATGCGGACGCCGAGCGTCTTCATGCCGCGGGCGAGCGCGTATGCCGACGCCGGCTCGAGCACGCCGCCGAACAGCTTGCGCGCCGGCTGCAGCCGCTCAATCAAGGCGGCGCTGCCGACGAGCGCGCCGGCGGTGACGTCCGAGTGCCCGTTGAGATACTTGGTCGCCGAGTGCATCACCAGGTCGACGCCGAGCGCCAGCGGCTGCTGATTGATCGGGCTTGCGAAGGTGTTGTCGATCGCGGCAATCACGCCGGCGGCGCGGCACGCACTGGCGACACGTGCGACGTCCACGCAACGCAACGTCGGATTGATCGGCGATTCGAACCAGACGATCTTCGTCGCCGGCCCGCAGAGCCGTTCCGGCGCGGCCAGGTCGTCGAGCGACGCGTAGCGCGCGCGGACGCCGAAGCGCTCGAGGAAGTTCGAGATCACCTGCAGCGTGCCGCCGTAGATCGCCGAGCTGCAGACGACTTCGTCGCCGGCCGAGAGCAGCCCGAACAACGCCGTCGCCGTCGCCGCCATGCCCGACGACGTGATCATCGCGGCCTCGGCGCCTTCGAGCACCGCGAGCTTGGCTTCCGCGGCCTGCACGGTCGGATTCGCATAGCGCGAGTAGATGTACTTCCCCGACTGGCCTCGCTGGTACGCCTCGAGCTCGGCCGCGCTGGCAAACAGGAACGTCGTCGCCGAATAGATCGGCGTCGTCAGCGGCGCGGCGTCGCCGCGAGCGCCTTCGCCGCTGTGGAGCACATCGGTGTCCGGATGCTTCTTCATAGCGCGGTGCGCTCCCCTG
>DASTCC010000409.1:0-10832 GCA_035711465.1 Vicinamibacterales bacterium
ACGGCGCCTTTCCGTTCGAGGCGCACCAGCCGGCCGCAGGCATCGTCGAATGGCCGACATACGCCGGCGTGCCTGGCGTTCGCAGCTACGCCAATGCGACGTACGAGCACGCGCCGGAGTGGTACCGGAACTTTCAAGACCTGGCACCAAATGCTGCAATTCAAGATCTGACCCCGAGACCCCCCAGCCGCCGCTCGAGGTACCGCCGCTCCGGTTCCTGCTTCGCCAGCGCCAGCGCCCGTTCGTAGGCGGCGCGCGCGTCGTCGGTCCGGCCGAGCCGGCGGCACAGATCGGCGCGCGCTGAGTGGGCGAACTGGTAGTCGGCGAGCGCGCCGGTGGCGAGAATCGCGTCGATCAGCGCCAGGCCCGCCGCGGCACCGTCGCGCATCGCGATCGCGACGGCGCGGTTGAGAGCGATCACGGGCGAGGCGTCCGTGCGCAGCAGCACGTCGTAGAGCCCGATGATCTGATTCCAGTCGGTCTCGGCCGCCGTCGGCGCCTCGGCGTGCACCGCCGCAATCGCCGCCTGGAGCGTGTACGGACCGAACCGGCGCGAACGCAGCGCGCCCTCGACCAGCGCCGCGCCCTCGGCGATCTGATCGCGATGCCACCGCAATCGATCCTGATCCTCGAGCAGGACGATCTCGCCCGACGCCGTCGCCCGGGCGTCGCGTCGCGCGTCGTGCAGCAGCATCAGCGCCAACAGCCCCTGCGCTTCAGGCTCGGGCAGCAGATCGACCAGCAGACGCCCGAGGCGAATGGCCTCGCGCGCTAGATCGCCACGAACGACCGTCGCGCCGGCCGACGCCGAGTAGCCTTCGCTGAACACCAGATAGATCACGTGCAGCACCAGATCGAGCCGCTGCGCCATCTCGGCGCGCCCCGGCACCTGGTACGGGATCCGGGCGTCGCGAATCTTCGCCTTGGCGCGGACGATGCGCTGGGCGATGGTGGGCGGACGGGTCAGAAAGGCGTGCGCGATTTCCTCGGTGGTCAGCCCGCAGACCTCGCGCAACGTCAGTGCCACCTGCGCATCGGCGGGCAGCGCCGGATGGCAACACGTGAAGATCAATCGCAACCGGTCGTCTTCGACGCCGTCCTGGTCGACGAGCTCGGCAGCGTCGACGTGCGTCGCGATCTCCTCCGCCAGACGAGCGACCGCGGCGTCGAATCGCGCGCGCCGGCGCAGGCCGTCCACCGCCTTGAAGCGACCTGCCGACACCAGCCACGCGCGCGGATGATTGGGAATGCCGTCGCGCGGCCACTGCTCCAGCGCCGCCGCAAACGCCTCGTGCATCGCCTCCTCGGCGACATCGAAGTCGCCGAGGAGGCGGATCAGCGTCGCCAGAACTCGTCGTGACTCCGCTCGATAGACGAGATCGAGATTCAAGAATGGGCACGCCCCGCGCTAGACGCTGACGGGAATCTCCATGATCGGCCGCACTTCGACCGTGCCGAACCGGGCCCCCGGGATCCGTCCGGCGATCTGGATCGCCTCGTTGAGGTCGCGCGCCTCGATCAGGTAGTAGCCGCCGAGCTGCTCCTTCGTCTCGGCGAACGGGCCATCAGTGGTCGAGAGCTGGCCGTTGCGAACGCGGACCGACGTCGCTGCCGGCGTCGGCTGCAGCCGGTGGCCGGCAAGCAGCTGTCCGGTCGCGCGGACCGACTCGTTGAAGGCGCCGTACTCGGCCATCATCTTCTGGACGTCGGCCTGCGACAACTTGGGCCACTGCGTTTCGTCGCTGTAGATCAGGCACAGATACTTCATGGATTCCTCCCGCCGGTCTCAACGCCGGCGTGAAGTAGTCGAACGGGCATCGGCGATTTCGACAACGGCGGCCGGCTCCGTGAGATCTAGCGATTTCGGCGCAGATCGCGGCCGTAATAGATGTCCGCCGGAATGTGGTGCCCCGGATACACCTTCTCGAGGATGGCGTACAGCGCCGGGTCGTACGCGTTGAGCTCGTCGGGCGACCAGACCTGCACCGGCGGCGTGCGTGTCCGGTCGGTCCAGAGGTAGTTCGACCAGAACCACCACTGCGTGCCCTCGGCCCAGTACTCGGCGACCGTGTTCTCCGCGTAGTGGTTCTTGAACAAGCCTTTCGCCTTCGCCTGTTCGTAGGCGGCCTGGATCTCGGCGTAGAGCGGCGCGTCGGCAGTGCGAATCGCCGACATGATGCCGTGGCTGAACTCGTGCACGCAGATGTGCTCGCCGTAGTAGCGCGTGTTCGGCATGCCGAGCAGGTTCTCCTCGGCGCACGAAGTGCGGACGCCGCCCATGCCGCGAGCCCGGCCGTTCCAGTACTGCGCGTCGGTCATCGACGCGATGCCTCCCGGCTGGTTGTAGCGCTCGCGCTCACCCGGCGTCAGCCGTCGATCGTCAATCGCCGGCTTCTTCCAGTCGCGGTACTCGGGCAGGTCCATCTGCCCTTCCTCGAACCCCATAATCATGATCCGCGACCCGCGCGCGATGAGCTCGGCGCGGATGTCGGCGCGCTTCGCGAGCATGTAGTTGACGATGTCGCGCGCCATCAGCAGCGCGGTCGGCTCGACTTTGTCGGAGGCGACGATTGGGATGCCGAAGGCGTCGGTGTAGCGGGTGTAGAACGGATCGAGCTTCAGCGCGGCGGGTGGCATGATGACCATCGCCTTCTCGAACGTCGTCACCTCGGGCGGACCGGGAGGCGTGTTGCCGCGGCCACCGCCCTGCTGCGCGCTCACCGCGGGAAGCGTCGCGATCACCGCCGCACAGACGCCTGCAGCGCCAAGTTTCGAGACGATCGAATGAGCACGGGTCGTCGATCTCACCACAGCCTCCAGGGCAGCGACTGAAACGCGGTGACGTCCGTCGAACTCGAACGCCTCGAGACGCCTCGGCGGCGGCGGTGTCGTGTCCGCCGTCGTCGACGCGTCGGCCGCCGCCGGCTCGGCGCTCCTTTCCGGCGCGGCGACGGAACACGCAACAGTGCGGACATGCTAGCAGCAGGCTGCGGGCTGCGGGCTGCGGGCTGCGGGCTGCGGGCTGATGTTCGTGTGCCTCGGCCCTCAGCACCTGGCAGCCAGCACCCAGCACCCAGCACCTAGCACCCAGCACCCAGCACCCAGCACCCAGCACTAGTACGATTTTGCCCGTTCAGCGATAGAATCCCGCTCGCCCGGCTGGAACGCCGGTCATGACGTGCAAGTCGCCCGGACGCTCCCCAGCTCTTCAGCTCTTCCGGCGAGGCGCATACCTGTGACTTGCGGCTGGCCGGGCGTCACGTCGCCTGAACGGACATCAACGCGCGCAGCCACGCCGCTCACCTGAAGTCCCACGCGTACTTGGCAAGGGCGCGCAGATCGCGCGCCACGGTCGCGTCCCATTTCGCCTGTCCTGCCGCATCGCGTCCGTGCGAGGACTCGAGATCGTACCGGCGCTGCGCCTCGCCGTCTTCGCTGATGATCGGATCGACGAGCGCGTAGAGATCGTCGGGCGGCCGGCGGCAGGGATTGTCGAGGTCCTTGAGCTTCTTGCGCATGCGGCGGACGCTCACTTCGCTGAGATCGAAGTGCGTCTGCTCGTGGTTCAGCGCGTTGTCGCTCTGCGGGCTGCGGATGAGCAGCGCCGGCTTCACCCACGACTGCTCGGGCAGAAACGCCGAGACGATGCGCGCGCTGAGCGAGCTGCCGTCGCACGTCGCCTCGTAGGTGATGGCGTACGCGGTGATCGCCGCCGCCTCGCTGGTCATCTGCGGCGGCGCCTGAAAGTCGGCCCAGGTGAGTCGCCGGGTGGCAGACCAGAGGATCGACATCGGCGGCACCTTGTCGGTGACCTCCGGTCGAGGCGCGACCGATCCCGGGAGGTGGACGTTGCCTCCGCTCGCGCAGGCCGAGGCCAGCGCGACGGACCACGCAATCGCCGCTCGGGTCAAGGCTCCGCCCAGGCGCACGACGTGCTCCTTTCCGAAGGGAGGGGATTCCAGTTTACCTGTTCGGCGCGATCCCCGGAACCGCGTGTAAACGGGCCGTTTCGCGGGCTATTCCTGGCGGAGGCTGGCGATCGGGTCGATGCGGAGGACGCGGCGTGCCGGCACGAGGCACGCCAGCAAGGCGGTCGCGGCGAGGATGGCGGCGACGGCCGTCAGCGTCCCCGGATCGGTCGGCTCGATCGCGAACAGCAGGCTGGACACGCCCTGCCCGGCCGCCAGGCAACCGGCGAGGCCGAGGGCCAGTCCCCCGGCAGCCGGGAGCAGCCCCCGCCTCATGACCGCGCCGAGCACGCGGCCGGCCCCGGCGCCGAGGGCAAGGCGGAGGCCAATCTCGCGCTCGCGGGCGACGACGGTCTGCGCGACGATGCTGTACAGACCAATCGCCACCAGCACGAGCGCGGTGACCGCGAACGCCGCGAGAAGCCAGAGCGCCGCGCGGCGTTGGAACACTGCCGGCGACCCGTCGACGATCGCGTCCATCGTGCGGATGCCGTACGGCGGCGCATTCGGCGCGATCGCGCGGGCGACGTCGCGCGCGCGTGGCTCGAGGCGCGCCGGATCGCCGGTCGTGCGGGCGACGACGGCGAAGTTGATCGAAGGCACCTGGCCGAACGCAAAGTACGCGGCCGGCTCCATCGGCCGGTCAACGCCGTCGAAGCGCTCATCGCCGACGATCCCGACGATCTCCCAGGAAGGCTGGCCGTCGAAGAACGGAAACGTGACGCGTTGGCCGAGGGCCTGGCCGCCGAACGCCATCCTGGCGAGCGTCTCATTGACGATCAGGACCCGCGGCGCGCCGCGCCGATCGGCGTCGGAAAAGCCCCGGCCCGCCCGCACCGGCACGCCCATTACGCCGAAGTAGTTGTCGCTCACGGTGCGAATGCGCATCGCCTCTGGATAATCCCTGGCTGCGCCATCGATCCGGAACATCCCGGTATTGCCGCGGCCATCGAGCGGCAATTGATCGATCGTGCCCGCGGCGGTGGTTCCGGGCAACGACGCGAGCTCCGCGAGCAGCCGCTGGTGCGCCGCGAGGACGCTGTCGGCGCCGCGAAAGCCGGTCAACGAGATCTGCATCGTGAACAGGCCTCCGGGCTTGAATCCGTGCGGTCGGCTCGCGAGCCGCGCGACGCTCTGCAACATCAGCCCGGCAATCCCTAGGAGCACCAGCGCCATCGCCACCTGCGTGGCGACGAACGCAGCGCGGGCACGGCCCGCCGACCGGGTCTCCCCGATCTCCGCGCGAACGGCGGACGAGAAGCGCCGATCGCCCAGGCGCAACGCCGGCGCCACGCCGAAGAGCAGCGTCGCCAGGACCGCGACGGTCAGCGCCCACGTCACCATGATCGGATCGATGCCGATGCGATCGACGTTCGGCAGCGCCACCCGCGTCGCCGGCGGAATCGCCGCGACGAAGGCGGCGACCATCGCCCTCGCGAGCACGAGCGCGATCGCCGCAGCCGGCATCGCCAGGACCGCATGCTCGACGAGCAGCTGACGGGTCAGGCGCCAACGCGTCGCGCCGATCGCGCCGCGAAGGCTCATCTCGCGACCGCGCGCGTCGGCGCGCGACAGCGCCAGCCCGGCGATGTTCATGCACGCGAGCCCGAGGAGCAGTGCCGATGCGACGACGACCGCGAGCAGCATCGGCCTGACGCCGCCGACCATCACCTCGGCGATCGGAACGGCCACGGCCGTGGACGAGGCGTGATACTTCGGATCGACTGCCGCGAAGCCGCCAGCGATGGCGGCGAGCTCGTCGGTCGCCTGCACGGCGGAAACCTCCGGCCGCAGTCGGGCGATCACGTCCATCCAGTGGAAGTAACGGCGATCGCGTTGCGCCTGGCTGAGCTGCAGCGGCAGGAAGAACTCAGCGCGGCCCCGCAGGGGAAACTGAAAATCGTCCGGCAGGACGCCGACGATGGTCGTTGACTGGCCGTCGAGCTGAATCAGTCGGCCGAGGATCGCCGGATCGGCGCCGAAGCGCTGGCGCCACGCGCCGGGCACCAGCACCGCCACCGACGGCGCGCCCGGCTCAAGATCGGCCGGTACGAAATCACGACCGAGCGCCGGGGTGACGCCGATCGTCGCGAAAAAGCGGTCGGTGACTTCCACCGTCGCCACGCGATCGGCCTGGTCGACGCCAGTAATCGCGCGGCTGCCGCCGTCATAACCGGCGACGGACAGCAGCGTTCGCGACTCGCGTCGGATGTCCAGGAAGTCCTGCCAGGAGAGCGTGCCGGACGATTGCCGATCGCGCTGTCGTTCGACCACCGAAACCAGTCGATCGGGCTCCTGGTACGGCAGCGGACGGCCGAGCACCGCGTAGGCCACCGAGATCACCGCGGCCGAAACCCCGATGCCGAGCACCAGCGTCGCCAGCACCGCCAGCGAGTAGCCGGGCCGACGCCGCGCCAGCCGCACGCCGAACGCGACGTCGGCGCCGACGCCGCGCCAGAGGCCGTGCGGACGACCGGCGGCAGCGGGCGCGATCGAGGGACGGCGGCGTCGCAGTCGCAACGCGTGCGGCAGGGACGTGATCGCCTGGCGCCAGTACCAGGCCGCGGCGCGCCATCGGCCACGCTCGGGCGCGATATGGCGCCGAAACTCCGTGTCGAGCTCGCCGACGATCGCCACGCGGCGATCCGGAGGCAGCACCAGGCCAAGCAGCGCGCGCGGCAAACGCGGCGGCGGCATCGCTACCGTCCCGCCTTCTTCAAACGGAGACCGGCCCACATCTTCTGCTGCACTGCCCGCGCCGTCTCGAGCGCGTCGGCGCCGGACGCGGTCAGCGCGAAGAAGCGGCGGGCCCGTCCGGCCGAGCCTTCATCGTGCGGCGAGACGTAGCCCTTGCTCTCGAGGCGATCGAGCGTGGCGTAGACCGCACCGATCGAGACGGCGCGTCCGGTGCGCGATTCGATCTCCCGCCGAATCTCCATGCCGTAGCTCTCGTCGCCGAGCCTGGCGACGGCCAGGAGCACGATCTGCTCGAACTCGCCCAGGTAGTCGCCACGGCCCATGCGTTATTTCTACAACATAGAAACTCAAGAGTCAACGGCCGTCGGGCACGATCGCCATCGCCCGCAACGGCCCGCCGCTGCCGCCGCCGATCTTCATCGGCAGCGCGATCACGTACGCGCCCGTCGCCGGCACCCGATCGAGCATCGTCAGGTTCTCGAACGCGGGGATGTTGGCGGCCGAGAGCGTACGGTGCGTCTCGAAGAGCGTCGACTGGCCGAAGTCGATGCTCGCCGTATCGATGCCGACGGCGTCGACGCGGCGGTTCGCGACCAGCCATCTGGCGGCATCGGGGTGGAGACCCGGGAAGTGCAGCTTCGCGACGGCGTCGGGACCGCGCTCGGCCGTACCCAGATACCGCGCGGCGTCCGGCCACCGGCGCGAGAATCCCGTCCGCAGCAGGAGGATCGATCCGTCGGGAATGCGCCCGTGCGTCTTCTCCCACGCTTCGAGATCGGTCACGGCGACCTGGAGGTCCGCGTTGGCTTCCGCGGCGGCCGCGAGATCGATGACGACGGCCGGACTGACGAGTCGATCGAGCGGCACCTGGTCGGCCGACTGCTGGCCCTCGGCGAAATGCCGCGGCGCGTCGAGGTGCGTGCCGCCGTGCTCGGCGGTGAAGAAGTTGTTCGCCGCGTAGTAATAGCCGGCCGGCGTCGGCCCATCGGACACCTTGTCGATCCGGAAGCGATCGGCCGTCGGCCAGAAGATCGTCTGCTCGTCGAAGGTGTGAGACAAGTCGACGAACTGCGCCCGCGACAGGTCGACGGACTGCGACGGCGTCCCTGGCGCAAGCGCGGGCCGCGTACAGCCGGCGAGCGACAGGACGAGCAACGGGGCGCCCAATCGGGCCAGCCGTCGATGCGAAGCGGTGTGTCGTGTCATTTTCACCATCATCCCTCCAGACGGACGCCGAGGTCCTCGACGATCGCACTCAGATCGACGGCGGGGGTGTAGACCTCTGCTGGCAAGCCGAGCGCGCGAGCGGCCTCGACGTAGGCCGGTTTGTCGTCGACGAACAGCGTCTCGGCGGGCGTCGCGTTGGCGATCCGCAGGCCCGCTTCGAAAAACGCCGCGTCGGGTTTGACGACGCCGAGCTCGTACGACAGCGCGAAGGCGTGCATCGACGACAGCGGCGCCGCGTAGTGCCGGCGCAGCCAGTCGAAGTGGAGCGCGTTGGTGTTGCTGGCGAGGACGAGCGTCAGTCCGGCGCGGCGAAGCCGCGGCACCAGCTGCCACACCGGCTCGTTCGGCGTGAAGATGTCGGCCCACGCGCGGGCGACGTCCTCGTCGGACGCCGAGATGCCGCACACGTTCTTCAGACGTGCCACGAAGGCCGCGGTGTCGATCCGACCGCAATCGAAGTCGAGCTCCAGCCCGGACGCGAAGACGCGCTCGCGCACGTCGGCGGCGCCGAGCCCGTCGCGGCCCAGCGTCGCGAGCGCCCGGCAGGCGCGGTCGTGATCGAAGAACGTGACGACGTTGCCGAGATCGAAGAGGACCGCGCGCAGCACGACCCGATCAGCGGCGGATGGCGCGATCGCTGAGGCCGGGCTCGGCCATCAGCTTCTCGATGTCGGCGATCTCGATCGGCACGAAGGCGCTCATGATCTCGACGCCGGTCTCGGTGATCAGAATCATGTCCTCGAGCCGCAGGCCGAGATGCTCGTCCTCGATCCGGAACTGCGGCTCGATCGTGAAGATCCGGCCGGGCTCGAAGGTCTCGGCCTGCAGGCCGCCGACGTCGTGCACCTCGAGGCCGACGTTGTGGCCGAGGCTGCGGACGTTGGTGCGATTGCGGAAGCCTGCGACCATGCGCTCGGCCGCGGCGCGAACCTTCGCGTCGGTGAACGTGAAGTCCGTCATGACCCGATCCATCTTCCCCACCGCCTCGCGGACGACGTCGGCCGGCGTCGCGTGGACCTCGATCGAGGTCAGCAGCGCCTGATAGAGCCGCAGGTAGATCGTGTACATCTCGCGCTGCCGCGGCGAGAACCTGCCGTTGGCCGGGAAGATGCGCGTGACGTCGGACTGATGGTTCTTGAAGTCCGGCGCGTAGTCGAACTGCACGAGATCGCCGTCGGCGAGCTTCGCGGTGGCGCGATGGTAGTGCGTGTAGTAGGTGTTCGGACCGGTGGCGACGAGCGCGAAGTACGACGGCCCGAAGGCGCCGTGCTTCTTGAACACGAACTCGGCGTCGGCCTGGAGCTCGTATTCGTACATCCCCGGCCGCGCGTCGCGCATCGCTTCCATGATGCCGAGGCCGGCGATGCGCGTCGCCTCGCGAATCACCGCGATCTCGCGGGCGCTCTTCACGGCTCGGAGCGCGTCGAGGATCGGATCGAGATCCTTGATCTCCGATCTGGGCGCGGCGGCTTTGAGCTTCTCGACGAACTGCAGTTCACGCGAGGTGCGGCCGTCCCACGGGTCGCGCTGGTTGGCGGCCCAGAGCCGGGTCGGGTCGCCCGAGGACTGGCTGCCGAGCACCTCGGCGCGATGCGGCGTGTAGATGGTCCGGCCCTCCGCGGCGAGCGTCTGGATCGCAGCGCTGAATCCCTCGACGTCGACGACGGCCTCGGCGCCCGTCGCTTTCACCGCCTCCGGACCCGGCGTCAGCGCTGGCCCGTACGCGCTGGTCTCGCGCCGCTCGTTTCGCGGCAGCAGAAAAATCGTCGTCCGCTTCGAGCGTCCGTCGATGATCGCCGCCGCGCGCGGTTCCACGACGCCGGTGAGATAGAAGAACTGGTTGTTCTGGCGCAGCGGCATCTCGCCCGGGGGCTCGGTCGTGCCGCGAACGACGGCGACGGCCTCGCCGATCTGCGCCATCACCTTCTGCCGGCGCCCGGCGAACTCTTCCGCGGGAAAGACATCGGTGCCGCGATAGACGGGCTGCGCGGCGAGCCAGGCGCCGCCGGCGAGAACGGCCACGAGTATCAGGGCCGAGCGGGTCATGCGCGAACCTCCCGGCGCCGGTGAGGCGCCCGCGCCAGCTTACTCCGGGCGGGACGGCAGCCGGACGACGGCGTCGCCGGGCCGGACCTGTCCGGGCGAGATCACCCGCGCGTTCAGACCGCGGAGACGGAGCTTGCGGCCGGTTGCCGAGTTGACGAACTTCATGGCGTCGACGCCGAAGCGCGACACGAACTTGTGGCAGCCGGTGTGCGGCTCGGTCGTGACTTCGAGCACCGCGTCGCCGATCCGCAGCCGCGATCCGGCTGGGAGGGCCTCTTCGCTGAGATCGAGATCGACGAACAGCTGATCGCCGGCGAGCGGCCAACGGGTTTCGTCGCCGGCGATCAGGGCGATGGTGCGGGCGCCCATGATGTTGATCTGCATCAGCGGGTGGGCGCGGCCGTCAGGCGTGCGCCGGCTGCCACGGGTGCTCCAGTTGTCGCCGACCAACCCCTCCGCCCCGTCCAGCTGCCCGGCTCGAAGCACCTCCCGCGCCCCGATCGCCGGGCGTCGGACGACCATCCGCAGGACGCCCTGGTCCCTCGGGGCGCGGCGAATCTCGCTGAGGCCCTGCTCGAGCTGGGCAATAGTCAGGTGCGTCATCGCGCCAGTATAGCGAGGCGGCCAGACAGCGGCTGCTGCCGGAGCAGTCCGGAGCGGCGTTTAACGAGCGCCGACTCAGCTGGGCCCGGCCGGCGACGTCCTGTGTACGTTTCTGCGCCCCCGTTCGTTTATGCGCGTATGAGGACTGAAGCTTCTCGATCCGCAATCGGCGTCGGTCTGGCCTTGACGTGCCTGCTCGCGGCATGCGGCGACGACCGATCGTTTCCGACACGCCCGAGCCCGCAGAACGATCCGGGAACACCGGCGGTTAGAGTGACGAGGCTCACCGTC
>DASTCC010000410.1:0-8660 GCA_035711465.1 Vicinamibacterales bacterium
CGAGCTCGAGCCCGGCCAGGAACGCAAGGAGATCGAGGGCGTCTTCCTTCTCCAGGACGGGCGCGCGGTGTTCCAGCCCGTCAAGGTCGGCATCGCCGGCGAGAAGTACTTCGAGGTGTTGAGCGGCCTCAAGGAAGGCGATGAGGTGATCACCGGTCCGTTCGCGTCGGTGAGAAACCTGCGCGAAGGCGACGAGGTGAAGGCGACCGGGGCGCCGACGGCGGAGACCAAGGCGGGCGGCTAGCACGTCCGGCGGCTCATGTATCAGTTCCTCGAAGCGGCGAGCATCGCGCTCCAGGCGATCTGGGCCAACAAGCTCCGATCGCTCCTGACCGTGCTCGGCAACATCGTCGCGGTGACCTCGATCATCGCGGTGGTGTCGCTCGTGCAGGGCCTCAACGCCAGCGTCCAGGACATGATCCAGAGCCAGTTCGCCGCCGACGCGTTCACGGTGATGCGGACGGGCATCACCTTCACCGAAGAGGAACAGCTGCGCGCGCAGAGCAACCCGCGGGTGACGATGGCCGACGCGCAGGCGATCCGCGGCTCCAGCCCGAACATCGGCCTGGTGATGGCCGAGATCCGCGCCAGCACCGACGTCCGCTACCGCGGCACGAAGGTCGACAGCGTCCAGATTCGCGGCGTCACCAGGGAGTTCATCAGCATCCCGACGACCCAGATCGAGCTGGGCCGTCCGATCACGCCGAGCGAGTTCGACGTCGGCCGGCCGGTGGCGATCCTCGGTTACGACACGGCCGATCAGCTGTTCGGGCAGCTCAACCCGATCGACAAGACGATCACGATCCAGGGTTCGCACTTCCTCGTCGTCGGCGTCGCCCCGAAGAAAGGGACGATTCTCGGCCAGTCGCAGGACGAGTGGGTGGTGGTGCCGATCGAGGCGATGCAGCGGCTGTTCGGGTCGCGGCAGAGCCTGGCGCTGACGGTGCGGCCGAGCGATCCCAGTCTGGTCGAGGTCGCGAAGGACGACACCCGTCTGGCGCTCCGGATCTCGCGTCGGTTGCGCCCGCGTGAGCCCGACAACTTCGGCATCCTCAGCTCGGACACCTTCCTCAACTTCTACAGCCAGGCGACGACCGGCATCTTCGCGATCCTGATCGGCGTGGTCAGCATGTCGCTCGTGGTCGGCGGCATCGTCATCATGAACATCATGCTGATGGTGGTGTCCGAGCGGACGCGCGAGATCGGGCTGCGCAAGTCGCTCGGCGCGCGCCGGCGCGACATCCTCTGGCAGATCCTGACCGAGTCGATCACGCTGTCGACGTTCGGTGGGATGGTCGGCACCGGGCTCGGGTTCCTCGTCGCCTGGGTGATCAGCCAGGTCAGCCCGCTGCCGGCGATCGTCGAGAGCTGGTCGGTGATGCTCGGCATCGGCGTCACCGCCCTGGTCGGGTTGTTCTTCGGGCTCTATCCGGCGATGCGCGCCGCGGCGCTCGATCCGATCGAAGCGCTTCGGAGGGAATGATGCGCTGGTCCCTTTTCAACGAGATCCTGGTGATGTCGTGGGACACGCTGAAGAGCAACAAGCTGCGCTCGGCGCTGACGGTGCTGGGCATCGTCATCGGGATCACGTCGATCGTCGGCATCACCTCGCTGGTGCGGGGCTTCGATCAGTCGTTTCGCGACCTGATTCGCGAGATCGGGCCGAACACGATCTACATTCAGAAGTTCTCGGGCATCAGCCTGGGGTCGGGCGCGGACTTCGAGAAGATCATGCGCCGCCCGAACATCACCCCGCGCGACGCCGAGGCGATCGAGCGCGACGCGCCCTCGATCGAGGTCGTCGACGTCACCATCGGCGCGGGCGGCCCGGGCAGCCGGCAGGAGCGCGTCTACTATCGCGGGCAGCGCACCAAGCCGTTGATCGTCTTCGGCGTCACCGACCGGTGGCCGTACGTCAACGCGCTGGCGATGGAGTCGGGCCGTTTCTTCACGGCCAACGAGGTCCAGCGGCGGCAGAACGTCATCGTCCTCGGCCAGACGGCGAAGGTGGCGCTGTTCCCGGTCGAGGATCCGATCGGCAAGCAGGTCCGCCTCGGGCTCTATCTCTACACGGTCATCGGCGTGATGGCGAAGCGGCCCAGCCCGGGCGGCTTCTCCGTCGGCCAGGACGACTTCGTCGTCGTCCCGCAGACGACGTGGCAGAAACAGTTCGGGTTCCGCGCCAACGTCGTGATGCGCGGCGGCGGGCAGTCGAGCAGCGTCCAGATCGCCGCGGTGCCGCGCGAGGGGGTACCGCGCGATCAAGCGATGAACGAGATCGAGGAGATCATGCGCATCCGCCACGGCCTGCGCCTCGACGAGCCGAACGACTTCGACATCGTCACGCAGGACGCGGTCCTCGCCTTCTGGGATCAGATCACGCAGGCGACGTTTCTGGCCCTGGTCGTGCTGTCGTCGATCGCGCTGCTCGTCGGCGGCATCGGCGTGATGAGCATCATGACGATCAGCGTCACCGAACGGACACGCGAGATCGGCGTGCGCAAAGCCCTCGGCGCCCGCCGCGTCGAGATCCTCTGGCAGTTCCTGCTCGAGGCGGTCTTCCTCACCTCGGCCGGCGGCCTCCTCGGCATCGCCATCGGCGCCAGCGTCGGCCTCGCCGTCCATTACGGCACCGGCTTCCCGGTCTCGCTGCCGTGGTGGTCGTTCGCGATCGGCATCGGCTTCTCCGCCGGCGTCGGCGTGTTTTTTGGCATGGTACCGGCGATTCGCGCTTCGCGTCTGGATCCGATTGAAGCGCTTCGGTACGAATAGCCTCCGAATCGACAATCGGGTCATCGGGCGATCGGGGGATCGCCGGTCGGGTAATCGGCCAATCCGAAATCGACGACGTAAACCTCCCGCCGGAACCGAGCTACTCCCTGATGCGCGATGACCCGATGACCCGACCCGGCGATCCCCCGATGACCCCGACCGGCGATCGCCCATCGCCCGATGACCCGACCGGCGATCGCCCGATCGCCCGATGACCCGGCCGGCGATTACCCGATCGCCCGATTACCCGATTACCCGAGTACTTATATGATGCGCCTCATAGGAGGGCCTCCCCTATGAAGGTCTTTGACGCCCCGAGCATCCGCAATGTGGCGCTCGTGGGGCACAGCGGCTCGGGCAAGACCCAGCTGGCTGCGGCGTTGCTGTTCGACGCCGGCGCCGTCAACCGGCTGGGACGCGTCGACGAAGGCAGCACCGTCACCGATTACGACGAGGAAGCCATCGCCCGCAAGCACACGCTGGCGGCGTCGCCCGCCTACTTCGAGTGGAACAAGTGCAAGGTCAATCTGATCGACACGCCGGGCATGGGCAATTTCCTGAGCGAGGCGCGCGCCGCGTTGCGCGTCGCCGACGCCGCCCTGGTCGTCGTCGATGCGGTGTCCGGCGTCCAGGTCTCCACCGAGAAGGTCTGGGAAGCCGCTGAAGAGCTCAGCCTGCCCCGGCTCATCGTCTTGAATCGGCTCGATCGCGAGCGCGCCAGCATGGAGCGCGCTCTCGAGTCGATTCACTCCACGCTCGGCCGCAACTGCGTGCCGCTGCAGCTGCCGATCGGGCAGGAACGCGACTTCAAAGGTGTCGTCGACCTGGTCGCGATGAAGGCCTACACGTTCGCGACCGACGGGTCGGGCAGGATGACCGAAGGCGCCGTCCCCGACGGCATGACGGATGCGGCGAAGACGGCGCGCGAGGCGCTGATCGAGATGGTCGCCGAGGCCGACGACAGCCTGATGGAGAAGTTCTTCGAGGCCGGCACGCTGACGCAGGAAGAGCTCGCCGACGGTCTCGGCCGCGCCATCCGCAGGTGCGCGCTGTTTCCAGTGTTCTGCACCTCGGGCGCGCTCAACGTGGGCGCGCCGCCGCTGGCCGACGCCATCGTCACCTACGTGCAATCGCCGGCGGAGCGTCCGTTCGTCGGGACCGACGCCAAGGGCGAGTCGGTGACGCGCGCCGCCAAGGACAGCGATCCGCTCGTGCTCTGGGTGTGGAAGACGGTCGCCGATCCGTTCGCCGGACGGATCACCCTCTTCCGCGTGCTCTCCGGCGTGCTCAAGTCCGACGCCACCGTCGCCAACGTCACCCGCGACTCGTCCGAGCGCTTCGGACACGTGCTGGCGGTGATGGGCAAGACGCACACGCACGTGCCGGAGGTCCGCGCCGGCGATCTCGGCGCCGTCGCCAAGCTGAAAGACACGCACACGAGCGACACGCTCGGCGACCGGAACGCGGGGTTCATCGTCCCGCCGGTCAAATTCCCGGAACCGGTGCTCGCGTATGCGATCGAGCCGAAGACGCGCGGCGACGAGGACAAGATCGGCCAGGCGATGCAGCGGCTGCGCGAGGAAGATCCGTCGATCGGCTACGGCCGCGACGAGCAGACGCACGAGCTGCTGCTCTCCGGCCAGGGTCAGCTGCACATCGAAGTCACGGTCGCGAAGCTGCGGCGCCGGTTCCACGTCGAAGTCAACCTCAAGCCGCCGCGGATTCCCTATCGCGAGACGATCACCGCGAAGGTCGAGGCGCACGGCCGCCACAAGAAGCAGACCGGCGGCCACGGCCAGTTCGGCGACTGCAAGATCCGGATGGAGCCGCTGGCGCGCGGCTCGGACTTCGAGTTCGTCGACGACATCTTCGGCGGCGCGATCCCGCGGCAGTTCGTGCCGGCGGTCGAGAAGGGCATCCAGGAGACGCGCATGCGCGGCTACCTCGCCGGCTACCCCGTCGTCGACTTCCGCGTCACCGTGTTCGACGGCTCGTATCACGACGTCGACTCGAACGAGCTGTCGTTCAAGCTCGCCGGGCGGCTCGCCTTCCGCGACGGCATGTCGCGGGCGCGGCCGACGCTGCTCGAGCCGGTCATGAACGTCGAGGTCTACGCGCCGTCGGATTTCGCCGGCGATCTGATGGGCGATCTCAACAGCCGCCGCGGGCGCATCGCCGGCATGGACACGCGCGGCACGTCGACGATCATCCGCGCCACCGTGCCGATGGCCGAGATGCTGACCTACGAGCAGACGCTGACGTCGACGACCGGCGGGCGCGGCTCGTACCACATGGAGTTCTCGCACTACGACGAAGTGCCGGGACACCTGCACGCGAAGATCGTCGCGGCCTCGAAGGCCGAGCGCGGCGAAGCCAAGGAAGACGACGAGTAGCGTGAAACCGCTCGCCCTTGCCTTGACGGCCGCCCTCGCGCTGGCGGCGGCGCCGGCGCCGCAGGATCCGACGCCGCCACCGCCGGCGCCGCAGCAGGATCAGCGGCCCCCGTTCGATCAGTGGCTCGCCGAGCTGCGCAACGAAGCGCTCTCGCGCGGCATCAGCGCAGCCACGCTCGACGCGGCCCTGGCCACCGTCACCGCGCCGAACGACGTCGTCGTCGCGCGCGATCGCGCCCAGCCGGAACGGGTGCAGTCGCTCGACTCCTACGTGCGCCAGTGGCTCACCGCCAGGACGACGACGACGGCCAAGGCGATGCGGAAGCAGCACGCGTCGCTGCTGTCGAAAGTTGCGGGCAAGTACGGGCCGCCGCCGCCGGTCCTGATCGCGGTGTGGGGCCTGGAATCGAACTTCGGACGCTTCACCGGCACCTATCCGACCGTCGCGGCGCTGGCGACGCTCGCCTACGACCCGCGCCGCTCGCGCCTCTTCCGCGCCGAGCTGTTCGAAGCGCTGACCATCCTCGATCGCGGCCAGATCAGCATCGATCAGATGAAGGGGTCGTGGGCCGGCGCGATGGGCCAGCCGCAGTTCATGCCCTCGAGCTATCTCAAACACGCCGTCGACTTCGACGGCGACGGCCGGGCCGACATCTGGAGCAGCTCGGCCGACGTGTTCGGGTCGATCGCCAACTACCTGAAGTCGGCAGGCTGGGTCGATGGCGAGCGCTGGGGACGCGAGGTCAAGGTGAGCCGGAGCGCGCTCGACCGGATCGACCGCGAGGTCCCGATGCGGTCGTCGGGCTGCGGTGCCCTCCGCGAGCTGACCGTGCCCCGGCCGCTTGCCGAATGGGCCAAATTGGGTGTCCGGCTGCCGTCGGGCGCGGCGCTGCCCAGGGCCGACATGCAGGCGTCGCTCATCCGCGGCCAGTCCCGGCACTTCCTGGCCTACCGTAACTACCTGTCGATATTGGACTACAACTGCTCCAACGCCTACGCCGTCAGCGTCGGCCTTCTGTCCGACCGGCTCTGGTGAAGAACCCCGTCATCGCTGCCGATAACTGATCGGAGCTCCCCCAGACCTCCGCTCTCCCCCAGCTAGCGGCACGGTCGTCCTTTCAACGGCTTGAAGGGAGGACGCCTCGCCATGTCACGAACCACCTTCTACGTCGGCCTGGGCGCGCTGGCCGTCGCGGCTGCCGGATTCGGCGCGTTCATCTCCCGCCCTTCCGCCGAGCTCGGCTATCGCTCGCTCGAAACCGTCGGATCCGCGCCGGTCGAACGGACGCTGATCGCGTCGGGCGTGGTGAAGCCGGCGGTGACGATCGACGTCCGCGCCGAGATTTCCGGGCTGGTCGAGGCGGTCATGGTCAAGGAGGGCGACCGGGTCTCCGCCGGCCAGGTGCTGGCGCGCCTCGACAATCGCATCGCCACCTCGCAGCTCGCAGAAGCCGAGGCGCACCTGCGCCAGGTGCAGCTCCAGGACGCCGCGACCGAGCTCGACGTCGACGAAGGCGAGGTCGAGCTGAAGCGCCGCGCCTACGCGCGCGCCAAGGCGCTCTACGACAACGGCGTGATCTCGCGCGACGAGCTCGAGTCGCGTCAGCTCGAGGTCAAGGTCGCCGAACGCGGACTCGAGCGTCATCGCCGCAGCCGCGCCAGCAGCCGCGCCGCCGTCGCCGAAGCGCGCGCGAACCTCGCTCGCGCCCAGGCGCAGCTCGATCACACCATCGTCCGGGCGCCGTTCGACGCCTTCGTCCTGCGCCGGCTGGTCGAGGTCGGCGCCGGCGTCTCGGCGGTCGGACAGTCCGCCGCCGGCGGCACCGTGCTGATGACGCTCGGCGACGCGCGACGCTCGGCGTTCTACGCGCGCGTCACCGCCGCCGATGCCGAACAGCTGCGGCCCGGGCTCACCGCGCGTATCCGCATCGACGCCGGCGACGGCCGAACGCTCACCGGCGTCGTCAAGACCGTGTCGACGGCCGGCGAGGTCGACGACCGATCGCGCCTCTCGACCTTCCCGATCGTCGTCGCCCTCACTGACGTGCCGAACACGTGGGTGAACGTGCCGTCGCAAGCCGAGATCGTACTGGGCCAGGAAGCCGAAGCGATCGTGGTGTCGCACCGCTGCGTCTGGACCGATCAGGACGGCGCGTCGTACGCGTTGATGAACACGCCTGAAGGCCCGGTGCGGCGCGAGATTCAGCTCGGCGCGGTGCAGCCGGATCGCATGCAGGTCCGCGGCGGCCTGGAGCGCGGCGAGGTCGTGCTCTGCCGCTGATGACCGCGATGCGCCGCGCCCTCGCCCGGTTCGTCATCGTCAGCGGTACGCTCATCGCCGAGGCCGGCACCAGCCTGGCGACGCGGCGCCTGCAGGCGACGCTCTCGGCGGTCGGCATCGGCACCGGCATCGCCGGCGTCGTGCTGCTGGTGGCGGTGATCTCGGGTCTCGATCGATTCGTGCTCGCGCAGATTCATTCGGCCGGCGGCAACGTCCTCGAGTTCGCCGCAGAGCCGCACCGCGGCCTTCAGGATCCGCGGCACCTGCCGACAACGCTGCGCCTGGGTGACGAAGCGGTCGTCCTCGCGACGAGCGAGTACTTCGACCTCGCCTCGGCCGAGAACAGCGCGGCGCTGCCGATCGTCGCCGGCGATCGCGTCGCCGACGGGCTGGAGACGCGCGGCTTGACGTCGGACGGCTTTGCGATTCTGCAGCTGCGGGCGCGCGGCGGCCGGACCTTCCTGCCCGAGGAGCAGTGGCGCGGCGCCCGCGTCGCGGTGCTCGGCGCCGCGGCGGCGCGAACGCTCTTCGGCAGCGACTCGCCGCTCGGCCAGTGCGTCCGCATCGGCGGCTGGCCCTTCGTCGTCGTCGGCGAACTCGCCTGGGTCGGCGATCCCGACAGCGATCTGCGATCGCGGCTCGACGACGTCGTCTACGTCCCGTTCCGCGCCGCCGCCGAGGCGTTCCATGGCGAGGACGCGATTTCGAGCCTGCGCTTCCGGCTGCGATCGATGACCACCGAGGCCGCTGCGGTGCGCGAGGCGCGCGCCGTGCTCGACCGGCAGCGCCGCCTGAGGGGCGAAACCGGCGGCGAGCTCAAGCTGCGCAACACCATCGAGCAGGCGCGTCTCTTCAACCGCCTGACGGTGGGACTGCGCATCCTCAGCGCGCTCGTCGGCGCGATCGGGCTGATCGTCGGTGCGGTCGGCGTCACCAACGTGCTGGTGGCCTCGGTCCGCGAGCGCGCGAACGAGATCGGCATCCGTCGCGCCCTCGGCGCCACCCGTCGATCGATCTACGCCGGGCTGCTCTTCGAGGCGCTGGCGATCACCCTGGCCGGCGGCCTCGTCGGCCTGCTCGTCGCCTGGAGCCTGAGCAAGGTGGCGATCCTGATCCCGCTCGTCCCGGTCAACGCCCGTCCGCACGTCTCCTGGGCGACCAGCGCCGCGGTGTTCGTGGGTCTGGTGATGGTCGGCCTGATCGCCGGTATCGGC
>DASTCC010000411.1:0-6303 GCA_035711465.1 Vicinamibacterales bacterium
CCTTGTCGGCGAACACGCGCACGGCGCTCTGCTCCCGCACGGGAGTCGAGAGGGCGGTCTGGTTGTTCTGCAGGCAGAAGATCGCGGGGAGGCGATGCGCGGCGCACAGGTTGATCGCCTCGTGCCACTCGCCGAGCGACGTGCCGCCCTCGCCGATGAACGACACGACCACGCGGTCCTCGCGGCGGCGCACGAAGCCCATGGCCATCCCGGCCGCGGTCAGCGACGAGATCGAGAGCGGCGCGGCGGCGGGAAGGATGCCCCACGTCAGATCGCCGACGTGAAGGTCGCGGCCGTCCATCGGCGGCCCCGCCTTTCCCATCTGCGCGTTCAGCACCATCCGCACCGTTTCGGGCTCCGGCCGCATCGCCAGCGCCGCTCCGAGATCCCGGATGATCGGCGCCACGACGTCGCCCTGCCACTCGCCGGACGCGGCGCGCCACGCCGGCCCGCGGCGCAGCCGGATGGCGGCCGCATAGATCGCTTCCTGACCGAGCGATCGAAAACCCTTCCCCTGAAACGGCGTGTTGCCGTAGCGCACTTCCGATCCCGTGAAGAACATCTTCAGCCGGGTGTCCACGGCGCGCGTGAGGATCATCCCGCGCAGGATCTCGATCCGCTCCTCGCCGGTCAGGGTCCGCGCAATTGCCTCGCGCTGCAGCCAGCCGTCGCAGAGATCGACGACTTCTTCCACGCCCTGCGCCAGCCGCGCGTCGATCGACACGCCCGGCGCCACTTCGATCCCTGCCGGAACCTCCGGCCATTTCACCGACTTGCGCAGCTGCCGTGCGAACGCGCCGCGCAGCGCCTCGATGCCGTCGCTGCCCACCGGTTCGCGTTTGATCGCCACCGCCGCCGCGGCTGCGACGACCGGCATCGCGAACGGCATCCGCTCGGCGACGAACGCGAGCAGCCGATCCTTCAGCGACGCCGCGGTCGATCGGTCTTCGGCGAGCCGTTCAGTCGGCAACGGCGGACTCTCCTGGCAGGATGGGTCGCGTACGCGGGAGGAGGCCGCGCCGCGCGAGGTTACCTAGATAAACAAGGATGCCGAGGAAGACGACGAGCTTGACCACGTCGGCCGTACGGGTCTGCGGCAGCGCCTTCCACATGAACCACAGCATCGGCTGCGCCACCGCCACCGCCCAGACCGAGCCGTAGAAGTAGCGCCGCTCGTAGCCCTCGCCTCGCGTCGATCGTCGCACACGCGGCAGCCACCCGATCGCCCCCAGCACCCACATCGTCACCGCGATCGGCAGGTACCAGGCGTCGTAGATGGCGCGCAGCCGCCACGTGCCGTTGACGATCGCGTCGATCAGGCCGGCGATGTTGAGCAGACCGTAGCTCACCACTTCGCTCCACGCGAGCGTGTAGCAGAGCCGGCGGTAGAGCGGATTCGGTCGATCCTCGTTGAAGCGCAGGATGTACGGCGCCGGCTCGACGCCGGGCAACCGGCCCAGATAGCCGGCGATGCCCGTGCCGATCAGCACGGCCAGCAACCACCATCCCATCGCGCCGGTTGGCCCGTGCGCGAACAGCTCGAACGTAATCGGGCCCGGCGCGATGAAGAACACGAAAATCCAGATCGGCCAATGCGCGAGCCGGTAGCTCACCTTGTTGCGGGCCCGAAACGACCGATCGGCGGAAAGCTCGACACGTTCGGCGTGGCCGTGCTGCTGGAGATACGCGGGCGGTAACAGACGACGCAAGACGCTCAATAGATTAACTGAGGCACGCGTGGCTCGGGGCTCGGGACTCGAGGCTCGAGGCCAGACAAGCCCCCGAGCCCCGAATCTCGAGCCCCGAGCCGGACGCCGCGAAGCTACCTGCCGCCGATCCGCCGCAACCCCGCCGCCAGCTCCACCATCTCCACAAACCCCTGCCGATCCGCGGCGTCGTCGACGGCGACAGGGAGCGACCGCAGACGCTGGCCGAGGGCGGTCCAGCGTTCAGCCGACGCCTTGGTGTCGCGCAGCAGCATGCCGAACTCGGCGACCGCCGACGCGAACGGCAGGGCGCGAACCGCATTGCCGTTGCCGCGTACGGGCTGCGTCATCAGCGAGCTGACGTCCGCATCGGGCGCCTTGTAACGGACTTTGACCGTCAGCAGATCGGCGCTGCCGCCGCTCGGACGACGATCGGACTGGTAGACGAGATCGTCGATCGGCTTTCGGCCGTCCTCGCTCGCGAGCTCGTCGGGCAGCTTCACACCGGCGGGCACGATTTCGTAGAGCACCGTGACCGTGTGACCGGCGCCGAGTTCGCCGCCATCCTTCTTGTCGTTGTTGAAGTCCTGGTGCGCGAGCAGCCGGTTCTCGTAGCCGATGAGCCGCCACGCCGCGACGCGCGCCGGATTGAACTCGACCTGGAACTTGACGTCCTTGGCGACGGTCTCGAGCGTCGCGCCGCCCTCGCGCACGAGCACGCGGCGCGCTTCGTAGAGCGAATCGAGATACGCGTAGTGGCCGTTGCCCTTGTCGGCCAGCATCTCCATCGTCGAGTCCTTGAGGTTGCCGGTGCCGACGCCGAGCACGGACAGGAAGATTCCCGACTGTTTCTTCTCTTCGATGAGCCGCCAGAGATCGCCCTGGCTGGTGACGCCGACGTTGAAGTCGCCGTCGGTGGCGAGAATCACGCGGTTGACGCCGCCCCTGATGAAGTTCTCGCTCGCGGCCTTGTAGGCAAGGATCAGTCCCTGCCCGCCGTTGGTGGATCCGCCCGCCTGCAGCGACTCGAGCGCGTCGTGGATGCGCTGGCGCTGGCGCGCGGACGTCGACGGCAGCACCAGGCCGCTGGCGCCGGCGTAGACGACGATGGCGATGCGATCGTCGTCGCGCAGGGTGTCGACGAACATGCGCAGGCCGGTCTTCACGAGCGGCAGCTTGTCGGGGCTGTTCATCGAGCCCGAGACGTCGATGAGCAGCACGATGTTGCGGCCGCCGACCCGGCGATCGTCGATGGGCTTCGCCTTCATGCCGACGAGGACGAGCTTGTGCGACGGCGCCCACGGCGCGTCGCCGACTTCGGTCGTGACCGACACCGGCCGATCGCCCTGCGGGTCGGGGTACTGGAAATGGAAGTAGTTGATGAGCTCCTCGACGCGCACCGCGTCAACCGGCGGCAGCTGGCCGTTGTTCAGGAAGCGCCGCACGTTCGTGTACGACGCGGTGTCCACGTCGGCGGCGAACGTCGACAACGGGTCGTCGGCGGTGAGCTTGAACGGATTGGTCTCGATGTGCGCGTACGACTCGGTGTTGAACACAGGCCGCTGCTGCCACGGCGCGCGCTCGAGTACCTGCCCCTGCGCGTAACCGACCCCGCCGCTGCGTCCGCCGGCGGCGACCGTGCGTGCGTCGACCACTCCCGATCGCAGGCTCTCGGAAAGCGTCACCGGTGGCGACGGCACTGTGGCAGGAGCCGGCGGTGGCGCTGGCGCTGTGGCCACGGACTTGGCGTTGGCCATGTCGGCGACCTGCATGGTCTCGGTGCGCGCGCCGACAGCCATCGTCAGCGAGAGCGTCAACGTCTGGCCGGCCGTGGCGGTGACGTTCTGGACCAGCGTCTTGAATCCGTCGATCGCGACGCGCACGGTGTAGCGGCCACCGCTGAGATTGACGAAACGGAAACGACCCTGCGCGTCGGTCGTCGAACGACGTACGACGCCTCCCGCCTGCTCGAGGTTCACGATCGCGCCGGTCAGCGCGCGCTGACTGGCATCGCTCACGACGCCTTCGACAATCGCCACGGCGGGTTGGCCCGCCGGGGGCGCGGACTGACCTTGCGGAAACACTGCGATCGACGAGCACACCAACAGGGCGGCCGCGAACACGATGAGCCGACTCGACATCGTCGTTCTCCTTGATGAGCGATGCCCGGTCTGGCTCCCGGGCGTCTGTCTGGTGGAGTAATGACGGTGGCGGCTCGTTAGTTCCCGAAGCCGGCCGCGTAGCGGCCGCGCCCTCGCTACGCTCGGGGCTTCGGGGTGTTGCGGGGAATCGGCCTGGCCGTAGGGCGCGCAGACCACGGATCGTCGGGCCAGGGATGGCGCGGGTAGCGCGCGCGCAGTTCCTTCTTCACTTCGGGATAACCGGTCCGCCAGAAGCTCTCGAGGTCCGACGTCACCTGCACGGGCCGGCCCGCGGGCGACAGCAGTTCGAACGTGACCGGCACGCGCCCTGGACCCAGACGGGGCGACGCCGCCAGACCAAACAGTTCCTGCAGCTTCGCCGATGCGACGACGTGCCCGGTGTCGCGATAGTCGAGCCGGCACTCGCGGCCGCTCGGCAGCGTGAGCGCGACCGGCGCGTCACGATCGAGCGCCCGCCGCGTCGACGCGTCCAGCACATGCTCGAGCCGCACCTCGTCAACGGATCGCGCGCCTTGCGCGGCGCGGTGGACGAGCGCCGGCAGATCGACCGGCTGCCGGGCAAATGTCAGGCGGCGAATGAGACGAAGCGCCGCTTCATCGGGATTGGCGAGCACGGCCGCTTCGATCAGTCGTGACGCCTCGAGCGGATCGGGCGCGACCGATTCGACGTTCAACTCAATCGCGTCATAGGCCGTGACGCGCTCGGCGCCGACACGGCCGTCGTCGTCGATGCGATGGCGGATCTCGCTGCGGTTCGGCCGCAGCCAGCTCTTCTCGATCCCCGTGGCCATGCGTACCAGCGCTTCGTCTCCCGGCCTCGTGGCCCCGGCGACGTCGACGGCGACGAGAAACTCGTGCGTGGTGACGCCGCTGTCGCGTCCGAGACGCGCGCCGGCGCCGCTCGCGAGCAGCAGGCGATCGCCGTTGGCTTCGCGGCGCCTGGCCACGCGATCGGGGTAGGCGGCGAGAACGGCGCGCCGGAACCGCTCATCGGTGTGAGGGGCGCCGGCCTCAGCGGCCTGACGGCCCAGATCCGCGGCGACGCGCAGGACGTGCGGCGGCAGATCGCCGCGCTCGGCGGCGGCAAGCAGATCGCAGTCCGTCGTGCCGTGACGCGCCGGCGCGAAGTGACGCTCCGAGAGAATCGCGCACGCGCGCGCCGCCATCCCGCCGGCGCCCGCCTCGAGCAGCAGACGGCCAAGACGTGGGTGGATCGGCAGCCGCTGCAGCCGTGCGCCGAGCGCCGTGAGCCGGCCGGCGTCGATCGCGCCGAGCCGCGCGAGCAGATCGTGCGCGGCATCGATCGCGTGCGCTGTCGGCGCCTCGAACCAGTCGAGCGTGCGCGCGTCGCCGCCCCACGCCATGACGTCGAGCACCGCCGCCGCGAGATCGACTCGCGCAATCTCGGCTTCGCGATGCGCCCGAAGTCGATCGCGTGCATCCCACAACCGAACGACGACGCCCGCCGCGGTCCGTCCGGCGCGTCCGGCGCGCTGATCCGCCGAGTCCTGCGAGATGCGCTCGGTCTCGAGACTGTCGATGCCGCGCTCGGCATCGTAGCGCGCGACCTTGTGCAGACCGGTGTCCACGACGGCGACGACGTCGGGCACGGTGAGGGTGGTCTCGGCGAGGTTGGTCGCGAGAATCACGCGCGTGCCGGCGCCGGGCTCGAGCGCCGCGTCCTGCGCATCGGCGTCGAGTCCGCCATGAAGCGGAAGCACCGGCACGTTCGACGGTAGACGTCCGGCCAAATCGGACGTCGCGCGACGGATCTCCGGGGCGCCCGGAAGAAAGCACAGCACCGCGCCGCGCGTGCGTGCGACGACGTCAGCGATCGCTGCGGCGATCGACACGCCAGGGCGATACGACACTTCGAGCGGGAACGATCGTCCCGGCGCCGTGACGATCGGACAGCCGCCGAGATAGGCGGCGACGCGATTCGCATCGAGCGTCGCCGACATCACCACCAAGCGGAGATCGTCACGCGCCAGCCACGCCTGCCGTGCGAGCGCGAGTCCGACGTCGGCGAAGAGACTGCGTTCGTGAAACTCGTCGATGACGATCGTTCGGAACGCGGCGGCGAGCGGATCGTCCTGCAGGCGCGCGGTCAGGATCCCCTCGGTCGCGACCAGCACTCGCGTGTCGTCGGAGAACCGCCGCTCGAATCGCACGTGCCAGCCGACCTCCCTGCCGAGCGTCCACTCCCGCTCGACCGCGATCCGCCGCGCGATCGCCCGCGCCGCGACGCGCCGTGGCTGCAGCAACAGGACTGGCCCGTCCTCGGCCAGCACCGGCGGCACGCGCGTCGTCTTGCCCGCCCCGGGCGCGGCCGTCACGACGACCGCCCGCCGCGAGCGCACGGCGTCGAGGATCTCGGGCAGGAAGGGATCGATGGGCAGGGGCCAGGGCATGGGTTGGGCCTTGGGGCTTGGGCG
>DASTCC010000412.1:0-4857 GCA_035711465.1 Vicinamibacterales bacterium
CGCCTCCCCGGCCGTCATCGCGTCGCGGCGATGCACTCGACTTCGACCCGCGCGCCAAGCGCCAGCGCCGTGGCGCCCCAGGCCGATCGCGCCGGCTTCGACCCCGGAAAGTAGGTCGCGTAAATTTCGTTGAATCGCGGCCACTCGCTCATGTCGGCGAGCATCACCGAACACTTCACCACCCGATCCATCGACGACCCGGCGCGTTCGACGATCGCCTTGATGTTGTCCATGGTCTGACGCGCTTCGGCATCGATGCCGCCGGCGACCAGGACCGGCTTGCCGTCGACGACGCGAGACCCGATCTGACCCGACGTGAAGATGAGCGATCCGGTCTTGACCGCGGACGAGAACGGATACGGCCACGGATCGGTCATCTTGATGAACTCGAGGTCGGACACCCGCTGCGGCGCCGCGCCCGCCGGCGCCATCCGTGACCCATAGGTCCAGATCGCCACGCCGACCACCGCCAGCGTCAACCACAGCAGCGATTTCAGCACCGGACTCATCGCGGCCTCCTTGGAGCGGTGCGCCAGTATAATGCGCGCGCGCATGCCGCCGACGTCGCTCGAGCGCGCGATCGGTCCGGTCACGGCGACGCTCGTCGTCATTGGCAGCGTCATCGGATCGGGCATCTTTCTCACCACCGGCAGCATGGCCGAGGCGCTGCCGTCGCCGACGCTGCTGATGCTGGCGTGGGCGACCGGATGTCTGCTCGCACTCTGCGGCGCGCTCACCTACGCCGAGCTCGGCGCGATGTTCCCCCGGGCCGGCGGCGTCTACGTCTTCCTGCACGAAGCCTTCGGTCCGCTGGTCGGGTTCCTCTACGGCTGGGTCACGATTCTCGTCGTCCTCGGCGGCGGCATCGCCGCGGTCGCGATCGGGTTCGCGCACTACTTCAGCTACTTCTTTCCGGCGTTCTCGGAGCAGCGCACGATCGCGACCGTGCCACTGGGTCCGGTGACCTGGACGATCGCGGCGCACCAGGTGGTGGCGGTCCTGTCCATCGCCGCGCTCGGCGCGATCAATTACCGCGGCGTTCGTGCCGGAAGCATCACCACCGCGGCATTAACGGTCGCGCGCGTCACCGGCCTGCTGCTCCTGCCGATCTTCGCGATCGCGGCAGCGACGACGTCGCCGTCCTGGACGCCTGTGATTCCGGCGGGCGTCGCGTCAGTGACGTCGGCCTTCGGCGTCGCGCTCATCGCGGTGCTGTGGACGACGGAGGGTT
Organism: Vicinamibacterales bacterium; assembly: GCA_035711465.1. GTDB lineage: Bacteria > Acidobacteriota > Vicinamibacteria > Vicinamibacterales > SCN-69-37 > DASTCC01. The sequence goes on from DASTCC010000412.1 coordinate 1,232, forward strand.
ACTACTTCCTGACCTTCGCCGGCGGGGAGGTGCGCGATCCGGCGCGCACGGTGCCGCGCGCTCTGACGACGGGCCTGCTGGCGATCATGGCGATCTATCTGACGGTAAATCTGGCCTATCTCTACGCCCTGCCGATCGAACGGATCAGCGGCTCGCCGCGGATTGCCGAGGCGGCGGCGACTGCTCTGGTGGGTCCGGCGGGCGCCTCGATCATCGCGCTGACGGTGTTGACGTCGACGTTCGGCGCCAACGCCGCCGTGCTGCTCGGCGCCTCGCGCGTCGCGTACGCGATGGCGAGCGACGGCCTGTTCTTCCGATCGACCGCCGCCATTCACCCGCGCTTCAGGAGCCCGCACGTCGCCGTCGTCGCGCTCGCGGCGTGGTCGTCGCTGCTCGCGCTCACGGGCACCTACGAACAGTTGTTCACCTACGTGGTCTTTGCCTCGGTGCTGTTCAGCGTCTTCGGCGGGCTGGCGCTGTTTCGTCTCCGTCGCGCGCGCCCCGACGCGGCGCGTCCGTATCGTGTCTGGGGCTATCCGTGGGTGCCGCTGCTGTTCGTGGCCGGATCCATCTATCTCGTGGTCAACACGCTGATCGAACGTCCGGCTGAATCGATCGCCGGACTCGGACTGCTGGCGATTGGCATCCCGGCGTATCTGCACTGGCGCCGGCGCCGCGCGCCCGAAGCGTCCGCGGGTGCTGTTGAATAAGAATGAACCGATGAGTCGCTTCTGCTTCATCGGCGCCGGCGCTGTCGGCGGGTACTACGCGGCGATGCTGGCGCGCGCCGGCACCGAGGTCAGCGTGATCGCGCGCGGTGCGCATCTCGAGGCGATCAGATCGTCCGGCCTGCGCATCGAGTCGGAGGCCGTCGGCGACTTCACGGCCAGAGTCGGCGCCGAAAGCGATCCCGCGCGCGTCGGTCCGGTCGACGTCGTCGTCCTGGCGGTCAAGACCTACGACAACCCGACGGCGCTGCCGATGATCGCGCCGCTCCTTGGTGCGGACACCGTCGTGCTCACGCTGCAGAACGGCGTGGATAGTCCGGATCAGGTCGCTGAAGTGGCCGGCCGCGATCGAACGCTGGCCGGGCCGACGTACATCGCGACGGCGATCGAAGCGCCAGGCGTCATCAGGCAGACGGGAAGCCACCGGCGCATCGTGTTCGGCGAGTACTTCGATCCGCCGGCACAGGTGTCGCCGCGCGTGCGGGCGATCGAGACGCTGCTCGAAGCGGCCGACATCCACGCCGAAGCCGTCGCCGATGCGCGCATCCCGGTCTGGGAGAAGTTCACCTACCTCGCGCCGTTCGCCGCGTTCACGGGCGCGGCGCGCCTGCCGATCGGGCCGATCTGGGCCGATGCCGGCGGCAGGGCGGCGTTCCTCCAGGCGGTGGCCGAGGTCGAGTCGGTCGCCCGCGCGGGTGGCGTGCCGCTCCCACCGGACGCGATCGATCGGATCTCGAAATACGTCGACGGCATTCCCGCCTCGACGCGCTCGTCGCTGCTCATCGACCTGTCGCAGGGCAAGCGCATCGAGGTGGAGTCGCTGCCCGGCTCGGTCGTGCGCCGCGGACAGTCGGCCGGGGTGGCGACGCCGATGATGGCGGCGCTCTACGCCGTCCTCAAGCCGCACGCGGCCGGCGCGTCGTAAGCTGTCCGGCCGTTTCCAGCATACGCACCGCGCTCACGAGCGAAACATGAAGTAGACGGCGCCGACCAGACAGAGCCCCGCCCAGAGGAAGTCGAGCTTGAACGGCGTCTTCATGTACAGAATCGCGAACGGCACGAACACCGTCAGCGTGATCACTTCCTGCAGGATCTTGAGCTGCGACAGGCTCAGCTCGGTGTAGCCGATGCGGTTGGCGGGCACCTGCAGCAAGTACTCGAACAGCGCGATGCCCCAGCTGACGAACGCGGCGATGTACCACGGCCGGCCGGAGAGATTGCGCAGGTGCGCGTACCAGGCGAAGGTCATGAAGATGTTGGCGACGCTGAGCAGGATGACGGTCTGAAGGAAAAGACGGCTCATAGGCGGCGTCGATCTTACCGGCTTCCGCGTCAGCGCGCGGGTTCGCCGGCGGGCGTCTGCGGTGCGAGCGCGCGGTCGAAGAAGGCGACGACCCGGCGCTCGTATTCCTCCGGATAGGCGGTGTCGAACCGGGTGTGACGAATCTCGCGATCGAACCACAGCTCCTTCGGATCCTTGGCGGCCGCGAACAGCCGTCGGCCGCTCTCCGGCGAAATCACCGCATCCTGCCCGCCCTGCATCAGGAACACCGGCCGCGGGCTCAGCTTCGCGATCGCCGGCTTGAAGTCGACGTCGGCGATGCGGAATCCGGCCTCGCGCTCCGCCCAGAAGGTGATCATCGGCGCGAATGGAAACGGCGGCAGACCGGTGAAGAAGCGGATGCTCGTCTCGATCGTCTCCGTGAGCGACGAGAACGCGCTGTTGGCGACGACGGCCTTGATCGACGGGTGATCCGCCGCGTACTGAATCACGATCGAGCCGCCCATCGAGTTGCCGATCGCGCCGATCCGTTCGGCATCGACGTCCGGCCGCGCCGCGAGCCAGGTCACCCAGGCATCGACGTCCTTGGTTTCCTGGATGCCGAACGTGATCAGCGTGCCGTCGCTACGATCGTGCGTGCGCAGTGCGCCGACCAGCACGCCGTAGCCGTGTCGGTGCAGCATCGCCGCCTCGTTGAGCATCTCGCCTCGATCCGCCTTGTATCCGTGCAGCAGCAGGACGGCGGCGCGATTCGACGACGGGATGTACCAGCCGGCGAGCCACAGACCATCCACCGTTCGCACGGTGACGTCGTCGAACGGCAGACCGTGGTCGCCCGGCGTGCGGCCGGGCATGTGACGCGTTTCGCGCGGGTTGGTCAGCAGCTCGTGCGCCCGTTGGCGCGCGATCACGCCGAGACCCGACAGCGTGGCGGCTGTCGCCACCACGACCATGCCGATCGTGAACTTCTGCCAGCGGCGCATGCGGAACGTCCGCGATTGATTCTAGCGGCCGAACGTGACGCGCATCGGGGTCGGCCGCGGATGGAGGACCAGATCCCACGTCGGCCTGGCCGAGCCGTCCGCGAGGGTGACGCCCGCGCGCGCCCAGCGGATCTCGTCAGGATGGGCGGCGTCGATTTCCGAACGGCACGATAGCGCGACGATGCCGTGCGCGGCGAGCGGCTGGACCTCGCCGGCCTCGCTGACGCCATTGCGGTTGGCGTCGCGCCAGATCGCCAGGAACCTCAGCTCCTCACCCGATAGCCATCCGCTCTCGTCGTCGTCGAGCGCGGCCAGGGCGTCGTAGCCCGATTCCCAGAACATCCAGAACGTGACGTTGCCGAAGAGCTGCAGCGCCGAGGTGACCCGGCGGGTGCCGACCTGATCGTAGACCAGCCAGCCGGCGTCGGCCGTGATCCAGGACCACGGACGACTGATGCCGGATCCGTCGGCGTCGAACTTCACCGCGGCACGCGGATCGGTCACGTCGTAGACGGAGAGGCCGGCGCGAAGGGGAATGGCGATCGGCGTGATCGGCCGCGGCACCGACAGGACCTTCTGCGTCTTCTCTTTGATCGCCGCGATCTCGCCGCGATCCTCGACCGGGTCGAGCAG
>DASTCC010000413.1:0-3305 GCA_035711465.1 Vicinamibacterales bacterium
TGCCGTTCCGGGATGCGGATCGTCTGGTCAGGATGGCGCTTCGGAGCCCGGGCAGCCGCGGCGGCGGCTACACGATTTTCGGCAGCGTCTCGCCCGCCGTGCTCGCCGCGTGGCGTCAGAGTCCGATCTTCACCGATGTGCAGGCCGCGCACGGCGACACCAGCGTCGTCGGCGTCTCGAACGAGCTGGCGCCGGTCGAACGCGACGTCGCCTTCGCGACGCCGCGGCTGTTCCCGATGCTGGGCGTCGTGCCGCTTCGCGGCCGGCTGTACAGCGACGACGAGGGACGGGAGAACGCGGACATCGCGCTGGTGTCAGCCCAGTTCTGGCGCAAGGTCCTGGCGAACGATCCGGGCGTGATCGGCCGATCGATTCGCATCGACGGCACGGCGGTGACCATCGTCGGAGTGATGCCGGAGAGCTTCAGATTTCCCGATTGGAAGACCGAGATCTGGCGTCCGATCAACTACGACGTACGGCCGGCATCGCAGGCCAGGCAGGATCCCACGCCTTACGCGCGCCTCGCGGCCGATGTCCCGCAGGCTGACCTGCTCGCGCAGGCCTCGTCGCTCGCGCAGAACGCCGACCCGGCGATGGCGAAGAACCTCGCCGTGATACAGCCGATCGCCGGGCTGCGATCGGGCACCTATCTCGATCGCGCCACGCCGTTCCTCGCCGGCGGCGTCGTCCTCGTCTTCCTGGTGCTCTGCGCGAACGTGGCGACGCTCCTGCTGGCGCAGCTCTCGAACCGCGCCCGCGAGTTCGGCATGTGCGCGGCGCTTGGCGCCTCGCGGCCAAGGTTGATGCGCCAGGCGCTGACCGAATCGCTGATCCTGGGCGGCGCCGGCGTCGCCGCCGGCATCGCCGCCGCCTGGCTGCTGGTGACGCTCACGCGGCGCTGGCTTCCCAACGCGTTCCTGCTGCAGACGTTGAATCCGATCGATCTCGATCCGCGCGCGCTCGCGGTCGCGTCCGGCGTCGGCATCGCCGCGGCGATCGCCGCCGGGCTGCTGCCCGCGTGGATCGGCACACGGGTGAGCGCGACGCACGCGTCACGCGCCGAGTCGCGGGCGGCCACCGAGCCGCGCGCCGCGCGAATCTTCACGCGCGTCATGCTCGTCGGCGAGATCGCGTTGACGTGCACGCTGCTCGTCGGCACGGCCCTCCTGGTGCTGTCGTTCGTCCGTCTCTCGTCGGTGGACCGCGGCCTCGACACGCGGGGCCTGATCAGCGCCTGGGTATCGCTGGCGCGCACGGAGACGGCGCAGGCGACGGTCGAAGAGACGCTGCGCGCCATGCCCGGCATCGGCCAGGTCGTCGCCAGCGAGGGCGTGCCGCCAGATGGCTCGGCGATTCACTTCGGCGATGGCTGGATGCCCGACACACCCGGCAGCCCCAACCTCACGCTCACGGCGAACAGCTACGGCGTCGGGCCGGATTTCTTCGACGTCTATCGCATTCCGCTCGTGCGCGGCCGCATGTTCGAGGCGAACGAAGATCCGGCGCACGTGATCGTCGGCGAGCAGATCGCGGCGATCCTGTGGCCCGATCTCGATCCGATCGGCCGATCGTTCGCGCTCGGCAAGCAGCGCTTCACCGTCGTCGGTCTCGTGAAGGAGATCAGACATCCATCGCTCGATCCGCTGAACGACGTGCCGGAGTTCTATCGTTACCGCGCGCCGGGCAGCCGGGCCGGACGGATCACGATGCGGTGCATCGGCCGCTGCCCCGAAATCGCGCAGGTCCGGCAGACGCTCGCGGCCCTCCCCGACGTGAGGTCGATCTACGGTCTCGGTCCGATCGAGGATGCGTACACGGACGAGATCGCGCGGCCGAAAGCGGCCGCCGTGCTGGCGCTGGTGTTCGCCGGGATCGCCGTCGTCGCCGCCGGCGGCGGGCTGTTCGGCGTGTTGAGCTACGCGGTCGGCCGCCGCCGGCGCGAGTTCGGCATCCGTGCGTCGCTCGGTGCGCGGCCGGCGGAGCTCTCCCGTCTCGTGCTCGGCGAAGGCGCCCGGCTCGCGATCGCGGGCGTCGTGCTCGGCAGCCTGGCCGCATGGGGCCTCGCACGCGTGCTCAGCGCCGTCGTCTACGACGTCACGATCGGCGAGCCGCTGATCTGGACGGGTGTCGCGACAATCGTCGCGGCGACGACGATCGCCGCATGCTGGGCCCCGGCGCGACGCGCGTCGCGCGTCGATCCTGTCGAGTTGTTGAGAGACGCGTAGGCGGGCTGCGGACTGCGGGCTGCGGCCGGAAAGCCGCCGGTAGCCTGCCGCCTGCCGCCCGCAGTCAAAGCCCCAGACGGAAATGATGCGCCGAGATCGCCATCCGGTTACGTAGATAGAACCGGTGCGCGTCGAAGCGCTGGACGCCGGAGTCGAGCTCGAGCGCCTGGCATCCGGCCGATCGGGCTTCGGCGACGAGCCAGTCGAACAGCAGCTGGCCGTAACCCTTCGATCGGCTGGTGGCGTCGGTGACGAGGTCGTCGACGTAGAGGACGCGGCCGGTGAAGAGATTCTCGATGAAGCGAAAGCCGGCTACGGCCTGGACGACGTCCCTGTCCTCGAGATAGGCGAGCAGGAACCCGTCGTTCTCCTGCTGCCGGACACGAGCGACGAAACCTGATTCCGCTATCGACGGTCGCAGCTGCTGCATCACGTGCCAGCAACCGGCGATCTCATCGTCCGTGCGGGCGATCCGAATCGGCATGCATCACGTGTACACCACCCGGTGCGCAGCCGGAAAGGACGTCAGGCTCTCAGCGCGCGAACCGGATCGACGCGCATCGCCCGCCGTGCCGGAATCAGGCATGCCGCCATCGCGGCGAGCACGAGCAGCGCGGCGACCGCGACGAGCGTTCGCGGATCCCACGGCGCCACCTCGATGAGCAGCGACTGCCCGAGCCGCATCAGCCACGCACCAGCGGTGAGGCCGATCGCGAGTCCAATCGCCGTCTGCCACAGGCCCTCGCCGAGCAGGCGCCTCAGCACGTCGCGCGGACGGGCGCCGAGCGTCATCCGGATGCCAATCTCGTGCACGCGTTCGGTGACGAGCTGCGCCATCACGCCGTAGATGCCGATGATCGCCAGCGCCAGTGTCAGCACGCCGAACGTCGTCATCAGCACGGTCGACGCCCGCTCGCTCTTCACCGACTCGGCCAGCACCTCTGTCATCGTCCTCAAGTTCATCGGCGGGAGATTCGGATCGATGGCCGCAATCGCGGTCTTGACGTCGGGCATGACCGAGGCCGGATCGCGTTCGGTGCGCATCACGAAGAAGAGGAACGGCGCGTTAGCCTGCGCGTG
>DASTCC010000414.1:0-9309 GCA_035711465.1 Vicinamibacterales bacterium
CGCGGCCGTCGTCTCAGGCTATGTAGATAATCTGATAAGATGGCGGCCGTCGCTCATGCCTAGATTGCCAGGACTCGCCTCGCTCCACGTGCTCCAGGCGCTCGCCCGCGGCGTCGAGTACGGCTTCGACATCTGCAGCGAGACCGGCCTGCCGAGCGGCACGGTGTATCCGGCCCTCAGCCGCTTCGAGCGCGACGGCCATGTCCGCTCGTTCTGGGAGGATGCCGCCAGGGCGCATCGCGAGGGTCGGCCGCCGCGGCGCTATTACCGCATCAGCGCCGAAGGGCGCCGCGCCCTCGAGACGATGCTCGCCGATCTCGGCGTCGCGGCGGCGCGGCGTGCCCGGCCCGCGCGCACCAGGAGCTGACCATGTCCCGGACGCTGGCCCGCATGCTCGTCGCCTGCAGCCGCTGGATCGTGCCCGAGGAGAGTCGCGACGAATGGCGCCGCGAGTGGCGCGCCGAGATCGACACGCTCGCCGCATCAGGCGGATCCGCATGGCGCTTCGCGCTCGGCGCGCCGCGGCATGCCTGGGCGCTGCGCCGTGCCGCCTGGTCGCCGGCGTCGGCGCTGGCCGATGTGCGATTCGGCGTCCGCTGGCTGCGGCGGCGCCCGTGGTTCACCGTCGCCTCGATCGCGACGCTCGCGCTCGGCATCGGCGCGACGACCGGAATGTTCTCGGTCGTCTACGGGGTGCTGCTCAAGCCGCTGCCGTATCGCGAGCCGGATCGGCTCGTTCAACTCTACGAGACCAATCCGCTCTTCAACTGGACCGAGGCCGCCGTCGCTCCCGGCAACGTCATCAGCTGGCGCGAGCGCACCCGGACGCTCGATGGCATTGCCTGGTACATGGCGTCCTCGACACGCGCCAGCGGCCTCAGCAGCGTGACGCTCGCCGGCGACGACCCGTCGCGCGCGCAGGCGCTCGCCGTGTCGGCGAACTTCTTCGACGTGCTCGGCGTCGCCGCGGCGCGGGGCCGGACCTTCCTGGATGGCGAAGACACGCCGGGCCGTCACCGCGTGATCGTGCTGTCGCACGAGTTCTGGCGGCGGCAGTTCGGCGCCGATCCCGCCGCCGTCGGCCGGTCGTTGACATTGAACGGGATTGCGCACGAGGTCATTGGCGTCCTGCCGGCCGGCTTCCAGTTCGATCGGCGCGAGACCGACTTCTTCATCCCACTGCCGGCGCGCGTCGACGACCTGCGCGCGGTGCGCGTGCCGCACATCTTCCGCGCGGTGGCGCGCCTGAAACCCGAGGCGACCCTCGCCACCGCGCAGACGGATCTGTCCGCTATCGCCGCCGACCTCGAGCGCGAGTTTCCGAAAAGCAACAAGCAGATGGGCGTCGGCCTCGCGCCGATCGACGACTGGTTCGTCGGTCCCAGCCGGCGGCCCTTGACGCTGTTCCTGGCCGCCGTCGGTCTGGTGTTACTGATGGCGTGCGCCAACGTCGCCGGCCTGCTGCTTTCGCGCGCCGACGAGCGGCGGCGCGAGATGGACGTCCGTGCGGCGCTCGGCGCGTCGAGGCGACGGCTGATTCGGCAGCTGCTGATCGAGTCGATGATCGTCGCCGCGATCGGCACGGCGCTCGGCGTCGCGATCGGCGCCGCCGGCGTGCGGCTCTTCCTCGACCAGGCGCCCGCCGGGCTGCCGCGTGTCGACGACATCGGGCTCAACGGCGCCGTCGTCGTCTTCGCCGCCGGGCTGGCGGTGCTGACCATGGCGGTGATCGGTCTGGTGCCGGCGCTGCAGGCCGCGCGGCGCGACGTGCGCCTCGGCAGCGGCGTGCGGATTGCCGGCGGGCCGCAGCCACTGCGGCGCCTGCTCGTGGCCGCCGAGGTCGCGATCGCCGTCGTGCTGCTCGTCGGCACGTTCCTCTCGGCGCGGAGCTTCGGCGCGCTCGTCTCTCGCGACCCCGGATTCGAGATCGCAGGCCTCACGACGGTCCGGGTCAGCCTGCCCGCCCAGCCCTACGGCAACGACGGCCGGGCCTCGTCGTTCTACGAAGAGGTGCTGTCGCGCCTCAGAGCGCGGCCGGCGGTGAAGGATGCCGGCGCCGCATCCGTCCTGCCGCTCGACGGCGCCGGTTGGACCGGAGAGCTGTTCATCGAGAACCAGCCCGGCGTGCATTTCCGCGAGCTGCGCCACCGGTCGATCACCTCGGGCTACGTCGAGACGATGGGCTTGCGTCTGATCGCGGGCCGATCGATCGCGGCGAGCGATCGCGATGGCGCCGAGCTCGTCGTCGTCATCAACGAGACGATGGCGCGGCGGTTTTTCGCGAACCAGAATCCGGTCGGGCAGCGGGTCGCGTTCGATCCGCCGTCGCCGGCGGTCCGGTGGCGGCGGATCGTCGGCGTCGTCAGCGACGAGCCGCAGGAGAGTCTCGGCACGCCCATCCTGCCAGAGGTCTACGATGCGGAAGGGCAGGAGGAGTTCCGGGAGCTCGCGATCGTCGTGCGCTCCGGCCTGCCGGCCGCCGACGCGATCGCCGAGATTCGGCGCGCGGTCCGCGACGTCGATCCGGCGCTCGCGTTGTTCGACGCGGCGACGTTCGAGGAGCGCGTCGGCCGATCGGTAGCGCGGCCGCGCGTCGCCGCCGCGCTGGTGAGCGCGTTCGGCGCGATCGCGCTCGTGCTCGCCGGCGTCGGCATCTACGGCGTCGCCGCCAGTGCCGTCGCGTCGCGAGCGCGGGAGATCGGCGTGCGCCTCACCTTCGGAGCGACCACCGCCGACGTCCTGCGCCTGCTGCTCCGACAGGAGCTGTCGGTCGTCGTCATCGGGCTCGCCATCGGCGGCGTGATCGCCGCGCTCGCCGCCGGCGTCGTCTCGGCGATGCTGTACGGCGTCAGCGCGCATGATCCGGTCAGCTATACGGCCGCGGCGATCGCGCTTCTCGGCGTCGCCATCGCCGCGCTGGTGGTCCCGGCGCGGCGCGCGCTCGGCGTCGATCCGGCGGTCACCCTGCGAAACGAATAAACGCGCCGGGCAGCGACCGCAGGCAACGTGCCGCCCGCAGCCTGCCGCCTGCAGCCTGCAGCCGGCCGCCCGCCGCCCGCCGCCCGCCGCCCGCCGCCGGCCGCCAGTCTAGACTGTCCCTGTGTTGACGAAAGTCGCGCACCTCCCACTGCGATCCGTGCGCTATCTCGAAGCGGGCAGCGGATCGCCGGTCCTCTTCATCCATGCGTTTCCGCTCAGCGCCGATCAGTGGCTGCCGCAGCTCGCACGCGTGCCGCCGGGCTGGCGTTTCGTCGCCGCCGATCTGCGCGGCTTCCGCGGCCACGGCCCCGCGTTCGCGGACCTGGGCCTCGACGGCCTCACCATCGATCGCTACGCCGACGATCTCGTCGAGCTGATGAGCCATCTCGAGATCGATCGCGCGGTCGTCGTCGGGATCTCGATGGGCGGTTACGTTGCCTTCGCGCTGGTGCGGCGCGCGGCCGCTCGCGTCGCGGGCCTCGTCCTCGCCAACACGAGGTCGGCCGCCGACAGCGACGAGGGCCGCGCGAAACGTGACAAGCTCATCGAGACCGCCCGGACCGAAGGGATTGCCGCCGTCTCTGCGCAGATGCTGCCGGTTCTGCTGGGCGAGACGACCCGCCGGGAGCAACCGGATCTGGTCGAGGCGGTCGATCGCGCGATCCAGCGGAACACGGTCGACGCCGTGGTTGCCGCGGCCACGGCACTCAAGACGCGGCCGGATTCGACCGGCATGCTGCCGGCGCTGCAGATGCCGGCGCTCGTCGTTCACGGCGCCGAGGATACGATCGTGCCGGCCGCCGAAGCCGAAGCGATGGCGGCGGCCATTCCCGGGGCGCGGCTCGCGGTGCTGCCGAGAACCGGCCATCTCTCCAACCTCGAAGCGCCGCTCGCGTTCAACCACGAGATCGATCGGTTCCTGCGCGAGCTCGGGGCCGCGCGATCGTAGAATCGGTAGGACGCATGCGCTCCGTCACCGCCGTCGCCGCGCTCTTCCTGCTGATCGCGCCCGCTCCACGGGCCCAGGACGATCGGCATGCGGCGCTCGACAAGATCCTCGACACCTATGTGCGCGACGGCTACGTCTATTACCGGGCGCTGAAGCAGTCGCGGGCGTCGCTCGACCGCTACGTCGCCTCGCTCGCCGCGGCGAGCGTGGACGGCTGGCCGGCAGCCGATCAGACGGCGTTCTGGATCAACAGCTACAACGCGATCGTGCTGCAGACGGTCGTCAACGGATTTCCGACCGGCGGCCGCGCGCCGCAATATCCGGCCGGGAGCATCCGGCAGATTCCCGGCGCGTTCGAGCGCACCAGACATCGCGTCGCCGGCCGCGATCTGACGCTCGACGAGATCGAGGAGCTGTTGATCAAGCAGTCGGGCGACGCGCGCGTCGTGCTCGCGCTCGGCCGCGGCGCGGTGTCGAGCGGCCGGCTGCGCAGCGAGGCGTTCAGCGGCCGCCGGCTCGAGACGCAGCTGAACGAAGCTGTCCGCGAATGCGCCGCCCGGGCGACCTGCGTGAAGGTGGACGAGTCGGCCAATACCTTGAGCGTGGTCGAGCTCATCGGCTGGCGCCAGGCGGCATTCATCGCGACGTTCACGCCGAAGGACGAGCGCTGGAAGAATCGCAGCCCGATCGAACGGGCCATGGCGGCGATGCTGACACCGGTCGTCTACCCGGGCGAGCGCGCCTGGCTCGAAGCCAACACGTTCCGCATGACCTACCACCCGTTCGACTGGCGGCTGAACGATCTCGCCGACCGATAGGACGCCGCTGCCGATGGATCTCGAGCTGACAAATCGTGTGGCTATCGTCACGGGCTCGAGCCGCGGGCTCGGCTTCGCCGCGGCCCGGGCCCTGCTCGACGAAGGCTGCCGCGTCACGATCTGCGCGCGCGGCGACGCCGCCCTGCGAACCGCCGCCGGCGACCTGGGCGCGGGACGCCCCGATCGCGTGCTCGCCGTCACCGCCGACGTGTCGACCCCCGAAGGCGCGGCGCAGGTCGTCGATCGGACCGTCCAGACCTTCGGCCAGCTCGACATCCTCGTCAACAACGTCGGCAAGGCCGGCGGCGCCGACATCACCGGCACGAGCGACGCCGACTGGCAGGCGGCGATCGACCAGACGCTCTTCCCGGCGATCCGGATGTCGCGCCTGGCGATCCCACATTTCGAGACCGCGGGCGGGGGCGTGATCCTGATGATCGCGTCGATCTACGGCCGCGAGTCCGGCGGACGGATGACCTACAACGTCGTCAAGGCGGCCGAGATCAGTCTGGCCAAAGCGATGGCGACGCAGCTGGCGCCGAAGAACGTCCGCGTCAACAGCATCGCCCCGGGGTCGATTCTCTTCGAGGGCGGCTCGTGGTGGACGCGCCAGCAGCAGGATCCCAACGGAATCGCCGACTTCGTCCGCCGCGAGATTCCTTCCGGCCGCTTCGGCCGCCCGGACGAAGTCGCCGCGCTCGTCGCATTCCTCGCCTCGCCGCGCGCAAGCTGGATCACCGGCGCGTCAGTGACGGTGGACGGCGGACAGAGTCGAAGCAATATTTGACGAAGACTGAAAACTCAAAACTCAAAACTCTGGACTGAGGACTTGGTTCTCGGTTTCAATCCGCAGCCCGCAACCCGCAGCCCGCAGCCGTCCTTTTTGTAATAGTCTCTGCCCACCATGGCCGGCGCGATCGACACCTTCACCACCGCACTGTTCCTCTGGCTCGTCGTCCCGGTGCTGCTCGGCGGCGGCGTGTGGCTGACGCTTCGCACCGGCGTCGTCCAGTTGCGCCGGCTGCCGGAGGCGCTTCGCGCCATGGTTGCCCAGCAGGCGCCGAATGCGACCGGGGTGCTGTCGCCGTTCCAGGCGTTCATGACCGCGCTCGCCGCGTCGATCGGCACGGGCAACATCGCCGGCGTCGCGACCGCGATCATCTCCGGCGGGCCCGGGGCGTTGTTCTGGATCTGGGTCTACGGGTTCGTCGCCACGTCAATCAAGTTCGCCGAGGCGACGCTCGGCGTCCGCTTCCGTCAGGCGTCCGGCAACAGCATCCAGTCAGGGCCGATGTATTACCTGCGCGACGGCTTGAAATCCCCGGCGCTCGCCTGGATCTACGCCCTCGTCGCCGGCGTCGCGGCGCTGACGACGACGCCGTTCACGCAGCCCAACTCGATCGCGATCGCGCTCGAGACCGTGTTCGGCCTGCCGACGTGGATCGCCGGCATCATCATCGCGGTGCTGACAGGGGCGGTGATCATCGGCGGCATCAAGTCGATCGGCCGCGCCGCCGAGACGCTCGCGCCGTTCAAGGTCGGTCTCTACCTGGTCGGCGGCCTCATCGTCATCGTCACGTTCGCGTCGCGGCTGCCGCACGTGTTCTCGCTGGTGTTCAGCGAGGCGCTGACGACGCGATCGGCGATGGGTTTTGGCGTGTTCATCGCGATGCGCTACGGCATCGCGCGCGGCGTCTACGCGAACGAAGCGGGCTACGGCACCGCGGCGGTCGCCTACGGCACGGCGCGGTCGGATCGGCCGGCGCAGCAGGGCCTGCAGGCGGTGATGGAGGTGTTCATCGTCTCGTTCGTGACCGCGACGATCAGCGCGATGACGATCCTCGTCAGCGGCGTCGCCGAGACGTCGATCGCCGCCCGCGCCGCCGGCGGCGCGTACCTCACCAGCACGGCCGCAGTCGCCGGCGCCTTCGACGCCGCGATGCCGACCTTCGGCGGCTGGATCGTCGCCTTCTGCGCCTTCCTCTTCGGCTACACGACGCTCATCGGCTGGGCCTATTACGGCGAGCAGTTCCTCGAATACATCCTCGGGCGGAAGGTGACGCTGCCGTACCGATGGATCTACTGCCTGCTGATCCCGTTCGGCGCCGTGCTGCGGCCGGAGATCGTGTGGGCCTGGGGCGACATGATGAACGCGTTCCAGGTGTTCCCGAACATGATCGGGCTGCTCGGGCTCAGCGGGATCGTCGCGAAGTTCGCGAGAGATCGGGCCTAGGCTGGAGCGCGTTCAAGGAAGTCTCGCTCCGCGCTGGATGCACTCTAAAGAATCCGCAGCGGCGATTGATCGGATCCGGTTCGCGCGAGCTCCATTATCAGCATCGAGAGGCCGAAACCGACGAACGTCAGCAGGATCACTGCGACGACCGGACCAGCCAGTCCGCGAATGCGCAGGCCGGGAACTGCGACTGCTGCGATGAGTAACCCGATCAGGCTGACGGCCCCGCTGAAGGCGATCGACCGCCACAGCTGATCGGGTGACGGATGCAGGACGAACGGGCCGGCCATCGTCGCGCCGAATCCAACGAGGCTGATCACGACCGCACCGTAGAACGCCGAGGCCCAGTCGTCGACCTCGAGGCTGACGAGCGACGCAGACACCGCCTTGAGCACGACCGTCGCGAGCAGCAGTTCCAGCGGCAGTCCGAACATCGCCCGAGCAGGCTAGCACCAACCAGGCGCACCATCGCGACACGATCGGGAGAGATCGCACCTGATCATCGACAATCGGGGATTGGAAATCGCCGAATCGCCGATCCGGGAGTCGGCCAATCGCGGAGTCGAAGCTCCGCCAGTCGATTACCAGATTCCCCGATTGCCCGATCGGCGATTCCCCGATTGCCAGAACTCCCGATTATCGATTCTGAAACCGTTTCGCCTCTTGATCGCCCCGCCGAGCGGCGGTACGATCGGCCGCCATGTCCGCTCTGCCCGCGCTGACCGGCGACAAGGACCAGTCACTCGCCACGGTGCTGGCGCGCCTGCAGGCGGCCCACGAGGCGGCGCGGAGCGCCGGCGACGACGACCCGCACGTCACCGCGGTTCGAAAGCTCGAGGCGGTCGCCGCCCGCTACGCGCCTTTCCCGACGTCCCTGGATCCACGGCTGCAGGAGGCACTCCGGGCGCGCGGTATCGCGCAGCTCTACTCGCATCAGGCCGAGTCGATCGCCCACACGCTGGCCGGGCGGAACGTCGTCATCGTCACGCCGACCGCGTCGGGCAAGACGCTCTGCTACAACGCGCCGATCCTGCAAGGCATTCTTTCCGACCTGTCGTCGCGGGCGCTGTATCTCTTCCCGACCAAGGCGCTCGCGCAGGATCAGCTCGCCGAGCTCCATCAGATGGCGACGCTCGTCGGCGAGCAGGGCGGCGGCGACATCGGCGTCTTCACCTACGACGGCGACACGCCTCAGGACGCGCGGCGCGCGATTCGCGGGCGCGCGCACGTCGTGCTCAGCAACCCCGACATGGTGCACTCGGGGATCCTGCCGCACCATCCGCGCTGGGCGAAGCTCTTCGAGAATCTCAGGTACGTCGTCATCGACGAGTTGCACGCCTATCGCGGCGTCTTCGGCAGCCACCTCGCGAACATCCTGCGGCGGCTGCAGCGCGTGTGCCGGCACTACGGGTCCGCCCCGACGTTCATCTGCTCGTCGGCGACGATTGCCAACCCGCGCGAGCTGGCTGAGCGCCTGACGGGGGAGTCGTTCGAGATCGTCGACCAGAGCGGTGCGCCTCGAGGCGAGAAGTACTTCCTGTTCGTCAATCCGCCGGTCGTCAACCCGCAGCTCGGCATCCGGCGGTCGTACCTGGCGGAGACCCGCCGCGTCGCCATCGAGTTCCTCAAGCGCGGCCTGCAGCTCATCGTCTTCGCGCAGAGCCGGCTCTCGACCGAGCTGCTGACGACGTATCTGAAGGACGCGTTCCAGGGCCCGCCGGGCGCGGCGGATGTGATCCGCGGCTATCGCGGCGGCTATCTGCCGCTGCGGCGCCGCGAGATCGAGCGCGGCCTGCGCGACGGCGACGTCCGCTGCGTCGTCTCGACCAACGCGCTCGAGCTCGGCATCGACATCGGTGCGCTCGACGTCGCGGTGATGGCCGGGTATCCGGGCACGATCGCGGCGACGTGGCAGCGCGCCGGCCGGGCGGGACGCCGCGCCGGCCGGTCGGCGGCGGTGTTCGTCGCTTCGAGCGCGCCGATCGATCAGTTCGTCGTCAGGAATCCGGACTACTTCTTCGGCGCGTCACCGGAGCACGCGCTCGTCAACCCGGACAACCTGCACATCCTGCTCGATCACGTGAAGTGCGCGGCGTTCGAGCTCCCGTTCAAGTCGGACGAGCAGTTCGGCACGATCAACGTGCAGGAG
This sequence comes from Vicinamibacterales bacterium, assembly GCA_035711465.1. GTDB lineage: Bacteria > Acidobacteriota > Vicinamibacteria > Vicinamibacterales > SCN-69-37 > DASTCC01. Next base: position 9,129 of record DASTCC010000414.1, read on the forward strand.
ATTCTGTCGGTGCTGGCCGAAGAGGGTTTCGTCCATCAGACCGACGGGCTCTGGCAGTGGACCCAGGAGTCCTATCCGGCCGACGCCGTCAGCCTGCGCTCGGTGACGTCGGACAACTTCGTCGTCGTCGATCTCACGGACGGCGAGCGCGTCATCGGCGAGACCGATTTCACCAGCGGGC
>DASTCC010000415.1:0-6404 GCA_035711465.1 Vicinamibacterales bacterium
GGCTCGCGCCGCGCGGCGTCCACCGACGGCTACATCTGCGGCAAGGTGCGCCGCTTCGATCGCCGCGTCTACGGCGAGGATCGCGTCCTGTTCCCGCTGGTGCGGAAAGGCGCGAAGGGCCGATCCGATTTCGCGCGCGTCACCTGGGACGAGGCGCTCGACCTGATCGCCGCCAGGATGCGCGAGGCGCGCGACCGGTCCGGCGCCGAGTCGATCCTGCCCTTCCACTACGGCGGATCGAACGGCCTGCTCACCAACGACCTCGAGGACGCGCGCTTCTTCCGGCGCTTCGGCGCGTCACGGCTGGCGCGCACCGTCTGCGCGGCGCCGACCGGGGCGGCCGCCACCGCGATGTACGGCAAGATGGCCGGCGTCGCCTACCCCGATTACGAAGAAGCGCGCCTGATCATCGTCTGGGGCTGCAATCCGTCGGCGACGGGCATTCACCTCGTCTCGCACATCAAGCGCGCGCAGAAGCAGGGCGCGCGGCTCGTCGTGATCGATCCGCGGCGGACGCCGCTCGCACGCCACGCCGATCTGCATTTGCCGGTGCGGCCGGGAGCGGACCTGCCGATCGCGCTCGCCCTGATCCGCGATCTGTTTTCGACGGGACGCGCCGACAGCGCCTTCCTTGCCGCGCACGCGCTCGGCGCCGACGAGCTTCGCGCCGCCGCCGAGCCGTGGACGCTGGCGCGCGCCGCCACCGAAGCCGGCGTCGACCTCCAGGCGCTGCAGACGCTCGCCGACTGGTACGGCACCATCCACCCCGCGGTGATTCGCTGCGGCTGGGGTCAGGAGCGCAACCGCAACGGCGGCGGCGCGACCATGGCCATCCTCGCGCTGCCCGCCGTGGCCGGCAAGTTCGGCCGGCGGGGCGGCGGCTACTCGATGAGCAACTCGGCCGCGTGGGGCATTACCGCCGAACGGCTCATCGACGTGCCGCAGACGTCGGCGCGGGTCGTCAACATGAATCACCTCGGCCGCGTGCTCACCGATCCGGCGATGACGCCGCCGGTGAACGTGCTGTTCGTCTACAACTGCAATCCGCTGGCGACGATGCCGGATCAGAACCGCGTCCGCGCCGGACTCGCGCGCGACGATCTCTTCACCGTCGTCCACGAGCAGTCGATGACCGACACGACCGCGTTCGCCGACGTCGTCCTGCCGGCGACGACGTTCCTCGAACACTACGACGTCGCCAAGGGCTACGGCGCCTATCACCTGCATCTCGTGCAGCCGGTGATCGCGCCGGTCGGCGAGGCGCGATCGAACCAGGATCTGTTTCGCGAGCTCGGCGTGCGTCTCGGACAGGCCGAAGCCGACGAGCTCGGCGAGCCTGGCGCGCTCATGGACGCCGCCAGCCGCATGCCCGACGCGATCGCCGGCCCGCTGATGAACGAAGGCCGCCCGCCGGCGCCCGGCGACGGCCGGCCGATTCAGTTCGTCGACGTGATGCCGAAGACCGCGGACGGCAAGATCCATCTCTTCCCGCCGATCGCCGAGTCGCGTCCGCTCTACGACTACGCCGTCGATCCGGCCACCGACGACTACCCGCTGGCGCTGATCTCGCCGGCCAGCGAACACACGATCTCGTCGACGCTGGCCGAACTGCGCCCCGGCATCGCGAAGGTGAAGATCCACCCAATCGATGCCTTGGCCCGCGTCATCGCCGACGGGGACTCCGTCCGGATCTTCAACGCGCTCGGCGAGGTCCACTGCGAAGCGACCGTGACCCCCGAAGTGCGCGAGGGCACGCTCGCCCTGCCCAAAGGCCTCTGGGCCCGATCGACCTTCAACGGCGCCACCGCGACCGCCCTCGTTCCCGACGCGCTGACCGACCTCGCCGGAGGCGCCTGCTTCAACGACGCCCGAGTGCAGATCGAAGTGCTCGGTCGACACTGACGCGCCGTTCCGGCGCGTCAGTGTCGACCTCGCGACTCGGGACCGGCGGCGGGCGGCGGGCGCGCGGACGCTGAAGTCGGCTCGAGGCTGCCGCCCCCAGCCGCAGCCCGCAGCCTGCAGCCCGCAGCCCGTAGTCTGCAGCCCGCCGCCCGCAGGCGACGTCAAAATCCCTGCCGCAACCCCACCTGCCAGACGAATTTGCGATCCCTGCGATCGAGCGGGTGCGAGCCGGCGACTTCGAGCGTAAAGATGCCGAAGACGTTGACGCGCGCGGCGCCGCCGATGCTGCGGACCACCTCGCGCGTGCCGCCGGCGAACGTCGGCGACTCGGTCGACGACCACATGACGCCGGCGTCGAAGAAGGCGGCAAGCTCGACGGGCACCCGGCCGTACTCGAGCTCGCCGGAGAACAGGCCGGCGAGCGGCGCCCGCACCTCGATGTTGAACACGGCCAGGCGGCTGCCGATCAGGTTGTTGAACGCGCCGCACTGGATGGTGACGACGCCCTGGTCGGCGCACTCCTGGGGCTCGAACGACTCGTAGTTGTAGCCGTGCACGAGCTCGGGATAGCCGAGATAGAGATCGGTGAGGCCGGTGATGCAGTCGGGCGGCAGCTGGTCGAACGGCGCGAACAGACAGTCGCGCGGCCGTTCGGCGCTGCGGCCGTAGCGGCCGAAGTGCATCGCGCGCACGGCGACCGTGACCGGCCGTGCCGGCATGAAGTAGCGGCGCCAGTCGGCCAGCAGCGTGCGGTAGTCGAGCGTGCCGACGTTGCCGCCGAGCTCGAGGCGATAGCGCTCGCCGAAGATCGGGCTGGTCGCGCCGTAGATCGACGTGTCGTGCACGAACGCGACCGAGCCGTAGGCCAGGTAGGACGTCGGCGCCAGCGACACGCGATCGAGCTCGCGGCGCTCGATCAGGTTGCCGGTCTCGGCGTCGTAGACGTTGAGGCGCACGTCGCGCGTGAACGACAGCGCCCGGCCTCCGCCGGTCAGCTCGAGCCGGGTCGCGGCGTTGAATGGATAAGCCGTCAGCGCGAAGCCGCCGCGGCTGGTCTGCCGCTCGACCGTCTCGCTCACCAGGACCTGATCGCTGCCCGGCGGGTTGACCATCGACAGATAGCCGAAGCGGTACGGCCACTGCTCCGCCGCGACCGCCCAGTTCCAGCGATGGCGGCGGTTCATGTACGAGATCTGTCCGCCGAAGTCGGCGAAGTTGCCGCCGATCTGCGCGGCGACGCCGAGCGAGCGGTCGCCCAGCATGTCGCTGAAGTACGCCGAGATGCCGCCGACCGCGAACGCGCCGAACTCGTTGACACCGGCGGTCACCGTCGGCTGCGAGATCATGTCGAGCGCGAGACCGCGCTCGTAGGGCTCGCTCGGCGGGATCGCCTCGGCGTCGGGCAGCCCCCGCGCCGCGTCGGTGATGAGCCGCTGCACGTCGCCGCCGGCCTCCGTCCGTCCCGGCAGGAGGGCCGCGCGGTAGCTGGCCTCGGGCGAGACCAGGCTGACGGTGTCCACCGGATCGAGCCGGTAGATCGCATGGCCGTCGTTCTCGAAGACGCTGAACACCAGGCGGCCGGTCGAGGTCGACGAGCTCAGCGCCGGGCTCGAGTTGGTGATGCCGGCGACCCCTGTGAAGAGCGACGTCAGCCGCTCGATCGGCCCGCCGTCGATCGGCATGCGGTAGAGGTTGCTGACGCCATCCGGATCGGCGATGAAGATCACGCTGCGGCCGTCGCCGGTCACCTGCGGCGAAAGGTGCTTGCCGCGCAGGAACCCCGAGATCGGCTGCACCGCCCGTGTCGCGAGATCGAGCCGTGCCAGCCGCAGCGGGCCGGCGACGAGCGTGGACAGATCGGTCGAGAACCGCTCGGTGACGAAGACGAGGCTGGCGCCATCGGGCGTGAACACCGGCTCGAGATCGGCGTACGGATCCGACGTCAGCTGTTCGAGCGCCCCGGTGTCGAGCGCGACGCGATAGAGATCGATCAGGCCGCCGCGGTTGCCGCTGACGATCATCGAGTTGCCGTCGGGCGCGAAGACCGGGTTGATCGCGTCGTCGAGATCCTCGAGACGGATCTCGCGCGCGATGCGTCCCGAGCCGGCCTCGACGAAGGCGATGACCGGGCGCCCGCCCTGGACGGCGGCGATGGCAATGGTGCGGCCGTCCGGACTCCACGCGCCCGCCGAGTTGAGGAACTCGAGACTGTCGAAGTGGGGATCGTTCGCCGTACGGACGAGACGGCGGAGCACTTTGCCGCTGTCCGCGTCGGCGAGATAGAGATCGATCGAGAACCGGTCGCGCTCGGAGAAGAAGGCGACCTGCCTGCCGTCGGGACTCACGCGCGGCCCGACGTTGTAGCGGCCGCCGCCGGATGCCTCGTCGAGCACCCGCTTCGGCTGGCTGACGAGCGCCGGATCCTCCTCGGCGACTTCGCGCGTCCGCTGCAGAATCGCTTCGTGCCACTCGCGCGTCAGCGTGTCGGGATCGGTGCCGAGCTGGCGGGCAAGTCCGGCGAGGTCGGTGCGCGGGTTGGCGGCCGATCTCAGGAGCGACGCCACGGCCCGATCGCCGTACTTGGCGCCGACGTAGGCCCAGAACGCGTGTCCCCACCGGTACGGGAAATAGCGCCAGTGCTCGAGGTCCTTGATGTGCGGCAGCTTCTCGCGCACCGCCGAATCGCGCAGCCACATCGCCGTCTGATTGTCGACCGGACCGATGGTGAGGTACTCCGCCATCCCCTCGGCGAACCACAGCGGGTAGCGCAGGATGTCGGGCGCCTGCGCGATTTCTTCACGCGGGTCGTCGCCGGTGATGTCGAACTGGAACGCGTGCACGAGCTCGTGCCCGAGCACGTGGTCGGTGTCGGCGAGCGAGCCCGACATCGGCAGCACGATGCGGCGCTTGAACGCCTCGGTGGCGCCGCCGGTGCCTTCGCCGATCAGGCCTTCGAGCGCGTTGGTCTGGCGGAAGTGTGACGAGACGGCATAGAGGATGACGGGCTGTCTCCCCCGCAGCTCATGGCCGAAGAAGCGCGACAGCCGCGCGTACCAGCGCTCGGCCATCCGGCCGGCGATGTCGGCGGCCTCCTTCTCCTCGGGATAGAAGTAGAGATCGAAGTGCTCGGTCTTCTGAATTTCAAACTTGAAGGTGCGGTACTGGACCTTGTTGCGGCCGAAGTACTGCGCCGACGCCGTGTCGGCGAAGAGCAGCAGTAGACCTGCCTGCAGAAAAAGTTGTGCCGTCCGCGCAGGTCGCATGGTTCCTCGCCGCCCGCCCGGCTCCGGTCGTTTCAGGTAAGATGCAGCCAACCTGTCGGACGGAGCGTCATTCGATTATGGCACCTGCTGAGGAGTCTGTGGGCCGCACTGTCTTCTGCGTGAAGCTCAAGAAGGAGCTGCCCGGTCTCGACACACCGCCCTGGCCGGGTCCGCTCGGTCAACGCATCTACGACCATGTCTCGGCCGAGGCGTGGGAGATGTGGGAAGAGCGGATGAAGATGATCCTCAACGAGTACCGCCTGCTCCCGTTCCAGAAGGAAGCCCAGCAGCTCGTCGCCAAGCACATGGAAGAGTACTTCTTCGGCGACGACGCCGCCCTGCCACCGGGTTACGTGCCTGAAAGAAGCTAGCGCCTGACAATCCAAGAGGAGCGCCCAGTGCAAAGGTCTACCCTCGCCGGCGGTTCGACGCCGACGGCTACGTCCGCGGCACAGGATCGGAGTTTCTTCGGGCATCCCGGCGGCCTGTCCACGCTGTTCTTCACCGAGATGTGGGAGCGGTTCTCGTACTACGGGATCCGCCCGCTGCTCGTGCTGTTCATGACGGCGGCGCTGCTCGACGGCGGCTTCGGCTTCACGCGCGAAACCGCATCGGCGATCGTCGGCATCTACGCAGCGTGTGTCTACCTCGCGTCGCTGCCCGGTGGGTGGATCGCCGATCGTTGGCTGGGGCTGCGTCAGGCGATCTGGTACGGCGGCGTCCTGATCGCGCTCGGGCATCTCTCGATCGCGCTCTCGGCGGTGTTCGCGCACAGCGCGTTCTTCCTCGGCCTGATCCTGATCGTCGCCGGCACCGGCCTGCTCAAGCCGAACATCTCGGCCATCGTCGGCGACCTCTATCCGGAGGGCGGCGCGCGGCGTGACGCCGGCTTCTCGATCTTCTACATGGGCATCAACATCGGCGCGTTCGCCGCGCCGCTGATCACCGGCTATCTCGGCGAGCGCGTCGGCTGGCACTGGGGCTTCGGCGCGGCCGGCGTCGGCATGGTGATCGGCCTCATCACCTACAAGCTCCGCGCGCAGCCGACGCTCGGACCGATCGGCCTGCAGCCGTCGGTCGGCCCCGAGGAACAGGCGAAGGTCAAGCGCGCGGTGCTCGTCGGCGTCGGCGTCATCGCCGCGGTGGTGCTGATGGCGATGCTCGGCGTCTTCACGATCGACGCGCCGGCGGTGGCGGCGCGGATGCGCGACGTCATGCTCGGCATGGCGGTGCTCTACT
>DASTCC010000416.1:0-3454 GCA_035711465.1 Vicinamibacterales bacterium
TGGGGGATGCGCGTCTTCGGCAGGGCGGCAACCAACCATCTCATCGGCCCGGCGCTGCAGGGCATCTACGCGGCGGCGCCGACAGAGCTGTCGGCCGCGGTGATCGTCGCCGGTCGCGCGAAGGGCGCCGGGCGGACGCACCGGCGGATCATGGCGGCGCCCGAGCGCGGCATGGGACAGTTCGTCGAACGCCTGCACGATCGTCTCGCTGCCGCCGGCGTGCGCTTTGCGTTCGATAGGCGGCTGGATCGCCTGGATCCACGGACGCCGACGATCGTCGCGACCGACGCCGCCGCGGCGGCCGCGCTGATCGACGACACGGCGCCGCGTGTCGCCGCCGTCCTCCGGCGCGTGCGCCTGCTGCCGCTCACGACGATGACTGCGTTCTATCCGGCGTCGCCGCGCGATCTCCACGGCTTCGGCGTGCTCTTTCCCCGCGACGCCGGCATCGACGCGCTCGGGGTGCTCTTCAACGCCGACGTGTTCGCGCATCGCTCGGCGATGCGATCGGAGACGTGGATCCACGACGCCGCGCTGACGCCGGACGCCGCGACCCAGAAGCTCGCCGAAGATCGGCGGCGGCTGACCGGACGCGACGACGCGCCGATCGACGTCGTGGTCACGTCGCGGCCGCACGCGGTGCCTCTTTACGGCGCGGCGATTGCGGAGGTCCCGGCCGTGCTGGGCGAGCTTCCCGTTCGCGTGCAGCTCGCGGGCAACTATCTGGGTCGGATCGGCGTGGCGGCGCTATTGGAGCAGGCGGCGACGGCGGCGGGGAAGCTGGAGGTCTGATCCCGGCCTTCGGACGCCGACCCGCGGTAACATCCAACACAATATCCGGGACTTTTCGATGACTCGCGTCGCCATAATCGTCGCGCTGCTCTCGGCGTCCCTTGCCGTGGGGGCGACCGAGCGGCGAGCCGACTGTCCGCTCGCGACGCCGGCGCTTCTCAAGTCCGCCGGCGCCTACCTCGACGCTTTCGATCGCCAGTTCTCCGCGGTGGTCTCCGAAGAGGAGTACGAACAGATCTCGCGCCTGGACCGGAACATCGTCCAGATCCGGCGGCTGCGATCCGACCTGCTGCTGCTCAATCAGGGCCGCGCCGGCTGGCTGAGCTATCGCGACGTCTACGAGGTCGACGGCAAGCCGATCCGCGACCGCGAGGATCGGCTGCTCGAGCTGTTTCTCGAGCCGGCGGCCGATTCGCTGGCGCAGGCGAAGCGCATCTATGACGAGGGCGCGCGCTTCAACATCGGCCGCGTGCAGCGGACGGTCAACTCGCCGACGCTCGCGCTCGCGTTCCTGCGGCTCGAGCACCAGTGGCGGAGCGAGTTCAAGATCGACGGCGACGAATCGGTCGCCGGCCGCAAGGCCTGCGTCGCGTCCTTCGTCGAGCAGGCCGAGCCTCACATGATCGACTCGCAGGGCAACCGCTCCGCCAGCGGCCGCTTCTGGATCGAGCCGGAGTCGGGCCGCGTGCTGAAGTCGGAGCTGACCGTCAACGCGCTGTACGCGAACGCTCGCGTCAGCGTGATCTACGACACGCGGCCCGAGCTCGACGGGTTGTGGGTGCCGGTGCGGATGGACGAGACCTACTCGGGCTATCGCACCGAGACGGTCAGCGGCAAAGCGACGTACGCGAAGTTCCGGCGGTTCAAGGTGAGCGTTGGGACGATCATCAAGTAGAAGACCTGTCGCGCAAGATCAAAACCTTGAAACTTGTAGATCCATGTAGATTTACAACGATCTACAAGTTTCAAGCTCTGATGTTGCTATTGGCCGCCATTCACGCCAACGCCACCGGCCTGGAGCACGGTCGCCGAGTCGGCGACGCAGTGCCCATCCCTGAAGCCCACCACCCGCCCCGAGTTCGCCGCGACACGCTCCCCCGGCACGATGATACCCGCCAGATTCAGCGGATCCGCCGCCGCGACCGTGACGATCTCGCCGGTCGGCGGACGATGGCGCATCGCCCGCAATGAGTCCACGGCGATCGGCAGCGCGAACTGCTCGCCGATGAAGGCGCTGACGAACCGGCCGCCGCGGACCTCGCCGCGATCTTCGAGGCGGCGGAACGCGATCAGCAGGTCGCGCCACACAGGGAAATTCGATTCGCGGGCCAGCAGCTCGCGGAAGACGACGCCGTAGCGGCGCAGCAGCATCCAGCACGCCGACTCGATCGTCCTCTGTCGATCGACGTCGTCCGTCCCGGCGTGGAGCAGCGCCCAGCGCCCGGCGGCGTGCCGCGATCGGCGCGACGCGCGCGGCGAGGCGGTGCGGCGCGACGGATCGATCAGCGCGCGGAGGTTGTCGAAGCCGTCGGCGGTGACCAGGCCGGCGGCGACCAGCTCCCAGAGCGCCGCTTCGACCTCCGCGGTGACGTGTTTCGACGTGCGCACGAGATCCGGGAAGAACGACGCGCCGTGGCGATGGAGGAGGTGCAGGACGTCGCGCGCGGTCTGGCTGAGGCGCGCCGGCAGATCGCCGGGCGCTGGATGGCGCGGCGCCATCCAGTCGGCGTCCTCGCGGGCGAAGAACGTGATTGGCGCGACGCTGGTCGGCGCGACGCGGCGGCGGTCGTCGCCGACCGGCTCGAGCGTCGCCGGATGCGGCGACAGGCGGCCCCAGCCGACGACGCCGCCGAGGCAGAGGCGATCGAGCTCGTCCGGATCGTAGCCGGCGATGCGCTGCGGCAGGAGGTGCCGCTCCCACGCGCTCGCCGGCGCCTCGAAGCCCTGCAGCTGCCGCAGCACCTCGAGCGTGCCGTGCTCGCCGGTGGCGCGCGCCCCCGGCTCGGCGTGCTGCCACGCCAGCAGCCAGCGCATGAAGCCGGCTGCGGTGACCGGCTCGATCTCGCGCCGCAGCGTGCCGATGGTCAGGCGATGGATGCGCGCCAGCAGCCGCCGCTCGCACCACTGCATGACGTCCGCGGGCAGCGAGGTGCGGAAGCGTCCGCGCAGCGCCCAGCCCGATGCCTCGAGCCGCAGCACGGCGGCGTCGAGGTCTGACGTCGCGATGCCCAGCATCGCCGCAAGCTCCGGCATCGCGAGCGCGCCGGCATGGCTCAGCCAGCCTTGCACGATCGCGAAGAGCGCGTCGCCTGCCGACGGCGCGCCGATGCCGAGATCCGGCAGCGCGTCGAGCCACACTGCGTCTGGATAAGCGGCGCCGAACGTGGCGGCGCACTCGGTCGCGACCCAGAGCTCGCGGCCGGCGACGCGCGCACGCCCGGCGCGCCGGTCCCGCTGGAGCTCGACGAAAAACGGCTCCCACAGCGGCACGATTGCGGCGACGCGCGCGGCGAGCGGCGACGATTCAGATGCAGCGTCGATCGGCAGCGCGATCAGCGTCATCAACGCGTCGTGCAGGTCGTCGGCGCCGCGCACGTCCGGCCAGGCTTGCGCCGCGACCTCCTCGATCGCGTCCTGATCGAGCTTGCCGACTTCCTCGACC
>DASTCC010000417.1:0-6748 GCA_035711465.1 Vicinamibacterales bacterium
CACGATGTTCCATCCATGACGCAGCAGAGATCGCCGAATCAATCGCGGTCGCACCAACCTGTGCACACGAACGCGGCGGCCCACGGTGGAGGGATGGGTCGGGTGATCAGCGATTCAAGGCGTGTACCAGAGCAGCGCTGAACGAAACCCGACGAGTCGTTAAGCCGAAGGCGCGATTGTACGTCAATCGCTTGGCGCGGGGTGTCCTATTCTTGGCGCGTCGTCAGGCCTTGCAGAGGCAGGGAAATGTCCCGTCGACCATGCACCGCCGGAAGGCCGGTCCACAGCAGTCGTACTTACAGAGATCTCGTTCCCGCCATTCCCACGGCCGCCACCAGGGATGCAGGTCCTCGCAGCACCGTTCGCACTCCTGGCGCTGCTTCAGACAATCCTCCGGAATGACGACGCTGGAGGTGTGAGTGACGGTGCCGGGCGCCTCCGGCCCGGAGATGAACTCGGCTGCCGACGTTCCCGCTCCCCCGTCCGCGCCAATGAGGGTTCCGGCCGACGCGGCTGGCGCCTGGGCCGCCGGCATCGACTCACCATGAAGCGCCGCCCAGGTGCGTGGTCCGACGACGCCGTCAACGCTCAGCGACCGAGTCGCCTGGAACCGGACGACCGCCGCGTACGTCATCGTCCCGAAGACGCCATCAACGGCCAGCGGCGGTGCCGCGCCATGGCTGTTGAGAAGTGCTTGCAGCTCGTTGACCATCGGTCCGCGAGCGCCGACCCGAAGCGTCGGCCGCGCGGCGCCATCGACCTGCCGCTGTATCCCTGTCGCACCTCCGAAGCCGATCTGATGCGACCCCAGCATGCGACCCATCGTCTGGTTGCCGACGGATCGCTGCAGCTGCCTTAAGGCGGACACCCGCCGGTGAGCGATGGGCGAACGGGTAGCGATGGAGGGCGCCCGAGGGGCGAGCCGGCGAGTGGTGCGCGCGGCAACGGTGTGCATTGAGACCCCGACGGGGTCAGATCTTGAATCTTGGCGTTTGGTGCCAGGTCTTGAATCCTCGAATTGCTTTCAGCGCAGGATCTTGCCGTTAGTGTCAGGCCTGAACCCATGATATTGGCGCGCGATCGCCAATCTGGCGCGAACCGGAGTCAAGACCTGGCACCAAACGCCAAGGTTCAAGATCTGACCCCATCAGGGGCGATGATGACATGAAATGCCCGGCCGGCTGATGACGTTTCATCGCACAGCACTACTCTCGCCGGCTCCTCCAGCGGGCAATGAAGTCGCGCGCTTCGGATTCGGTTGCGAAAACGAACAGCCCAACATCATCGAACCTCGCCGCAGATCCGCTCCGAGGCACCCCGCGAGCTTCCGCCTGACTCAGGTCGAACGTCACCTGCGCGGCGCCGGCGGGAATCGGGAAGATGCCGGACATTTTCACCCACACGTTCGGCTCGGATGACTCGGCGCGCATCGACTGTCCCTGCAGGTAGCCGACGAATAGGAATCCGTCCGCGGTGCCGAAGAGGCCGTAGAGACGTCCTTTGTCTGTGATCGACTCGCCGATCCGCTCGTTCGCGCCCGAGCCAATCGCGACCAGGTATTGACCTTCCGCGCCGGTCGGCAACAGCACCTTCTGATGGAACGCGCCGCGATTGCGAACGGCGAAACACGGGTTGCCGCCGCAATTCTCGACGCGGGCGTCTCCCGTCGGCCACCATCCGGCGCCGCCCGCATTGCCGTCGGCGTTCTCGAGCAGGTTCACTGCCCGGCTCGCGCTTGGCACCACGCGCTCGTACACCGTTTCCGCACGCACCGGCGTGCCGCCGGGCCATCGATCGATGACCTCGATGCGAAGCCGGCCGGCCACATCGACGGACCACGACTCTTGTCGTTCGGGAGTCGCGGGCCCCGCACCTCGTTGTGCACGGCCTGGACGCGTCAGGACGAGCGCGTCTCCGACCTGCCTGGCCTCGATCCCGATGCCGGCCCTCGCCGGGTCGAGGCTCAGCACCTCGAGTACGACGCCGGTCGGAAACGAATTGTAGAGATGGAAGTCGCCAAACCGCGATGGCCCTTCGACGATGATCCGCGACGGCGCGTTCGGCGGCGATGACGCGCTGACCAGCCGCCACCAACCGGCAACTGGTGGCACCGGAGGCGTTGGTGCTGACTGCGCCGCGCTGGCAGCGACCAGCGCCAGGAAGACCGCCGACAACCTGATGCCCACGCGCGCATGATAACCGCACCTGTTGATACCCTGTGGCATGCCCACCGCGCGCAAACCTGCGACGCGACGCAAGAAAGTCGCCGCGCAGTCTCTCGGGCTGACCGCCCCCGAAACGGCGGAGGTGAAAGACGAGCTCGACGATCTCGGCGCTACCGTCGAGAGAGACGGCGGCGCGGTGCTCGCGCGCTATCGTGATCCCGTCGGCGGCAAGGCGCTGATGCTCACCGCGCTGCCGATCGAGAAGGTCGAGCCGACGCCCTACCAGCGCGATCCTTCCGATCCCCACGTCAAGCGGCTCATGGGCGTCCTCGAGAAGATCGGCATGTTCCTCGATCCGATCATCGTCATCCGCCACGACGACGCGTATTGGACGCCGAATGGCAACCATCGCCTGCAGGCGCTGAAGAAGCTCGGGCATCGCAGCGTGATCGCGCTGCTCGTGCCGGACGCCAACGTCGCGTTCAAGATCCTCGCGCTCAACACCGAGAAGGCGCACAACCTGCGCGAGAAATCGCTCGAGACGATCCGGATGGCGCGGGCGCTCGCCGGCACGAGCGACGCCAACGAAGAGAGCTATGCCTTCGAGTTCGAACAGGCGCCGTTCCTGACGCTCGGCGTCGGCTACGAATCGCGGCCGCGGCTGTCCGGCGGCGCGTATCAGTCGATCCTGCGCAAGACCGACACGTTCCTCGATCTGCCGATGGCCAAGGCGCTCAAAGAGCGCGAACGCCGCGGCAAACGCGTGCTCGAGCTCGACGACGAAGTCCACGCCATCGTCGAGAAGCTGAAGAAGAAGGGACTCACCAGTCCGTACCTCCGCGCCTTCGTCGTCGCCCGCGTGAACTACACTCGCTTCTCGAAAGCGGCGCTGATCGACTTCGACGAGGCGTTCGACAAGATCACCGCGAGCGCGAAGAAGTTCAACGTCGACAAGGTCCGGCAGGAAGACGTCGCCAAGACCGGCGGGGCACCGGACGAGGAGGCATGAACGGATGGCACGCCGGAAGTCTCAGACGCCCCGCGAAACCGCCAATGCCGGCCGGAAGCCGGTGCTGCGGTTCCGCCCGCATCCGTGGCACGGCCTCGAGGTCGGCCCGGCGCCGCCGGAGATCCTCAACGCTTACATCGAGATCACACCGTTCGATCTGATGAAGTACGAGGTCGACAAAGTCTCCGGCTACCTGCGCGTCGATCGGCCGCAGCGCTCGTCGGCGCAGCATCCGACGCTCTACGGCTTCGTGCCGCGCACCTACTGCGGCGAGCGCGTACGCGCGCTGGCGCCGGAGGCGACGCGCGGCGACGGCGATCCGCTCGACATCTGCGTGTTGAGCGAACGCGCGATCGCGCGCACCGAGATCATCGTCCCCTGCCGGGTCATCGGCGGACTGAAGATGATCGACCGCGGCGAAGCCGACGACAAGATCATCGCCGTCGTCGAAAACGACTACGTCTGGGGCAGCGCCCGCGACATCCGCGAGGTGCCGCCGGTGTTCGTCGAGCGGCTCGAGCACTACTTCCGTACCTACAAGCTCGTCCCCGGCCAGCAGGCGCACGCGCGCATCGCCAGCATCTACGGCCGGATGCACGCGCTCAAGGTGGTCAAGGCCGCGATCGCCGATTACGACGCGGCGTTTCCGGAGTGGTGACGGGTCACGACAGGTTACGACTGGTTACGATGGGTCACGGCGGGTTACCGACGGGTCACGACGGGTTACGACAGGTCACCGAGGGGTGACGACAGGTAACGACGGGTGACGGCAGATCACGGCGGGTGACGACGGGTAACGACAGTCACTGGTACGCAGTAATTGCGATGTGAACGATATGGGCGCGCGGCAGATTTCGCGATCCTGCTGGCGCGATCGGGCCTGAACACGCGGACACGGACTCGGCACGACACGTGATCAGATGAGTGCCGTGGTCAAAGACTATCGCGAGCTCATTGCGTGGCAGTTGGCGGACAGGTTCAAGACCCTGGTCTTCGAGCTGGTCCGGCGCTCGCCCGGGGCCGAGCGGAATCAACGCTATAGCGGTCAACTACTCGATTCGGCCGCGGCGGTGAGCAAGGACATCGTCGAAGGATTCAAGCGGTTCCGGCCGAAGGTCATGATGGACTTCCTCGACTACGCCCTGGGCTCGCTGCACGAAGCCGAAGAACGACTCCGAGACGGGATCGAACTGCGCTACTTCCGCGCCGACGAGTGTGCCGAAGCGCTCCGCTACGCGAAGCGCTGCACGGTCGCCCAATCAGGTTGAAACGAAGCCAGAAAAAAATCCGACCCGCGAACGATCGCGCCCGCAGTCCCCGAGAAAGGCGCGACTCCACATGAGGCTATGCGTCGTGACCCGTCGTCCCCCGTGTCACCCGTCGTCACCCGCGTCACCCGCGTCACCCGTGTCACCCGTCGTCACCCGTCGTCACCCGTCGTCACCCCACGTCACCCGTCGTCACCCGTCGTCACCCGAGGTCACCCGCCGTAACCCGTCGTCACCTGTCGTAACCCGTCGTCACCGCCTACTCTCTTAACACGATCAAGGGATCGACCCGCGACGCCCGCCGCGCCGGCAGCCATGCGGCGAGCAGACAGACGATGCCGAGCGTGAGCGCGACCGTTGCGTAGAGCCAGCCCTCGCGCCCTTCGACGCCGAACACGACCGACGCGAAGAGCCGCGACATCGCCCACGCGCCGAAGAGCCCGAGCAAGACGCCGATCGCGAGCAGGCGGCCCGTGTCAGTGAGCACGCTGGTGAAGATCCGTTGCGTCGTCGCGCCGAGCGCGATGCGCAGGCCGATCGGACGCGATTGCTGCGCGACCAGGAACGACGTCAGTCCGTAGACGCCGAGGGCGGCGATGACGAGCGCGAGCGCGCCGAAGAGCGCCATCAGCCCGGCGTTGAAGCGGCGATCGGCGGTGAGCTCGCGGAAGCGATCGTCGACGCTGCGCACGGTGGTCGGACGGCCGCTATTCACCTGACCGGCGACGGCGGTCTGGATCGCGGTCAGCGTCGCCGGCGACGGCGACGCAACCCTGACGACCACGTCGCCGGTGATCGAGCCGTCGAGCCGGCCGATCGCTTCCTGCAGCAGCGGCACGTACATCTCCGGCCGGAGACTGGTCTCCGGGCCTGACATGCGCACGCTCTTGACGACGCCGACGATCGTCGTCGGGCCGCGGAACCTGACCACTTCTCCGACGGGATTGCGCCCGCCGAAGAACCGGCGCGCCGCCTCATCGTTGATGATCATGACGTGCGGCGTGTCCGTGCGTTCGCCGCCATCGAACGTGCGGCCGCTGACGAAGGGCACGCCGGCGACGTCGAAGTAGTTCCGCGTGACGCTCCGCATCACGATCATGTCCGCGCCGGTCGTCTGCCCGTAACCGGGGATCTCGATGCTGTAGCTCGCCTGCGCGCCGAACAGCGGCAGGCCGCCGTTGACGAACGCCGCACCGGCGACGCCGGGAATCGCCGTCACTCGCTCGAGCAATTCCGTCGTGAACGCGGCGGCGACGTCGGTGCGATCCGGCTCGGCGATCGCCGAGAGCGACCGGGAGACGGAGACGCCGTAGAGATTGCCGCGCGAAAACCCGAGATCGGCGCGCACGACGTTGATGAAGCTCATCACGAACAGCGAGGTCGCGGTGAGCAGCGTCACCACGAACGCCAGCTCGGCGACGAGCAGCAGCCGCTGCCAGCGCGCGCGGCCGCGGCCGGCGCCGACGGAGCTGCCGCCGTCCTTGAGAATCGAGATCACATCAGCGCGCGACCCGTACCACGCCGGCACCACGCCGAAGACGACGCCGGTGACGACGGCGACGCCAATCGCGAATCCGAGCACGCGCAAATCGAGCGCGATGGTGGCGGCCCTCGCCAGGCCGGCGGGCAGGCTCGCCTTCGCCATCGCGATGCCGCCGATCGACAGCAGAATGCCCAACAGCGCCGCGCCGAGCGAGAGCATCAGGCTCTCGAGCACCAGCATCCGGGCGACGCGCGAGCGCGCCGCGCCGAGCGCCGTCCGCACCGCCAGCTCCCGCGACCGCGCCGTCGCCCGGGCGAGCAGCAGGTTGGCGACGTTGACGTACGCGATTAGCAGCACGAACCCCACAGCGCCGAGCAGCAGCACCAGCCAGCGCTGCGACGGGCCGACGACGCGCTCGTGCAGCGTCGTGACGAGCGGCCGCGAGTCCTTCCAGAAGGTCTGCGTCGGGTGCGCGGCGATGACGGCGTCGGTGGCGCGGGCCACCTGCTCCTGCGCCTGCGCCAGCGTCGCGCCGGCCCGCAGGCGGCCGACGACGTCGAGGTAGTAGGAGCGGCCGCCGAATCCGTGATCGCGATCGTTGGCGCGCGGCACGTGCGGGATGTACGCGCTGGTGGCGACCTCGGGCCCGATCGGATACGTGAAGCCGTCGGGCATGACGCCGACGACGACACGCGTGTCCTTGCCGAACGTCAGCGGGCGGCCGACGATATCCGGATCGGCGTTGAAGCGGCGGATCCAGAGATCGTGGCTGAGAATCACGACCTGATCCGCGCCCGTTCGTTCGTTGTCGGCGGTGAAGGCC
>DASTCC010000418.1:0-16825 GCA_035711465.1 Vicinamibacterales bacterium
CCGCTGCGCTCGGTGGCGATGGCGATGCGCAGCGCGTCGCGCGCGAAGACGGCGTCGGTCGGCGCCGGCGCCGGCTCGGCGCTGCGGCCGCTGCGGCAGTCCTCGCAGGTGCCGTAAATCTGCAGCACGCTCTGCCGCGGCGAGAAGTTGCGCGCGGTCGCGACCTCCTCGAGCAGCGCCTCGATGTCCGAACTCAGGAACTCGAACGAGCGGTTGCAGCTCTTGCAAATGAGGTGAAAGTGCCGCGGATGCCGGTACGAGTGCTCGAACCGGAACCGGCCCTCGCCGAAGTCGACGCGGCGCGCGATGCCGGCGTCGACCATCCACTGCAGCGTGCGATAGACGGTCGCGCGGCTGATGCGCGCGTCCTCGCGGCGGATGAGATCGGCCAGATCGTCGGCGCTGAGGTGCCCCTCCTGGCGGAGGAACGTACTGACGATCAGATCGCGTTTGCCCGAGCGTCGCCCCCCGGCCGGCCGCAGGTTGTCGACGAATTCAGTGGCGGTTTGCATGGCCCCTCGGACCGCCCGGGAACTGGAATCTCAGACGTTGAACGACGAGCCGCACCCGCAGGTCGACTTCGCATTCGGATTCTTGATGGTGAAACCGCCGCCCATGTTGTTGTCGACGAAGTCGACTTCGGCGCCCCGGAGGTAGCGCAGGCTGATCGGATCGACGAACAGACGCACGCCGTTCACTTCGAACACCTGGTCGGCGCTGGCATCGCCTTCGCCCTCGTCGATCATCAGGCCGTACTGAAACCCCGAGCAGCCGCCGCCCTGCACGAAGACGCGCAGGCCCGAGCCGACTTTATCTTCCTCGGCGAGCAGCTGATTGATCTTCTCTGCCGCCACTTCGGTCACATTGATCATGATCCAATTATAGGGCGTGGACGCCCGGATCTGACGGATCGGCGCGGCCGGCCCGGTGCGGATCGCGGAAACACGCCGGAAAACCGCTGATTCCGTCTGCGGCGAGCCGCGCGATACGATCGGTCCGATGATTCCCGCGCCCGCTGCCGCCCACGAGGGCCGCTCATGAAAGCCGCGTCGACGCTCGCCCCCCGGCTGGCCGCCGCAGGCATCCCCGGCCGGATCTGGGAACGCGACGCCGAGATTTTCGCCGGCCCCTCACCCACCGCCGAGCGGCTCCAGTCGATCCGACACCGTCTCGGCTGGCTCGAGGCGCCGGACATGGCGACGACCTGGCTCGACGAGCTCCACGCGTTCATCTGGGAGATCCGCGAAGCCCAGCTCACCGACGTCTATCTGCTCGGCATGGGCGGATCCAGCCTGTGCGCGGAGGTGTTCCGCGATGTCCCCACCGCCCGCGCCGGCGGGACGACCCTGACCGTCCTCGACACCACTGACGAGCGCGCCATCCGGCACGCCACCGAGGGCCTCACCCCGAGGCAGTCGCTGTTCATCGTCGCCAGCAAGAGCGGCTCGACGATCGAGGTCGCCTCGCTCGAGCGCCATTTCTGGGAACAGATGAAGGCCGCCGTCGGCGACGACGCCGGCGGTCATTTCGTCGCGATTACCGATCCGGAGACGAGCCTCGGCACGCTCGCCAGCAAGCGCGGCTACCGCAAGATCTTCATCAACCCCGAAGACATCGGCGGCCGGTACTCGGCGCTCTCGTTCTTCGGCCTGGTGCCGGCGGCGCTGCTCGGACTCGAGCTGGAAGTGATCATCGCCAGCGCGCAGAAGATGGCCGGACGATGCCACGCCAACGACGAGATGAACCCGGGCCTCGCGCTCGGCGCGTTCATGGCGAACGAGGCCCTCGCCGGACGCGACAAGCTGACGCTGCTGCTCTCGCCGGCCTACGAGGCATTCGGCCCGTGGATCGAGCAGCTCGTCGCCGAGAGCACCGGCAAGATCGGCCGCGGCGTCCTGCCAATCGTCGGCGAGCCGATCGGCCGCGCCGGCGACTACGAGCACGATCGCGCGTTCGTCGTGGTGCTCTCGACCTACGCGCCCGGCCTGGCGAATGCGATTCACGAGCTGCAGGCCGCCGGGCATCCGGTCTTTCAGATCGAGGCCACGCCCGCGGATCTCGGCGGCGAGTTCTTCCGCTGGGAGTTCGCGACCGCGGTCGCCGGACATGCGCTCGGTGTGAATCCGTTCGACGAGCCGAACGTGCGCGAAGCCAAGGAGCGCACGCAGGCGCAGCTCGATGCGCGCAAGGCGCGGGGCGCGTTTCGACTCGAGCCGCCCTTCGACAAGGGCCAGGGTTACTCGCGCCGCGAGCATCGATCGGAGGCCGCGCCGGCGCCGCCGCCCGAGCGCCGCCGCTACGTCGCCATCCTCGACTACCTGCCGCGCGATCCGCGCCGCGCCGACGTCGTCGCGAAGCTGCGGGCCGCCTTGCGTCGGCGTGCGCGCCTGGCGACGACATACGGGATCGGACCGCGCTACCTCCACTCCACCGGGCAGTACCACAAGGGCGGGCCGAACACGGGCGTGTTCCTGCTGATGACCGCCGTCGACGAGTCGGCGACACCGGTGCCGGGCACCGAGTACACGTTCAGCACGCTGAAGATGGCGCAGGCCCTCGGCGACTTCGAAGCGCTGTCGGCCGCGGGCCGCGAAGTCGTGCACTACCACCTCGAAGATCCGGCGACGGACTATACCGAGGCGCTGGAGCGCGTTCTCCGCTCCTTCAAGTAGATGCGCGTTCTGCTGGTCGCCTGCCTGCTCCTGTTTCTCGCCACGATCGCGAGGCTCGGCGGCCCGCCGCTGACGCCGGACTCCGCGCCCGCGCCCGTCTCGGAGGCGCCGGCGTCGGCCGGCGAGACCGCGCTCTTCTCGCCGGGCGATCTCAACATTCTCGAAGGCCCCGACCGCGACGACTGGCAGCAGCCCGAGCAGGTCATGGACGTGCTCGGCATCTCGGACGGCAGCCGCGTCGCCGACATCGGCGCCGGCGGCGGGTGGTTCACGATCCGCCTCGCGCACCGCGTCGGCCCCAACGGCGTCGTCTACGCCGAAGACATCCAACCGCTCATGATCGACGCGATTCGCAGGCGGATCTCGCGCGACGACGTCAAGAACGTCGTGCCGGTGCTCGGGACCGCCAGCGATCCGCGGCTGCCCGCCGGGCTCAACGCGGTGCTGATCGTCGACACCTACCCGCAGTTTCGCGATCCGGTCGCCTTGATGCGCAACATCCGGGAGTCGCTCGTGCCACACGGCCGCCTGGGAATCGTCGACTTCACACCCGACGGTTCCGGCGGACCCGGTCCGCCGCTCGCCGAGCGGATCGATCCGCGCCAGGTCATCCGGGACGTCACCGCGGCGGGGTTCACCTTCCGCAGCCACGAGACGTTTCTGCGCTACCAGTACATGCTGGCGTTCGAAAAGTAACCGATGGCCGTGCTCCCCTCCTCGTTCAGCGCATATCAGGCGCAGGTGCAGGCCGCGCTCGAAAGCCTGGTTCCGGCAGAGACGCCGGCGCCGCGGCAGGTCGTCGACGCGATGCGGTACACGCTGCTTGCGCCGTCGAAACGCGTGCGCGCCGTGTTGACGCTGCTCTCGGCGGAGCTCTGTGGCGATCGACCGCCGGCCGTGCCCGCCGCGTGCGCGATCGAAGCCGTGCACACGGCGTCGCTCGTTCTCGACGACCTGCCGAGCATGGACGACGCGCCGATGCGGCGAGGACGTGCGTCGGCGCACGTCGAGTTCGGCGAAGCGACGGCGATTCTCGCGGCGTTCGGCCTGCTCAATGCCGCCTACGGACACCTCGCGGCCAGCTACGAGCCGCCGCTGGCGAGGCGCCTGACCGCGCTGATCTCGAACGCCGTCGGTCTCGACGGTCTCGTCGCCGGCCAGGCGGAAGATGTGCTGTCGACGGGCGACAACCTGTCGTTCGAAGTGCTCGAGCGGATCCATCGGCGGAAGACCGGCGTGCTGTTCAGCGCCGCCGCGGCCGCCGGCGCGATGTCGGCGGGCGGTTCGGCCGATGACATCGCCTCGCTCACCGCCTATGCGAAGAACCTCGGGCTCGCCTTCCAGATCGTGGATGATCTGCTCGACGTGATCGGCACGACCGAGGAAACCGGCAAAGTCGTCCGCGCCGACGCCCGCAAGACGACGTTCGTCTCCTTCAGCGGCGTCGAGGGCGCGCGTGAGCTCGCCGACGATCTCTGCCGTACGGCGATGGAGGCGCTGACGCCGTTCGGCCGCCGCGCCGATCGGCTGCGTGACCTCGCCCGCTTCGTCGCCAGCCGGCGCGGGTGATGCGGACCACGCGATGACTGCGGAGCGACGCCCGGACCGCACCATCGACGAGCTGCGCGAGCAGCTCCGCGCGCTCGGCTATCTCGACGCGCGCGTCGATCGCTTCGTGCTCGGCGCGGCGGCCGGCTCGGATCGGCCGGCCCGGCTGGCGATCGCCGCGAGCCTGCGCATCGGCGCGATGGCCGGCGTGCTGCTCGGGCCCGCGGCGGCGCTCGGCCTGCGCCTGCGCGCGCCCGGCCTGGTCACCAGCACCACCGACGCGCTCGTCGCCGCCGGATATCTGGCGCTGCTCTTCGGGCTCGCCACGGCCGTCGTCGCGGCGATCGCGATTCTGATCGGCATCGGCATCGCGCGGCGCGCGGCCGATCGTCCGCAGTTCCCGCGGACGGCCTCACGCGCCGCCGCCGTTGCCGGACTGGTCGTCACCGCCGTGTGCCTCGTCTACTTGACCCTCTGGTGGCGCACGGCCAGCGCCGTCGACGGATCGGGATCGTGGGCCTGGAGCGCGGCGGCGATCGCGGTCGGCGTCGCGATCGGCCTGCTGCTCGGCCATGCCGTGGCCGTGACGATCATGGCGGCCCTGGCGAGACTCGGCCTGGCGAAATCGCTGCGCCGCGGCCTGCCGCTCTCGTCGGGGCGGGCGATCGCGGCCGCCGCTCTGGTCGCGTCCGCCGGCGCGATCGCGCTGCTCGTCGCCTCCGGCCCCGTTGCGGATCCCACGCCGCTCGTCCCGGCGCTCACCGTGGTCCCGACCGGGCAGCGCGTGATCGTCATCGGCATCGACGGCGTCGACTTACGCACGCTGGACTCGCTGGTCGCGACGGGACGGACGCCGACGCTCGCGCGCCTGCTCGGCGGTGCGGTGGCCACGCTCGAGGCCGAACCCGACCGCGATCCAGCGCGGGTATGGACGACGATCGCCACCGGGCAGCCGGCCGACCGTCACGGCATCCGCGCCATCGAAAGCCGCGAGGTGGCCGGACTCGAGGGCCGTCTCGGTCCCGAGTCGTCGACCTGGCCGGTGCTGACATCGATCACCGATCTCCTGAGACTGACACGGCCGGCGATCGCCACCGGCGACGAACGGCGCATCCCGGCGTTCTGGGAGGTCGCCGCGCGCACGGGGTTGCGCACGGCGGTGGTGCACTGGTGGGCGACGTGGCCGGCGCCCGCCAATCTCGGCGCCGTCATCAGCGACCGCGCGCTCCTGCGGCTCGAGCATGGCGGCGCCGCCGACGGCGAAGTCGCGCCGTCGTCGCTCTACGAGATGTTGCTGGCGTCGTGGCCGCAGCGGAAGGCGCGCGCGGCGGACGTCGCGGCCCGCGCGCTCGCGCCGACGGGATCGCCGTCGATTGCCGCCACGATCACGCGGTCCGCCGAAATCGACGCGGCGGTGCTCGACATGGCCGCCGATCCGCAGATTGGCCCGACCGACCTGTTGACCTTGTATCTTCCCGGCCTGGACATCGCGCAGCACGCGCTCTTCACCACCGAGGAGACCTCGGGCTCGAGCCCGTCGGTGCTCGCCGAACGTGTCGCGTCGCTCGAGCGTTACTACGAGTTCCTCGACGGCGCGATCGGCGCGATGCTGCCGGCGTCCGCCGACGTCACCGTGATCCTGATCGCCGAGCCCGGCCGCGTCACGACGGCCGCGCCCGGGCGCGTGGCGATCTCGGGCGGCGCCGCGGGCCGAGGCGATGCCGGCTCGATGGCGCCGACGGCCGTCGCGGCGACCGTGCTGCACGCGCTCGGCGTGCCGGTCGCCTCGGATCTCGCATCGGGCCCGGACCTACGGCTGCTCGACCCCGCGTTCACGGCGGCGCATCCGATCCGAACAGTGTCGACGTACGGCGCGCGGACCTCGACGTCGCGGCCGCGCGGCGGCAAGCCGCTCGATCGCGAGATGATCGAGCGGATGCGAAGCCTCGGGTATCTACGCTGAGGGGTCGCTGCGGAGCAGCTGCCAGAATCGCGGCAGCACCGCCGCGCCGACGGCAATCTTGGCGAGGTCGAGCAGGAAGAACGGCACGAAGGCCGCGGCAATCGCCGCGCCGAAGCCGACCGACTGCGACATCGCAAACCAGCTGACGCCGCCGGCGTAGATGACGACGAGACCCGCGATCATCGCGATCGCCGACGTCACGTAACGGCGATCCCAGCGGCGCTCGGCCAGCCAGCCGGTCACGAAGGCGGCGAGCGGATACGCCATCAGGTAGCCGCCGGTCGGTCCGAGCAGGCGCGCCGGACCCGGCGGCAGCAGCGGCGAGGCCGACCACACCGGCAAGCCGGCGATACCCGCGGCGAGATACGCGACCTGCGCCGCCGGCCCCAGACGCGAGCCGAGCGCCGCCGCGGTGAGCAGCACCGCGATCGGCTGCAGCGTGAACGGCACGGTCGTGAACGGCAGCGGCACCGTAAACTGGGCAGCGGTCGCGACCAGCGCGGCGGCGAAGAGCACCGCCGCGACGCGAACGAACGTCGCGGCCGACGACTTCGCGGCGACATGAGACAGAAGCGACGGCTGAACGGCGCGCACGGACATGGTGGTCGGATTGTAGCCAAATGCAAACGGCACTGACAATCGCGGGCAGCGACAGCGGCGGCGGCGCGGGCATCCAGGCCGATCTGAAGACCTTCGCCGCGCACGGCGTCTTCGGCACCTCGGCGATCACGGCGATCACCGCGCAGAACACCCGCGCGGTCACCGCCGCGCTGCCGCTGCCGCCCGATCTGGTGGTCGCCCAGATCGACGCCGTGCTGTCCGACCTCGGCGCGCAGGCGATCAAGATTGGCATGCTGGCGACCAGCGCGATCATCGAAGCGGTCGCGGCCGCGCTCGAACGTCACGGGGTCCGGCCGATCGTGCTCGACACGGTGATGATCTCGAAGAGCGGCGCGCGCCTGCTCGCCGCCGACGCCGTCTCGGCGCTGGCACGCGTCCTGGTGCCGCTCGCCGATGTGATCACGCCGAACGTGCCCGAGGCCGAGGCGCTCACCGGGCTGCGCCTCGAGTCGATCGACGACCTGCGCCGCGCCGCCGAAGTGCTCGTCCGACAGGGGGCGCGCGCCGCGCTCGTCAAGGGCGGGCATCTCGACGGTCCGGCGATCGACGTGCTCTTCGACGGCACCACGTGGCAGACGTTCGAGGCCGAGCGGATCGTCGCCCGGCATACGCACGGGACGGGCTGCACCTACTCGGCGGCGATCGCCGCCAACCTCGCGCTCGGCCGCGATCTGCCGTCGGCGATCGACGCCGCCAAGACCTACGTGACCGGCGCGATCCGCCAGGCGCCGGGCCTCGGCGCCGGACACGGACCGCTGCACCACTTCTGGCAGCGATGACCCATGTTTATACTGGCCTGATGTCGATGCGGGTGAGCCCGGCGCCGATTGCGCTCGACGCCCTGGTGACGGCGGTCGAAGCCGAGGTCCGCCATCGCGGCGAGGGCTGTGGCGCGATCGCGACCTTTCTCGGCGTCGTCCGCGCCACGCATCGCGGCCGGCACGTCCGATATCTCGAATACGAGGCGTACGACGCGCTCGCGATCAAGGTCTTCGATCGCATCGCCGCCGAGGCGGCCGAGGCCTGGCCGGGCGCCGCGCTGGCGATTCAGCACCGCGTCGGCCGGCTCGACATCGGCGAAGCCAGCGTCGCCATCGCCGCCGCCGCCGCGCACCGCGCCGCCGCGTTTGCCGTCTGCCGCTATGCCATCGAGCGCATCAAGCAGATCGCGCCGATCTGGAAGCACGAGTTCTTCGTCGACGGCGAGGCGTGGGTGGAAGGCGCGGTCGCCGATCCGGCCGACGATGCGGCGCGCCGGCAGGCGTACGAGATCGCATGCGCGTGACGGTGCAGCTCTTCGCCAGGCTGCGCGAGATCGCCGGCCGCCAGACGCTGGAGATCGACGTCGCCGACGCGGCCACCGTCGCCGACGTCTGGCAGGCGGTCGCGGCGGCGACGCCGGCGCTGGCGCCGTTCGCGTCGAGCGTCTCGTGCGCGGTCAACGCCGAATTCGCCCGACCGGCCGCGCGCGTGCGCGCCGGCGATGACATCGCCTTTCTGCCGCCGGTCTCCGGCGGCGCCCCGACGACATGACCCCACAGGTACTCGACAAGTTGAAGGCCGCCGAAGCGAAGTACGGCGAGCTGACGCGGCTGGTGAGCGACCCGGCCGTCCAGGCCGACCCGCCGGCGTATCGGACCCATTCGAAGGCGCTCGCCGACCTGCAGGAGCTGATCGATCGGTTTCAGGACTATCAGCGCGTCGCCAAGGAGCTGACCGACGCGCGCGAGGTCGCCTCCGGCGCCGATCCGGATCTCCGCGCGCTCGCGCTCGAGGAAATGGGGCCGCTCGAAGCCCGCGCCGACGCACTCGCCGAAGAGCTCCGCGTCCTCCTGATTCCGAAAGACCCGAACGACGACCGCAACGTCGTCCTCGAAATCCGCGCCGGCACCGGCGGTGACGAGGCGGCGCTGTTCGCGGCCGATCTCTACCGGATGTACACACGCTATGCCGAGCGCCGCGGCTGGAAGATCGACGTCCTGACGATGAGCGAGACCGGCGTCGGCGGCCTGAAGGAAGTCATCGCGACCATCGAAGGCAGGGGTGTCTACGGCCGGTTCAAGCACGAGAGCGGCGTCCATCGCGTGCAACGCGTGCCGGTGACCGAGGCCAGCGGACGCATCCACACCTCGACGGCGACGGTGGCGGTGCTGCCGGAAGCGGAGGAAGTGGACGTGCAGATCAACGAGAAGGACCTGCGCATCGACACCTTCTGCTCGAGCGGACCGGGCGGCCAGAGCGTCAACACCACCTACTCCGCGGTCCGCATCACCCATCTCCCGACCGGGCTCGTCGTCTCGCAGCAGGACGAGAAATCGCAGATCAAGAACCGGCAGAAGGCGATGAAGATCCTGCGCTCGCGCCTCTACGAGATCGAGATGCGCAAGCAGCAGGAAGCGATCGCCAAGGAACGCCGCGGCCAGGTCGGCACCGGCGAGCGCTCGGAGAAGATCCGCACCTACAACTTCAAAGAGAACCGGATCACCGACCACCGCATCAACTTCACGATGCACCAGCTGCAGAACGCGCTCGAGGGCGACATCGACGTGCTGATCGACCAGATGATCGCGCGGACGCAGGAAGAGTCGCTGTCCTGACGTGACGGTGGCCGAATGGAGCGCGGCCGCGGCGCGATCGCTCGAACGCGCCGGCTTCACCGCGGCCGACGCCCGACGCGACGCCGCCGTCATCGCCCGTTCGGTGCTGGGCTGGGACGCCGCGACCTGGCTGCTCCGCCAGACCGACGAGGCGCCCCCGCGCCTCGCGAGCGAGGCCGATCCCCTGATCGCCCGCCGCACCCGCCACGAACCGGTCGCCTACCTGACCGGCCAGCGCGAGTTCTACGGCCGCAATTTCCTCGTCTCCCCCGCGGTCCTGATCCCCCGCCCGGAAACCGAGCTCGTGGTGAGCGAGGCCCTTGGGGTCGGAGCGGGGTCGGAGCAGGGTCGGAGGAGGGTCGGAGCGGGGTCGGAGCAGGGTCAGACGAGGGTCGGAGGGGGGTCAGACCCCGAACCGCTCCGAATCGCCGACATCGGCACCGGCAGCGGATGCCTTGCCGTCACCCTGGCGGCCGAGCTCGCGAACGCCACGGTCCTCGCGACCGACACGTCGGAAAGCGCGCTCGACGTCGCCCGCCGCAACGCCGGCGCGCTCGGCGTCAGTGCCCGCGTGCGCTTCGTCCGCGGCTCGCTGCTCGACGGCGCGCCGCCGCAGTTCGATCTGATCGTCAGCAACCCGCCGTACGTCCGCGACGACGAACGCGCCACGCTCGCGCCGGACGTCATCGACTACGAGCCGCACGCCGCGCTGTTCGCCGGCGCGGATGGTCTCGACGTCATCCGCGCGCTCGTCCCGGCCGCCGCGGCCCGGCTGACGCGCGGCGGTCATCTCGTCATGGAGATCGGCGCCGGGCAGGATCGCGACGTCGCGCACATCGTCGCCGCGACCGGCCGTCTGTCCATCGTCCGCATCGCGCCCGATCTGCAAGGCATCCCGCGCGTCGTCGTCGCCCGCGCCCTATAATCCGGCGATGGCGTCCTGTCTGTTCTGCAAGATCATCCGCGGCGAGATTCCCGCGTCCAAGGTCTACGAAGACGAGCGCGTCGTCGCCTTCAACGACATCAACCCGCAGGCGCCGATGCACGTGCTCGTCGTCCCGCGCCCGCACGTCGCGTCGCTCAACGATCTCGAGGCGGGGCACGACGGCATGGTCGGCGAGCTCGTCCGCCGCGGCGCCGCGATCGCCGCCGAACGCGGCTATCGCGATCGCGGCTACCGCACGGTCTTCAACTGCAACGCGGACGCGGGCCAGACCGTGTTCCACATCCACCTTCACGTGCTCGGCGGACGGACATTCGCGTGGCCTCCGGGGTGAGAGAAGGTTACCCGCGCGAGAGCAGATCCGGCAGCTCGTCGAGCGATCGGATAACGGGCACGCCGGCGGGCGGCGCGGCGACGCGCCCGCCTCGATCGAGCAACACACCGGACATCCCGACCTGGCGAGCGCCGTCGACGTCGTGCGCGAGGCTGTCGCCAACCATCACCGCCGCGTCCGGACGCACCTGCATCAGCTCGAGCGCCGCCCGGAAGATGCTCGGATGCGGCTTCAGATAGCCGTGCGCCGACGACGACACGGCGACGGCGATGAGACCGTCGAGCTCGAAGTGCGACTGGAACGAGACGAGACACCGGTGCGAGTTCGAGATCAGGCCCAGCCGGTGGCCGTCCGCGTGCAGCCGTCGCAGCGCCGCGGACACGTCCTCATACAGCGAGAAGTGATGATGCTGCGCCCACTCGTCGTAGAGCTCCTGGGACGCGGCGTCGACGCCAGGGCCGGCGCCGCCCATGAGCTCGATGATCCGGTTGGTGTAGTTGACGAAGATGGCGGCGTCGTAGAGCTGCTCGGACGAGTCGAGCAGGCCGGAAGCGGCCGCCACCGCCGCCTCGAACCGCGCGGCGTCGACGGCGACGCCGTGGCGCGCGCACATCTCCTGATAGCCGACGCCCTGGAATCGCGGCCCGGGATGGATCAGGGTGAAGTCGACGTCGAAGAAGACCGCGCGAGTGCCGACCACCCGACCAATTATAGAATGTAGGTTTCGGCAGTTTCCCATGCGCGACTGGAAAGAGACCCTCAACCTGCCCAGGACCGAGTTCCCGATGAAGGCGAACTTGCCGGCGACCGAGCCGGCGATGCTCGCCTCATGGGCCTCGATGGATCTCTACGGCACGCTGCGCACGTCGCGGCAGGGGCGACCGCGCTTCGTCCTGCACGACGGCCCTCCCTATGCGAACGGCCAGATTCACATCGGCCACGCGCTCAACAAAGTGCTGAAGGATCTCATCGTCAAGTCGCGATCGATGATGGGCTTCGACGCGCCCTATGTGCCGGGCTGGGACTGCCACGGGCTGCCGATCGAGCTCAACGTCGAAAAGGAGCTCGGCGCCGCGGCCAAGGACAAGGCGCCGGCGGAGTTCCGCCGCGCCTGCCGCGCCTTCGCGTCGAAGTTCGTCGAGTCGCAGCGCCAGGACTTCGAACGGCTCGGAATCATCGGCGACTGGAAGAACCCGTACCTGACGATGACATACGGCTACCAGGCGATGATCGTCCGATCGCTCGGCAAGTTCGTCGCGCGCGGGCTCGTCTACAAGGGCAAGAAGCCGGTCTACTGGTGTCTGCGCGATCGCACCGCGCTCGCGGAAGCCGAGGTCGAGTATGAAACGCACACCTCGCCATCGATCTACGTCGAGTTCCCGATGGTCGAGGACGACGCGCGCGTCTTCGCCGCGCGGGTGCCCGCGCTCGAAGGCCGCGCCCTCAGCGTCCTGATCTGGACGACGACGCCATGGACGATCCCGTCGAACATGGCGATCGCATTCCATCCCGACTTCGACTACGGCGTGTACGACTACGAAGGCCGCGCCATCGTCCTCGCCGACGCGCTCGCCGAGCGCGTCGCGGCGGAGACGAAGCGGCCGCTCGGCGCGAAGCTCGCAACCGTCAAGGGCTCGGCGTTCGAGCGGCGCCGCTTCCGCCATCCGCTCTACGATCGCGAGTCGCTCGGCGTGCTCGCCGACTACGTCACGCTCGAGCAGGGCACCGGTGCGGTGCACACCGCGCCAGGCCATGGCGCCGACGACTTCGGCACCGGCGTCAAGTACGGGCTCGAGATCTACGCGCCCATCGGTCGCGACGGCAGGTTCACGGCCGACGTCGGCGTCGTCGGCGGACTCAAGGTGTTCGAGGCGAACCCGGTCGTCGTCGCCGCGCTCGCCGAGCGCGGCACGCTGTGGCATCGGAGCGAGGTCGCGCATTCGTATCCCCACTGCTGGCGGTGTCATCAGCCGGTGATCTTCCTGGCGACGCCGCAGTGGTTCATCAGCATGGACGGCATTCGCGAAGCGGCGGTGAGCGAAGCGAACGCCGTCACGTGGATCCCGGCCTGGGGCCGCGAGCGGATGACGAACATGTTCCTGACCCGGCCGGACTGGACGATCTCGCGCCAGCGCGCCTGGGGTGTGCCGATTCCCGCACTGGCGTGCCAGGGCTGCGGCGAATCGGTGCTGACGCCCGAGCTCATCGAGCGCGCCGCCACGGCGTTCGAGACCGACGGCGCCGACGCGTGGTACGAGGCGCCGCTCGAGACGTTCGTGCCGGCCGGCCTCGCCTGCGAGCGCTGCGGCGGCGCCGCGTTCGAGCGCGAGCGCGACATCCTCGACGTCTGGTTCGACTCGGGATCGAGCCACGAAGCGGTGCTGGCGCGCCGGCCCGAGCTCACCTGGCCGGCCGACATGTACCTCGAGGGCACCGATCAGTACCGGGGCTGGTTCCAGTCGTCGCTGCTCGTCGCCATCGGGACGCGCGACAAGTCGCCGTACCGCTCCGTGCTCACGCACGGCTTCGTCGTCAACGAGCACGGCCACAAGATGTCGAAGTCGCTCGGCAACGACATCCCGCCGCAGCAGATCATCAAGGAGAGCGGCGCCGACGTCCTCCGCCTGTGGGTGTCGATGGTCGACTACGCCGACGAGGTCCGCCTCGGCAAAGAGGTGCTGGCGCGGACGGTCGAGGCGTATCGCAAGATGCGGAACACCTTCCGCTATCTGCTGTCGAACCTGTACGACTTCGATCCGGCGCGCCACGCGGTGCCGGCGGCGCGGATGCTGGAGATCGACCGCTTCGCGCTGTCGCAGTTCGCGCGGGTGTCGGCGCGGGTGCGGACGGCGTACGATCAGTACGACTTCCAGACGATCTTCCAGGCAGTCAACGAGTACACGACCGTCGATCTGAGCGCGTTCTATCTCGACGTGTCGAAAGACGCGCTCTACACGCTCCACGCCGACTCGCTGGCGCGGCGATCGGCGCAGACGGCGCAATACATCATCTGCGACGGGCTGGCGCGGCTGATGGCGCCGATCCTGTCGGTCACCGCTGACGAAGTGTGGCGGCAGCTGCCGGGCACGCGCGAAGCCTCGGTCCATCTCTCCGAGTTCGCCAGCGACGTCGACATCTGGAGCGACGCCGAGCTCGACGCCCGCTGGCAGAGGCTGCTCGAGGTCCGCGCGATCGTCAATGGCGCGCTCGAACAGGCGCGCCAGCAGAAGACGATCGGCAACGCGCTCTCGGCGCACGTCCGCGTGAAGGTCTCCGGAGCGACCGCCGATTTGCTCGAGCGCTACGCGACCGATCTGCCGATGGTGTTCATCACCTCGTCGGCGACGGTCGAGCGCCAGGACCAGGGCGGCCCCACGGTCGACGTCGAGCGAGCCTCGGGCGACAAGTGCCCGCGCTGCTGGCGCTTCGTGATCGAAACGGTCGCGGCCGGGGACAACGCCGGATTGTGTCTGCGGTGCGCCGATGCGATAGGAGATCCGGTTGCTGCCGCCAGCCGATGATCAGGCGCCACGCGAAGCCACGGCGGCCGCGCACGAGCCGGCGCGGCGGCCGGGGCTGTTCTGGTACGTGACGCTGGCGCTGATCGGGTTCGATCAGCTGACCAAGGCCATCGTCGTCCGGACGCTGGGCCTGTACGAGAGCGTCCAGGTGATTCCCGGGCTGCTCGACTTCACCCACGTGCGCAACGAGGGCGTCGCGTTCGGCTTCCTGAATGCCTACAACATGCCGTACAAGACGGCGGTGACGACCGGGCTGGCGTTCGTGGCGCTCGCCGGCATCGCCTGGTACGCGCGCAGCATCGGGCGCGGCGAGTGGATCGCGCGGCTGGGCCTGTCGATGATCCTCGGCGGCGCGATCGGCAACCTGATCGATCGGCTGACGCTGGGGTCGGTCGTGGATTTCGTGGACGTCTACTGGGACGCGTGGCACTTCTGGGCGTTCAACGTCGCCGACGCGTCGATCACGCTTGGCGCCGTGCTCGTCTTCGTCGAGCTGCTGCTGGTGAACCGACATGCATCCGATTCTGTTTGAGATCGGCAACTGGCCGGTCTACTCCTACGGCCTGCTGCTCGCCATCGCCTATCTCGCCGGCCTGCAGCTCGCCGTGATCCGCGCCCGGCGCCTGGGCGTCGATTCGACGAAGGTGATGGATCTCGGCATCTACCTGATCATCGCCGCGCTCGTCGGCGCGAAGCTGATGCTGGTCGCCGTGGACTTCGACTACTTCCGCCAGCAGCCGCGCGAGCTGCTGTCGCTGGTCCGGGCCGGCGGCGTCTTCTACGGCGGCCTGATCGCCGCGCTGGCGGTCGCGATCTGGCTCGTCCGCCGCTACGCGCTGAATCTGTGGACGGTGGCGGATCTGATGGCGCCGGGCATCGCGCTCGGCCACGTGATCGGCCGGCTCGGCTGTCTGCTCGCCGGCTGCTGCTACGGCAAGCCGACCGCGGTGCCGTGGGGGATCACGTTCACCAGCCCGGATGCGGCCGCCAACGTCGGCACGCCGCTCGGCATCCCGCTCCACCCGACGCAGCTCTACGACGCCGGCGCCGAGCTCCTCATCCTCGTGCTGCTGCTCCTCACCGAACGGCGCGGCCGGCCGTTCGCCGGGCGGACCTTCTGGCTCTACATGCTGCTCTACGCGATCTCCCGGTTCATCATCGAGTTCTACCGCGGCGACGAGCGCGGCATCATCCTCGGGCTGTCCACGTCGCAGTTCGTGTCGGTGGTGATCGCGCCGCTGGCGGTGCTGATGCTGCTGCGGCTCGGCGGCCGCGGCCGCGTGCAGTCACCGGTGACCGCGTAGGCCGGTGACCGACGGCTCCGACCGGCACACGCGACTCACCGCCACGCCGGACGACGCCGGCCTCCGGCTGGATCAGTTTCTCGTCGCGCGGCTTCCCGATCTGTCGCGGTCGCAGGTGCAGCGGCTGATCGCCGACGGCCACGTGACCGTCTCGCGCGGACGGACCAAGGCCGGCCTGGCGGTCGATCCCGGCCTGATCGTCACGGTCGATCGGCCCGAACGGCGGACCGCCGGCGGCCCGTCCGCCGAATCGCTGCCGCTCTCGGTCCTGTACGAAGACGACGATCTGATCGTGGTAGCGAAGCCAGCGGGCATGGTGGTGCATCCAGCGGCCGGCCACGCGAGTGGCACGCTGGTGAACGCGCTGCTCCATCACGCCGGCGGCCTCAGCGGCGTCGGCGGCGCCGATCGTCCGGGGATCGTGCACCGGCTCGATCGCGGGACGTCGGGCGTCATGGTCGTCGCCAAGCACGATCGCGCGCACCGCGCGCTGGCCGCCCAGTTCCACGACCGCCGCATCGAGAAGGAATATCTGGCGCTCGTCTGGGGCGCGCCGCGGGTCGGCGCCGAGTTCGACAAGCCGATCGGCCGCGATCCGCGCGATCGCAAGAAGATGTCGACACGGGCCCGCCGCACCCGTGCCGCGGCGTCGCGGGTCGTCGACGTCGAGGCGCTCGGCGGCGTCTCGTGGGTGCGCATCGCCATCGCGACCGGCCGCACCCATCAGATTCGCGTGCACTTGAGCGAGGCCGGACACGCCGTCGTGGGCGATGCGCTCTATGGCGGCGCGCGCAGGAAGCTGCCGCCGCGGTTCGCGGCGCTGGCGCGCATCGAACGGCCCTGGCTGCACGCGGCGCGGCTGGCCTTCGATCATCCGACGACGGGCGAGCGGCTGTCCTTCGAGGCGCCGGTGCCCGCCGAACTCGACGCGATCCTCGACACGCTGCGGCGGCAGCGCGCGCCGCGCGACCGGGAGGACTCATGACCAAGGCTGCGCCACGGCGACGGCGCCCTCGCGTGATCTATCGGGGCCGCGTGTTCACGATCGAAGTCGGCCGCGTCCGGCTGCCGCACGGGATCGAGACGACGATGGAAGTCGTGCGGCATCGGGGATCGGTGGTGCTGATTCCGCAGCCGACGCCGGCGACGGTGATTCTGATCCGCCAGTACCGGCCGGTGATCGGCCGGTGGATCTGGGAGCTGCCGGCGGGCTCGCTCGAAGCCGGCGAAGCGATCGGGCTCGCCGCGTGGCGCCTCGTCGACCGTGGTGACGTGCTCGATATGAAGACCGTGGTCGGTCTGGAGTTGATCAGCCGGCGCGG
>DASTCC010000419.1:0-6654 GCA_035711465.1 Vicinamibacterales bacterium
CGCCCGAACACCCGATTCCCGATTACCCAAGCCTCTTGCCGACTTCATCCCAATTGATCACATTCCACCACGCGCTGAGGTAATCGGGACGGCGGTTCTGGTACTTCAGGTAGTAGGCGTGCTCCCAGACGTCGATGCCGAAGATGGGGCGCTTGCCGTCCATCAGCGGGTTGTCCTGGTTGGCCGTGCTTTCAATCGCCAGCTTGCCGCCCGCGTCGACGAGCCAGACCCAGCCGCTGCCGAAGCGCGCGCCGCCGGCCTTGTTCATCTGGTCCTTGAACGCGTCGAAGCCGCCGAAGGTGGCGTTGATCGCGTCACCGATCTTGCCGGACGGCGCCCCGCCCTTCCCGGGGCCCATGATCTGCCAGAACATCGTGTGATTGACGTGGCCGCCGCCGTTGTTGCGCACGGCGGTGCGAATCGCTTCCGGCACCGCGTTGAGGTTCTTGATCAGATCCTCGACGCTCTTGCCCTGCAGATCCGCGTGCTTCTCGAGCGCGGCGTTGAGGTTGTTGACGTAGGCCGCGTGGTGCTTGCCGTGATGAATCTCCATGGTCTTCGCGTCGATGTGCGGCTCGAGCGCGGCGACGTCGTACGGCAAGGATGGCAGCGAATGAGACATGACGGCTCCTCCGGAGGGCGTGACTGGGGTCTGAGGACTCGGGATCCCGGACCTCGAATCAGTTTACTTCGCCGCCGTCAGCGCCAGCATGCGATCCAGCGCAACTTTCGCAAAGCCCTTGGTGGGTTCCGGCACGGTGATGCGGTTGTAGACCTCGCCGTCGACGAGCCCGTCGAGCACCCAGAGCAGATGGTTCGGCGAGACGCGGAACATCGTCGAGCACAGGCAGCCGAGCGCTTCGAGCGACATCACCGTCCGTGACGGCGCCAGCGTCTGCGCGAGGCGGTTGACGAGGTGGATCTCCGTGCCAACGGCCCAGACCGATCCCTCCGGGCTGTTGGTAATCGTCCTGATGATGTATTCGGTCGAGCCGCAGTCGTCGGCGGCCTCGACGACGTCGAACGTGCACTCGGGGTGGACGATGACGCGCCCGGCGGGATGGGCGCGGCGGAACTGCTCGATGTGCTTCACGCTGAAGCGCGTGTGCACGCTGCAGTGGCCCTTCCAGAGGATGAGCTTCGCGCGGTCGAGCGCGGCGCGGGACACGCCGCCGAACGGCAGATCGGGATCCCAGAGCACCATCTCGTCGAGCGGGACGCCCATCTTGTAGGCGGTGTTGCGGCCGAGGTGCTGGTCGGGCAGCATCAGCAGCTTCTCACCGCGCTGCCACGCCCACGCCATCACCTTCGACGCGTTGCTCGACGTGCAGACGATGCCGCCGTGTTCGCCGCAGAAGCCTTTGATGGCCGCCGTCGAGTTGATGTAGGTCACCGGCACGACGGACGTCGCGCCCATCGTCTGCAGCTCCTGCCAGCAGACTTCGAGTTGATCGATCGCGGCCATGTCGGCCATCGAGCAGCCGGCGGCGAGATCCGGCAGGATGACCTGCTGATGCGGGGCGCCGAGGATGTTCGCGCTCTCGGCCATGAAGTGGACGCCGCAGAAGATGACGTAGTCGGCGGCGCGCTGGGCGGCGGCCAGCTGCGAGAGCTTGAGCGAATCGCCGGTGAAGTCGGCGAACTTGATCACCTCGTCGCGCTGGTAGTGATGGCCGAGGATCACCAGCCGGTCGCCGAGCGCGGCGCGCGCGGCGGCGATGCGGACGTCCATCTCGGCGTCCGGCAGGCGCAGGTACGCGGTGGGCAGCGCCTGTCGTTCGGAGAGGCGGGTCTTCTCGTACTCGGTCAGGACCTGAATCTGCATTGCGCGTCGCGGATCCGCCGCTTGTGAAATTTTTCTCAATCTCCAGACGTGAAAAAGGCCAAATCCTGCTCGGGCCCGAAAGCCCCCGGCTATCGCCGGGCCAGGACTTGACTAGGGCGATTGTATCAAAGGCGGGAGTCGTTGTCGTGCTGACTGCTAGGTGCGGCGTGCTGAGTGCCCGTCCGAACCCGGAACCCGGACCCCGCACCCCGCACCCAGCACCTAGCACCCAGCACTCAGCACCGGCCGGTACAGCGTGTCCCGCTCCCGCGGCTCACGCCCCGCCGTGCGGATCAGCCGCTCGATATCCGCCGTCGTCAGCGTCACCGGCGTCTTCGATCCGGCCATGTGGTAGATGCGCTCTTCCTGGACCGTGCCGTCGAGGTCGTCGGCGCCGTACCAGAGCGCCAGCTGCGCCACTTCGACGCCGGTCGCGATCCAGAACGCCTTGACGTGATCGAAGTTGTCGAGCATCAGCCGCGACACCGCGATCGTGCGCAGCGTATCGCTCGCCGACGGCGCCGGCAGCTTGCGCATCTGGTTGTTGTCGGGATGGAACGCCAGCGGGATGAACGCCTGGAAGCCGCCGGTCTCGTCCTGCAGCGCCCGCGCCCGCAGCATGTGATCGACCCGCTCGGCCATCGTCTCGATGTGCCCGTAGAGCATCGTCACGTTGGTCTTCATGCCGAGCCGGTGGGCGAGGCGATGGATCGACAGATAGCGATCGGCATCCGCCTTGTCGTGACAGATCTTGCGGCGCACGCGTTCGGCGAAGATCTCGGCGCCGCCCCCGGGGAGCGAGTCGAGGCCCGCGGTCATCAGCTCGCGAAGCACCTGCTCGTCGGTCATCCCGTAGGTGTCGGCGAAGAACGCGATCTCGACCGCGGTGAAGCACTTCAACAGCACCTCGGGCCGGATCGCCTTCAAGCCTCGCAGCATGTCCGTGTAATACGAGAACGGCAGATCCGGGTGCAGGCCGTTGACGACGTGGACTTCGGTGAGCGGCTGGTGGGCGCGCTGCCGGAGCTTGTCGAAGATCTGCTCGAGCGACATCGTGTAGGCCTCGGCGTCGCCGGGCCGGAGCCGCGCGAACGAGCAGAACAGGCAGCTCGCGACGCAGACGTTGGTCGCTTCGAGCCGCAGGTTGAAGTTGTAGTAGGTCGTCGCGCCGTGACGCCGCTCGCGCTCGCGGTTGGCGAGGCGGCCGACGGCGTGCAGATCCGGATGCGCGAACAGGCGCTCGCCCTCCTCTTGCGTCAGCCGCTCGCCGGCCCGGAGCTTGGCGTCGATGGCGTCGAGCACTATTCGATCCCCTGCACCTGCACGCGCAGCGATCGCACGCGCGGCCCGTCGAGCTCGCACATGAGCACGCGCTGCCAGGTGCCGAGCACGACTTCGCCGCCGCTCACCTGCAGCGTCAGCGAGTGACCCAGCAGGAGCGCGCGCAGATGCGAGTCGGCGTTCATGCGATCGCAGTCGGAATGGGCCGGGTCGTTG
Source organism: Vicinamibacterales bacterium (assembly GCA_035711465.1). Taxonomy (GTDB): domain Bacteria; phylum Acidobacteriota; class Vicinamibacteria; order Vicinamibacterales; family SCN-69-37; genus DASTCC01. The sequence goes on from DASTCC010000419.1 coordinate 3,323, forward strand.
TGCCGCCACGGGCCGTCGGCCGGCACGATGCGCGCGAGATAGCTCTGGATGTCGTCGAGGAGCGCGTGCTGGTACTCGTTGAGGAACAGCGTGCACGTCGTGTGCATCGAGAACACGTGGACGAGGCCTTCGCGGATGCCGAGCTTGCGCACGAGCGTCATCACCCGTTCGGTGAGATCGACGATCTCCGTGCGCGTGCGGGTCTCGATGGTGAACGTCTCGCCGCGGATCTGGAAGGCGCCGGAGACGGAGGTGGCCTGGGCGACGGGCTGCTCGCGAACAGTCGCCGTCGATCGCTTGCTCATGCAGTCCTCATGCGGGGCGCCAAACGCCAGGATTCAAGCTCTGACCCCAAAAATCCGGGCAATTTTGACATGCTATACTCCGGTCAGACAACTGACGCTCGCCCGGCGGCCACGGGAAGTGGGTGCAAATCCCACACGGTGCCGCCACTGTCAGCGGGGAGCCGTCGTTCCATTTTCGGCCGCGCCTCCGATCACCACCGCGCGCGCCGATCGCCACTGTGTCACCTGGCGGCAGCCATCGAGGCCGCACAGCGCACGGGAAGGCGGGAGCGTCCGGCGACGATCCGCGAGTCAGGATACCTGGTCACCGGGCCGTCCTTCCGCCCGCGCCACGCGCGCGGGATCGGCGCGATCGCACGCCGAAGGAGCTCTCGTGACCCGCTGCCTCAGCGGCCGATTCGGCCGTCGTCTTCTCTTCCCGATTTTCGTCATCGCCGCGCTCGCGCTCGACGCGCGTCCTGCGTCCGCAGACACGCTTCGCGGCCGCGTCGCCGACCCGCAGGGCCGGCCGGTCGCCGGCGCGATGGTCGTCGTCGCGCACACGGTGACGCGCGACACCGGCGAGTACGGACCGATCGTGCTGCCCGCCGGCGACTACGATCTGACCGTCTCCGCGCCGGGTCTGCGATCGGCGCCGCAGCGGATCTCGATCGAGGCGAGCCGCGCGCTCGAGCGCAACGTCACGGTCGAGCTCAGCGCCGTGAGCGAGACGGTGGTCGTGTCGGCCGCCCAGGTCGAGACGCCGCTGTCGCAGGCGACGTCGAGCGTCACCGTCATCGACCGCGCCACCATCGACACGCGTCAGGCCGAGACGGTCTCCAGCCTGGTCGGCCTCGTGCCCGGTTTCCACGTCGTGCAGTCGGGCGGCCGCGGCGCGGTGACGTCCTTCTTCCCGCGCGGCGGCGTCGAGGGCGGCGGCTACGGCACCTGGCGCGTGGACGGATCGACGACCGGATCGCTCGGGCCATGGAGCTGGGGGGCCTCGGTCGATTACCTGACGACCGACGGCGACACGCGAGAGGTTCCCGACCTTGGCACGCGCGTCTCGAACGACGACTACATGCGCACCGCGGGCGCGGCCAGCGTCGGCTGGTCGGATCGACCATCGCGGCGGCTTCGCGTCGATTTCCGTCAGTCGCACGACGAGCGCGGTTTCCCCGGGCCGTACGGCTCGGATCCCGAGAATCTCTACGAAGGCATCGACACGATCTCGCGCGGCGAGAACGACACGACGTCGATCGGCGTGTCCACCTCGATCCAGTCGCACGCGCGCTTGCGCCACGCCGGATCGTTTTCGTGGAGCCGCGCGCCGCGCGAGTTCACCAGCCCGTTCGGCGAATCCGACGACGAGACGCGGCGCGTGACCGGGCGGTATCAGCTCGACGTCGACGGCCTGCCGATGGGGCTCTCGGCGGGCGTCGAAGTGCTCGCCGAACAGGCGGACAACACCTTCATCACCGGCGAGCTGTTCCAGCCCGTGCCGGTCGAGCGCTTCGTCACCGGCTGGTTCGCGGAGTCGCGCTTCACGCTCGGATCGCGCGGCGCGTTGAACGCCGGGCTGCGGCTGGAACGGATCGCTCGGCGCGCGCTCGAAGCGAGCGGCAACCGGCCGGAGTTCGACGAAGACGTCGTCTGGTCCGCCAACCCGCGAGTCGCCGCTATCTGGTTCCTGCGGCCGTCGACCGACGACGGCTGGACGCGCCTGCGCGTCAGCGGCGGCACCGGCATCAAACCGCCGACGGCATTCGAGATCGCGTTCACCGACAATCCCGGGTTGAAGCCGGAGCGCAGCCGCAGCGTCGACGCCGGGATCGAGCACGCGTTTGCGAAGTCGGCGGCGGTCGTCGACGTCACCTGGTTCTACAACCGCTACGACGATCTGATCGTCACCGTCGGCTCGTCGTTCGCCGGCGCCAGCCGTTACCGCACCGACAACATCTCGAATGCGCGCGCACAGGGACTCGAGACCGGCGGCACCTGGCGATCGCCCTGGGGCGTCCAGGCACGCCTCGCCTGGACCTGGCTCGACACCGAGATCCTCGGCGTCGACGATTTCCCCACGGAAGCGCCGTCGCCGTACGTCGTCGGCGAGTCGCTGATCCGGCGTCCGAACCACCGCGTCTCGCTCGACGTCCAGTGGACGTCGGAGCGCGCGACCGCGTTCGTCGGCATCGTCGGCCGCGGCAGCATGCGCGACATCGAGCCGAATTTCGCGGCGACCGTGTACGACAACCCGGGATTCACGACCGTCGACATCGGCGGATCGTGGCGCGTCGGGCGCGGCCTCGAGGTCACGGCCCGGGTGACGAACCTGTTCGATCGCGACTACGAGGAGGCGCTGGGCTTTCCGGCGCTCGGCCGCTCGGCCATGGTCGGCCTGCGTGTTGGTACAGGTCGCTGACGTCAGATTCGGCTATCGGCAGCGACGGCGATCCGCGGGCGGATCGCCGTCGCCCGTTCTCGACGGCGTCACCGTCCGCATCCCCGAAGGCGGCCTCGTCGGCATCCTCGGACCCAACGGATCCGGCAAGACCACGCTCCTGAAGCTCGTCGCCGGCGCTCTCGTGCCCGAGACGGGCACGATTCTGCTCGGCGGCCAGCCCGCCAGCTCGATCCCGCGGCGCGATCTGGCCCGCCGTCTCGCCGTCGTCCCGCAGGAGACGCACCTGGCGTTCGACTACACCGCGCTCGAGGTCGTGCTGATGGGCCGCTATCCGCACCTCGCCGCGTTCGAGATCGAAGGACCGCGCGATCTCGAAGCGGCGATGGCGGCGATGGCGGCGACGGCGACGTCGGCGTTTGCCGATCGCGCGTTCATGACGCTCAGCGGCGGCGAGAAGCAGCGCGTCGTCATCGCGTCGGCGCTCGCGCAGCTCGACGGCGCCGAAGGCCCGGCGTTGCTCCTGCTCGACGAGCCGACGGCGTCGCTCGATCTCCGCTACCAGCTCGAGGTCGCGGATCTGCTTCGCCGGCTGCACCGCGATCGCCGCTTCACGATCCTGCTGACGACGCACGACCTGCGTTTCG
>DASTCC010000420.1:0-17501 GCA_035711465.1 Vicinamibacterales bacterium
AAGGTCGATCACGACGGCGCGCTGACGTTCCCGATCTCGGCGAAGGGGAAGGCCGCCACTGCCGAAGGCGTGTTCGAGAAGATCGCGGCGAACGACCACGAAGCCAGGGAAGCGGCGGCCGAACAGCTCGGGCAGGGCAAGAAGGACGCGTTCGGACAGACCTATCAGGTCAAGGTGACCGGCGCCGTCATCAAGTGAGGATCCTCACGGATCCGGGGATGACTGCCGATCGTCCCTCTGGTTGACATAGAATCCGCGAACCATGTCCGCCGTCTATGTCGTGCTGCCGGCGCTGGCGGTGTTGCTCATCGCCTATCGCGTATACAGTGCGTTTCTCGCGAGTCGCGTCTTCCTGCTCGACGATTCCAGGCCGACGCCGGCGCACACCAAACGGGACGGACACAATTTCCATCCGACGTCACGATGGGTGCTCTTCGGGCACCATTTCGCGGCGATCGCGGGTCCCGGGCCGCTGCTCGGCCCGGTGCTCGCGCTCCAGTTCGGTTTCGCGCCCGGCCTGCTGTGGCTCGTCGCCGGCGTCTGTCTCGCCGGCGCGGTGCACGACTACATCACGCTCTGGGCCTCGACCCGGCGCGGCGGCGCCTCGCTCGCCGAGATCGCGCGGATGGAAATCGGCCCCGTCGCGGGCTTTACCGCCGCTGTCGCCATCCTGCTGATCGTCATCATCGCGCTCGCCGGCGTCGGCGTCGCCTTCGTCAACGCGCTGTCGGAAAGCCCGTGGGGCGTGTTCACGATCGCGGTGACGATTCCGCTGGCGCTGTTCATGAGCCTGTACATCTACCGGCTGCGGCCAGGGAAGGTCGTCGAGGCGACGACGATCGGTGTCATCGGCCTCATCGGCGCCGTCGTCGCCGGCCGCTGGGTCGCCGAGTCGAGCCTGGCGCAGTATCTGACGCTCTCGCACACCCAGCTCGTCATCGCCCTTGGCATCTACGGCTTTCTCGCCTCGGTGCTGCCGGTGTGGCTGTTGCTGACGCCGCGCGACTACCTCAGCGCGTTCATGAAGGTCGGCGTCGTCGCGTTCCTGGTGATCGGCGTGATCCTCGTCAACCCGACGCTGGAGATGCCGGCGATCACCCAGTACGCGTCGGGCGGCGGGCCGATTGTCCCAGGGGCCCTGTTCCCATTCGCGTTCATCACCATCGCCTGCGGATCGATCTCCGGCTTTCACTCGCTGGTCGCGTCGGGAACGACGCCCAAGATGATCGACAAGGAATCGGACATCCGGCCGATCGGCTACGGCGCGATGCTGATGGAGGGCCTGGTCGGCATCATGGCGCTCGTCGCCGCGGCGTCGATGCATCCGGGCGACTACTTCGCGATCAACACGCCGCCGGCGGTGTTCCAGACGCTCGGCCACGACGTCGTCGACCTGCCGGCGATCGAGCAGGCCGTCGGCGAGAACGTCGAAGGCCGCACCGGCGGCGCCGTCACGCTGGCGATCGGCATGGCCCAGATCTTCGCCGGCCTGCCGGGCATGAGCGGCATGGTCGACTACTGGTACCACTTCGCGATCATGTTCGAGGCGCTGTTCATCCTCACCGTGATCGACGCCGGTACCCGCGTCGGCCGGTTCATCGTCGGCGAGTTCATCGGACGGGCCCACAAACCGTTCGCCCGACCCGACTGGAAGCCCGGCGCCGCGATCTCGACCGGCATCGTCGTCGTCGCCTGGGGCTACTTCATCTGGACGGGGAACATCAGCACGATCTGGCCGATGTTCGGCATCGCCAACCAGCTGCTGGCCTCGGTCGCGCTCGCGGTCGGGACGACGATTCTGATCAACATGGGCCGCGCCCGCTTCGCCTGGGTCACGATCGTGCCGATGACGTTCCTCACGATCTCGACGCTGACGGCCGGCTTCCTCAGCGTGCGCGACAACTTCTGGCCGATGGCCACCGGCGCCAACGAAGCGCTGCGCTTCCAGGGCATGCTGAACTCCGTCTTCACGGTGTTCATGATGGTCCTGGTCGTCATCATCCTCGGCGCGGCGATCATGAAGTGGCTCGCGGTCGGGCGATCGGGCGTCGATCCGGATCTGGCCGTCAGCCGGCCCGCGTGACCTCGATCACGTTCGAGTGATCCGTCCGTCGCCGACGAGCACGCTCGATCCTCCGACCTTCACTCCCGTGATCGCGTCCGCATTGCCTTCGATGCGGATGTGAAGGCGGCTCGGACGATTCATCTTCACCCCCTGCAGGCTGGTGATCCGGCCGCCCCGTTTGCCCGGGACCAGGCCGTAGCGCACGAGATGGCAACCGAGCGGGCCGGTCGCCGATCCGGTCGCGGGATCCTCACGATCGACCCCGAGCATCCGCGTGTAGACCGTCGCGTCGTCGCCGGCCGCTTCGGTGGAGAAGACGACGAAGCCGCGCGGCTCTATGCCGGCGCTCTCGAACAGCATCGGCATCTCCCGCCGGTCCAGCACGCACGAGTCGACGGCGCGGCGCGAAACGAGCGGCACGAGCACGAAGGGCAGGCCGCACGAAATCTCCTGAACGGGCGCGGCGGCGACGATGTCGCTGGCGGTAATGCCGAGAATGGCTGCGACACGTTCGCGGTCGGCGAGCACCGCGCCGAACTGCGGCGGCCGTTGTGTCATCCACGCAAACTCGAGCTCCAATCCCTTCCACTCGAGATCGACGTTGGTCGGTCCGAGGCCGAGGCCGAGAACTGCCGCCGGCTGACCGGGCCTGATCAGGCCTTCGTGCGCGAGCGCGAAGGTCGTGCCGATGACGGGATGGCCGGCAAACGGCATCTCGCCGAGCGGCGAGAAGATGCGCACGCGCACGTCGGTGCCCGCCTGTTCGGCAGGGAAGATGAACGTGCTCTCCGAAAAGTTCATCTCGCGTGTGATCCGGAGCATGTCGTCGGTTGAAAGCCCGGCTGGATCGGTGAAAACCGCGAGTTGATTGCCGGTGAGAGGCGTGTCGGTGAAGACGTCGTAGAGCAGGAAGCGCCTGGGAGTCATGAGCGTCTCACGTTAACCGTGAAGCTCGTGCAGGGCGTGAAGAATTTCCTTCACGCATTCGATGACCTTCGGTGAGGGACAGGCGCATACTGCCCTCATGCCTTCCCTGAAAGGGCACGTCGCCGTGGTGGCCGGCGCGACGCGGGGCGCCGGGCGTGGGATCGCGCGGATGTTGGGCGAGGCGGGCGCGACGGTGTACTGCACCGGGCGCAGCAGCCGCGGTCGCCGGCCGCCACCGACGCGGCCTGAGACAATCGAGGAAACCGCGGAGCTCGTGACGACGGCCGGCGGCCAAGGGATCGCGGTGCGCGTCGATCACTCTGTCGAGGCCGAAGTCGCCGCGCTGTTCGCGCGCGTGCGCGACGAGGCGAAGCGGCTGGACGTGCTGGTCAATGTCTTCACCGGGCCGCCGACGAACTGGAAGAGCTTTCTCGAGGAGCCGCCCGCCGAGGGCCGCCGTTACGTCGACGCCTGGTTCTGGCCGCGCGTCGTCAATGTCTCGCATGCCGCGCCGATCATGGCCGCGGGAAAGTCCGGTCTGATCATCGAGCTGGTCGAGCAGGACGGCATCGGCTATCACGGTGCGTTCTACTTCGACATCATGGAGACGCTGCTCAAGCGGCTCGTGTTCTCGCTCGCCCACGATCTCGAGCCGAGCGGCATCGCGGCGATCGCCGTCGCGCCCGGATTCATGCGCACCGAGGCGATCCTCGAAGGCTACGGCGTGACCGAAGCCAACTGGCGCGATGCGTTGTCCGATCCCCGCGCGGCGGCGTTTGGCTGGGGCGGTTCGGAAACGCCGTGCTTCGTCGGCCGCGCGGTGGCGGCGCTCGCGGGCGATGTCGACGTGTTGAAGAGGAGCGGCGGCATCTACACGGCCCGGGAACTCGCCGACGAATACGGATTTACCGATCGGGACGGTAATCGCCCGGATCACACGATCCTCGACGAGGCCGCAAAGAAGACGATGGAATCAGGATTCCTCGCCGCGCTGAAGCGGCAAGTGCCACATGCCTGGGAATTGAGGCGGCTGCACTAGGACCCGACCGCACCTATCGTGACCCGTCGTCACCTGTCGTCACCGACGAAGTCACTTCTCTATCCGATACAACCGCGTCTCTGTCCTGACGATGAGCGCGTCGCCGACGACTGCTGGAGACGCGAGGGTCAACTCGCCGAGATCGTTCTGCGCGATCTCCTTGTAGCTGTCGCCGGCCTCGATCACGATCGTCACGCCTTCCTCGTCGGGAAAGTAGATCCGGTTCCGCGCCGAGACTGGCGAGGCCGAGAACGTGTGGCCGATGCCGCCGACGCGGGCCTTGTAGACTTCGCGGCCGGTCTCCGCGTCGTACACGCCCATGATGCCGGTGTCGTGCACGAGATAGACGCGGCCGCCGACGATGATCCCGGAGGGCGTGTAGCCGGAGGCGCGCGGCTGCATCCACGAGATGTGCGCGTTGCTCGTCTGGTCGGCGGCGAGCGAGATGTCCCCGGCCGCGCCCGGTTTGATCGCGAAGAACGGCCGGCTGGCGTCGCCGCCCTGTGCGCCGGTGCCGACGAACAGGCGCCCGTCCGCCGCGAACGGCGACGGCGTCGGCATCGTCGTGTTGTTGATCCGCCAGAGCTCGCGGCCGTCGGCGGCGTCGTAGCTCGCGATCGCGGCGTGGCCGGTGGTCACGATCTCCGTGCGGCCGGCGTGCCGCCAGATGAACGGCGTCGACCACGACGACTGCAGCGGAAACGTCCGTCCGCGCGGCCGCGCCGTGCGCCAGACGTCGGCGCCGGTCCTGGCGTCGATGGCGGTGATGAACGAATCGCGCTCGCTGTCCTGCAGCAGGATCACGCGGCCGCCGTGCAGCACCGGCGACGACGCGGTGCCGAAGTCGAGGTAGATCGGCTGCGGCGGCCAGGTGCGCTTCCAGACGAGATCGCCCGCGAGCGTGAATGCGAAGATGCCGATGTTCTGTCCGAACGAGACGTAGAGCCGCTCGCCGTCGGTGACCGGCGTCTCCGACGCGTAGGTGTTCTTGCGATGGCGCCCGCCGCTCGGCAGCCCCTTGTGCGCCTCGCGCTCCCACACCAGCTTGCCCGTGGCGAGGTCGAAGGCGTAGACCATGTAGCGAATCGTGTCGGACTCTTCGGGTATCTCGTTGTCGCGGGCGCGCACGCGGCGGTTGATCTCGTCGGGCGGCAGCCCCTGCGCGCGCAGCTCGGCGATGTAGTCGTTGCCGTAGAGACCGGGACTCGGCTGCTTGAACGGCTTGCTGCCGATCGCCGACGTCACGTAGATCCGATCGCGCCACACGATCGGCGACGACCACCCGCGGCCGGGCACGGCGACGCTCCACGTGACGTTCTGCGTCTTCGACCAGGCGGTCGGCAGATCCGCGTCGCCGGCGCGGCCATCAGCAGTGGGCCCGCGAAATCCCGGCCACGCATCCGGCGCCGCGGAACGAAGGCCGACGGAGAGCGCCGCGACGAGAGCCAGGGCGGGAACGATCGAGATCGACAGTCGCGAGAGCATGCGCGAGATTACCGCAGCCTCGTCACGCGCCTCATCTCTTCGTCCCGCCGTTCGTCACACGAAGAAGCACAGAACTGCGCAAGCCCCAAGCCCGCTCACTTCTCCGCAATGCAGTAGAGGTTCTTGTAGCCTCGCAGGAACAGCTCGTTGCCCACGAGCGCCGGCGACGCGTCGAAGCCGTCCTCGAGACTGTTGACGCCGATGAGCTCGAACGCCGGGCCGTGCTTGAAGACGACGGTCTGGCCTTCGCGTCCGGCCACGTAGACCCGGCCGGCCGCGCCGACCGGCGACGCGAACACGTTCGGCACCGCGTCGAGGCGCTGGTTCTGATAGTGCGGCGTGCCCGTCTTCGCGTCGAACGCCGACAGGATGCCGGTGTTCGACTTGAGGAAATAGAGGATGCCGTCGTACAGGAGTGGCGACGGGACGTACGGCGTGTCGCGATCGTAGGTCCACGCGATCGCCTTGGTGCCGGTGATGTCGCCCTTCGCTTCGGCGACGCGCACGGCCTTGATGGCGTTGCCACGGAAGCCGCTCATCATGATCACGAGGCCGTCCCCGAACACCGGCGTCGGAATCACGTTCATCGTCAGGCCCGCCGATTCCCACACGACTTCGCCGGTCTGCAGGTCGTAGCTCTTCACCTTGTTCATCGCCGGCACGATCGCCTGGGCGCGGCCGTTGACTTCGATCACGAGCGGCGTGGCCCAGGTGTCGATCTCGTCACGGTTCTGCCGCCACAGCTCCTTGCCCGTGCGCTTGTCGAGCGCGACGACGAAGGACTGGCCGCCCTGCTGATCCCAGACGTGCACGAGCGTGTTGCCGTGGAGCGCCGGCGTGCTGCCCTCGCCGAAGGTGTTGCGCATGCGCTTGTCGCCGAGGTCGGTCTGCCAGACCAGCGTGCCGTTCATGTCGTAGGCGTAGAGGCCGCGCGACTCGAAGTTGGCGATGACCAGCTGGCCGTCGGTCACGGCCGAGGCCGACGCATAGGTGCCGTTCTCGGTGTGGGTGTTCTCGTGCGGCGCCTCCTCACGGGCGACCCGCTCCCACGCGACCTTGCCGGTCGCGCGATCGATCGCCATGACGACGTACTTGTGCATGACACCGGCGCGCGTGGCGCCGGCGTTCTCGGCGATCGCGGTGAGCACGTAGACCCGGTTGCCCCAGACGATCGGCGAGGCCGAACCGCGGCCGGCAATCGGAATCTTCCAGCGGACGTTCTTCGACTCGCTCCAGGCCGTCGGCGGCGTCGCCGAGCGCGCCACGCCGGTGCCTTCCGGCCCGCGCCACTGCGCCCAGTTCTGCGCTGCGGCATTCTGATCCGGCGCCGCCGTCGTCATCGCCGCCCCCGCCACAATCAGGGCGGCCGGCAGCGCCATCGTGCGAAACACCCGTGCCTTCACGCGATCCTCCTGATGGAGTTGGGTTCCCGACGTTGTTACGTCCCCGGGCGCCGGACCGTTGCAGGTTCAGGGCCGGAGCCGCGGGCCTGACTGGTGCGCAACCGGACGTCGGGTTTTCCTGAGGTCCTTCACGGTTCCAAGTGAGCCGATCTCAGGTTACAACCTATGGGCAACATGTCCCTCCTCGTGGCTCTGGTCCTGCTCATCGCTCAGTCCCCTCAAAAAACCGCGCCCGCCGAGCTCGAGGGCGTGTGGCACGCCGTGTCCATGGAAGGCGCCGGCAAGCCGATGCCCCCGCAACTGGCCGAAGGCGTCGTCTTCACCTTCACAGGCGAGAAGCTGGTGCTGCGCGGCCTCGGCGGCAACGCCGTCGAGCAGGAGTGCACCATCGCGATCGACGCCACAGCCTCGCCCAAACGCCTCGACTTCACACCGGTCGGCAGCACCCGCACGGTGTACGCGATCTACGAGATCGGCGGCGAGAAGCGCGACGAGCTCAAGATCGCCTTCGTCCGCGGCGGCGCCGCCGACAGCCGGCCGACGACGTTCACGACCGCGGTCGGGTCGAATGGTTTGGCTTTTACGCTGAAAAGACGCTGACGGGGACGCTGCAGAGCAGCGCTGCAAACTCAAGACTTAAGACTCAAAACTTCAGAACGCTGGTGGCGCCTCCGGCGCAACTTTCTTCAGAGGGTCCGTAAGAGCGATCAAGAAACAAGATGCGCGGAACGCGCCACCAGAAGACTTGAGTCTTGAGTTTTCAGTTTTGAGGCATCACGCCTGAGTTCTCAGTTCCGAAGCGGGCCAACCCCTCGCTCCTACAGACCGTCTATACGAGGGTAGCCGATCTGGCATACAGTGGGCCGGTCGGGTCTCGAGGTTCTCCATGCGGTTCTGGCCCCGTCTTCGGCAGGTCTGGCGTCAGCTCGTGCACGGCCGGCAGGTCGAGCGTGAGCTCGACGACGAGCTCGCGGCTTACGTGTCGCTCGCGGCGGACGAGCGCGCTCGAGGCGGGGTCGCGGCCGACGAAGCGCGCCGCCGTGTGCTCGCGGAGTCTGGCGGGCTTCAGCAGATCAAGGAACAGGTTCGCGACGTTCGTTCGACCTCCTTCGTGGATCCGCTGATGCAGGACGTCCGTCACGCCTTTCGGCAGATGCGCCGGGCGCCAGCGTTCACGGCGGCGGCGCTCTCGGCGATCGCGCTCGGCATCGGCGCGAGCACGGCGATGTTCTCGGTGGTCGAGGCCGTGCTGCTTCGGCCGCTGGCCTATCGCGACGCCCACGAGCTCGTCGCCGTCCTGCACGACCGCACCGATCCGGTAGCGCCGGCGAACTTCCTCGATTGGCGCCAGCAGGCGAAGAGCTTCTCGTCGATGGCCGCCGCCGAGTTCTGGACGCCGAACCTGGGCGGCAGCGCTCCGGAAAAAGTATTCGCGCTGCGCGTCACGCCCGATCTGCTGCCCCAGCTCGGTGTCGCGCCGGCGCTCGGCCGTTTTCCCGGCGCCGGGCCCGAGGCGCTGACCGAGGCGGTCATCGGGTCGAGTCTGTGGCAGCGTCAGTTCGCCGCCGATCCCGGCGCGATCGGCCGATCGATCCAGCTCGATGGCACGGCCTACACCGTCGTCGGCGTGATGCCGGCGTCCTTCAAGTTCGCGCCGTTCTGGGCGACGCGCGCGGAGCTCTGGGCGCCGCTCGACCTCACCGCGCGGGCGACGTCGCGGACCGGCAACAGCCTGCGTGTCTTCGCGCGGCTCGCACCCGGTGTCGGGCTCGACGCCGCCCGCGATGAGATCGCGGCAATCACCGCCCGGCTGGAGCGCGAGTTCCCCGGCACGAACCGGCGCGTCGAGGTGACGCCGCTGCGCGAGATGGTCGTCGGCGACATCCGCCGGCCGATCCTCGCGGTCTTCGCCGCCGTCGCGTTCGTGCTGCTCGTGGCCTGCGCCAACGTCGCGCACATGCTGCTCGCGCGCGCCTCGTCGCGCGAACGCGAAGTGGCCGTCCGCGCCGCGCTCGGCGCCGATCGCGGCCGTCTCGTCCGCCAGTTCCTCACCGAGAGCGTCATCCTCGGCCTCGCCGGCGGCATCGCCGGCCTCGGCCTCGCCTACACAGCACTCCAATTCATCGTCGCGATCGCGGCCCCCGAGGTGCCGCGCATCGACAGCGTGGCGCTGAACGGCGCCGTGCTCGCGGTCGCGCTCGCGACCTCCGTGATCACCGGCGTCATCTTCGGACTCGCGCCCGCCATCCGCGCCCGCCGCCCGGATCTGACGACGACGCTGAAGGAAGGGGAGCGGGGATCGACGGTGGGTCGCGGCACGCTCAGCCGGCGCGGCTGGATCATCGCGACCGAGATCGCGTTCGCCTCGGTGCTGCTCATCGGCACCGGGATGATGATTCGCAGCTTCGCCGCGCTCCGCGCCGTCGATCCCGGCTGGGTGCCCGATCGTGTGCTGTCGATGGCCGTTTCGGTCGCCGGCTCGGCCGAGGCGCCGCCGGGACGGCGCACGCTGTTCTATCAGGAGGCGCTCGCGCGCGTGCGGACGCTGCCCGGCGTCGAGGCGGTCAGCGCGATCAATCATCTGCCGCTCGCCGGCGACATCTGGGGCACGCCGTTCACGATCGACGGCCAGCCGGCGCCGGCCGCGGGCGATACGCCGCGGGCGACGTTCAGGGTCGTGTTGCCCGGGTACTTCGACACGGTTGGACTGCCGATCCTCCGTGGACGCGATTTCACCGATCGCGATGATTTCGACACCCCGGCGGGTGTGATCGTCAACCAGTCGCTGGTCGACACCTACTTCGGCGGCGAGGACGTCGTCGCGGCGGGCCGGCGCCTGCGGTTCGACGGCGAAGGCACGGCGCCGATCATCGGCGTCGTGAAGAACGCCGCGCAGAGCGATTGGGCGTCGCCGCCTTCGCCCGAGCTCTACGTCGCGTATCTTCGCAACCGCATGTTCCGCGAGAGTCCCCGATCGCACGCGACGTTCATGACGTTCGTCGTTCGCACCAGCGGCGACCCGGCGCCGGCGACCGCGTCGGTGCGGCGCACGATCCAGTCGCTGGCGCCGGACGTCACGATCTCCGACGTGCTGCTGATGCGCGATCTGGTCACGCAGGCGACGGCGGGTGCGCGCTTCCTTTTGACGTTGATGACCGCGTTCGGCGTCGTGGCGCTCGTGCTCGCGGCGGTTGGCGTCTACGGCGTCATGAGCTACGTCGTCGCCGGCCGCCGTCACGAGATCGGCATCCGCCTCGCGCTCGGCGCGTCGCCTCGCGGCGTACTGTGGCAGGTGGTGAAACAGGGACTGGTCATCGCCGCGATCGGCACCGCGACCGGCCTCGTCCTGGCGGCGGGCATGTCGCGCCTCGTGGCCGGCGTGCTCTACGGCGTCGAGGCGACCGACGCGGTCGTCTTCACGATCGCGCCGATGGCGCTCGTGTTCGTCGCCGCCCTGGCGTCCTTCGCCCCGGCCTGGCGAGCGAGCCGCGTCGATCCCGTTCGGGAGCTGCGGTAGTCCCGCCCGGTGCGCTCGTGCCTGGGCGGCAGACCGCCGACCCGCACGCAGCACCCAGCACCCAGCACCCAGCACCGTCTCGTGTATTCTTCGCGGGTGGCCCGCAAAGATCCGCGCGTAGACGCCTACATCAAGAAGGCCGCGCCGTTTGCGCGTCCGATCCTCACGCACTTGCGCAAGGTCGTGCACCGCGCGTGTCCCCAGGTGACCGAGACGATCAAGTGGGGCGTGCCGGCATTCGAGTACAAGGGCCCGTTCTGCGGCATCGCGGCGTTCAAGGCACACGCGATCTTCGGATTCTGGAAGCACGGCCTCCTGGCCAAACAGGGACTGCTCCCGGAGGAACGAACCGCGATGGGCAGCTTCGGACGGATCACGTCGCTGGACGATCTGCCGGACGAGACGTCGCTGACGCGTCTCATCGAAGCGGCGGCGGCGCTGAACGACGCGGGCGTGAAGGCGCCGCGCGCGGCGCGCACGCCGAAGCCGCCGATCGGGGTGCCGCCGGCATTCAAGGCGGCGCTCGCCAGGAACAGGAAGACGCTTGCCGCGTTCGAGGCCTTCAGCCCCAGCCACCGCCGCGAGTATCTCGAGTGGATCACCGAGGCCAGGACCGAGGCGACCCGCGACAAGCGCATCGCCACCGCGCTCGAGTGGATCGCGCAGGGCAAGAGCCGGAACTGGAAGTATCAGAGGACGTAGCCCGCGATGCCGACGTCCCGCCGCGTCCGCTTTGGCGAGTTCGAGGCCGACCTCGCGAGCGGCGAGCTCTGGCGGAACGGCGAGGCGCTTCGCGTGCAGGATCTGCCATCGCGTCTGCTTGCCGCGCTGCTGGAGCGGCCCGGTGAGCTGGTCACGCGCGCGGAGCTCGGCGCGCGCATCTGGGGATCGGGCACGTTCGTCGACTTCGACGCCGGCCTCAACACCGCCGTCGCCAAGCTTCGTGAAGCCTTCGGCGACTCGGCCGATGCGCCGCGGTACATCGAGACCGTCCCGAAACGCGGGTATCGCTTCATCGCGACGATCGAGCCCGTTGCACCGATCGGGTCCGTTGCGCCGAGCGCGCCGCCTGCGGCCGTCGCCGCCACCGCGACGAATTCGCGCGCGTTGCTCCTCGCCGCCGCCGGCTTCGTCGCGGTGCTCGTGGCTGCGGTCGCGACCGTGTTCATCGCCCGCGCCGGCAGCGACCAGGGCATCCGCGTCGCCGTCGCGCTGTTCGACAACGAGACCGGCGACGCGTCGTTCGATCGCCTCGCGCAGCTGCTCACCGACGCGACGGTGATCACGCTCACCGACAACCGCGCGCTGGCGGTGATCGGCAACGCCGCCGTGCTTCGCACCGACCGTCCGTTCCGCGATCTCGTGAAGATTCGCGAGGCGCTCGGCGCCGAGCTCGTCGTCATCGGCCAGGTCCAACGGACGGAAGCCGGGATCCGCGCGCTCACGCATCTGATCCGGATGTCCGATCAGGCGCACGTCTGGGTCAAAGCCACCGCGCTTGGCGAGAGCGAGACCCAGCTCGAGCGCGAGGTCACCGCGGCGATCGACGGCGCCATCAGAGAAGCCGTTCTCAGCCGTCGCGGCGGAGATCAGACTAGCTCGCGATCCGCCGAGCGATGACGTTGATGGCGGCGTCCCTGATAGTGACGGTCAGAGCGTCGCTCGAGAAGCGGATACGGACCGACTCGGCGCCGACCGGAAAGAACTCGAGCGAGCCGACGTGCATCAGGTTGCGGTTGACTCGCCCCTTGCGCGCAATCACCAGGAAGTCGCGCTGCGCCGAGATCTCGAATTGCTCGTCGGAGCCCGGTCCGTACGCGTAGGTGCCGATCAGACGATCGCGGTCCGCGCTCGAGAGCGGTTGAAGCGCCGGCCGCTCGCCGGCATCGCCCAGGGCAAGGAGATAGTCGTAGACAGCCTTCGCTCGATCTCCGCCAGCTTGCGCATGACTCAGCAGCGGAATGCCGTGCGGGCCCTTGATGCGCTGGCAACCTGGCGACAACGCGACGAACGCCTTGACGATGTCGAGCTGTCCGAGCATCGCCGCGGAGAACAGCGTGGGCCGCGCGCCATGTGCGATCAGGTACTCGGCGATGTCGCGGTTGCCCACGTGGGAGGCGGCGCCGAGCGCGGACTCCCAGTCGCCGAAGCCCCAGTCGACGGCGGCATTCGCCAGCGTCGGCCGGCCGCCGACGAGCTCCCTCACCCGCGCGAGATCGCGGTGGGCGACGCCCACGACCTCCTGCACCAGCGCCGGATCGTGCACGGGGAAGCTGGCCGGGGCTGCGGCAGCTTGCGAGATACCGGCGCCGGTCACTCGCGCGCCGAGCGGCGCGAGCGCCAGCGGGGTCGTGGAAACGGTGGACAGGAACGAACGACGGGACCAGGACATGGAAGGACCTCCAGACGGAACCGCTCTGACGATGCCCGACCGATGCGCCAGCCGCCATCGACGGCGCCTGAATTCCTGCTGAATCCGGCCTGATCGGCGGCGTTCGCGTGCTACGATGCGCGCGGCCGGCCATCTCCCCGGGGCCGGCCCCGGGAGAATCGCGCGATGCGCGCGAGCACACACCTGATTGCCGTGTTGCTGATTGCCGCGGCGGCCTGTGGCCGCGATCGCACACCGCCGCCGCCCGATACCGCCGCGATCGACGCGATCGGCCGCCAGGTCAACGACCTGGCCGACGCCTACGTCACGTCCTTCTTCGATGCCTTCCCCTACAACGCGGTGACGTTCGGCGCCGAAGATCGGCATCCCGATCGACTCGCCGATCACTCATTGGCCGCGCTCGCGAAGTGGCAGGCGCGCGAGGACGAGCTCTCGCGCCAGTTGCGCGCGATCGACGCCGCCCGGCTCGAGGGCCGCAGCGAGGCCATCACCTACAAGTTCCTGAGGCATCTCCTCGAGTCGTCGCAGCGCTATCGCACGTGCCGGATGGAACTGTGGAACGTCAGCCCCACTTACACAGGCTGGCAGTCCGATCTCGCGGTGGCCGCCGGTCAGCAGCCGGTCGCGACCGACGAGCAGCGCCGGCACGCGCTCGCGCGCTTCTCGCAGGTGCCCAAGTTCATCGACGACGAGATCGCGAATCTGCAGGAAGGCGTCAAGCTCGGCTATCTGGCGCCGAAGAACAACGTGCGGGTCGTGATCGAGCAGATGGACGCGTTGCTCGCCGCAAAGGTCGCCGACTCGCCCTTCGTGCAGATGGCGCCCGCTGATGCGGCCGAGTTCCGCTCCGCGCTCGAGCGGCTGGAGACCACCGGCATTCGTCCGGCCATCAGGCGGTATCGCGACTATCTGCGGAACACGTATCTCGCCGCGGCGCGCGACGCCATCGGCGTCAGCGCCAATCCGAGCGGATCGGCGTGCTACACGGCGGCGGTCAACTACTTCGCGACCATCGACATGTCGCCGCAGCAGATTCACGATCTCGGCCGCACGCAGATGGAGAAGATCCTCGCCGAGATGCGGACGATCGGCGGGCGCAGTTTCGGCACCTCCGACCCGGCGAAGCTGCTGATCCTGGCGAAGAACGATCCGAAGTACCGTTTCAAGAGCCGCGAGGAGCTGATCGCCTACGCGGAAGCGGCGATCGAGCGCGCCAAAGCCGCGCTGCCGAAGTACTTCGGACGGGTACCGAAGGCGCCGGTCGTCGTCGAGCCGTACCCGCCGTATCTGGAGAAGTCGGCGCCCGCCGGCCAGGCGGTGCCGCCGACGGCGGACGGCAAGCCGGGCAAGTATCTGATCAACGCGTATCGCGCCAACGAGCAGAGCAAGGCCGGACTCGAGTCGACCGCGTTTCACGAGGCGTATCCCGGCCATCACATGCAGGCCGCGATCGCGCTCGAGCGCACCGATCTGCATCGCGTCTCGCGTTACTTTTTTCTGTCCGGCTTCGGCGAAGGCTGGGGCCTCTACGCCGAACGGCTCGCCGACGAGATGGGGCTGTTCTCGTCGGATCTCGATCGCCTGGGTCTGCTCTCGAACGAAGCGCTGCGCGCGGCGCGTCTCGTCGTCGACGCCGGGATGCACGGCCTTGGCTGGTCGCGGCAGCAGGCCGTCGATTACCTGCTCTCGCACACGACCGAGACCGCGGCGCGGGCCAACGCCGAGATCGATCGTTACATCGCGGTGCCGGGACAGGCGACGGCGTACATGATCGGCAATCTCGAGATCCGCCGGCTGCGCACGGAGGCCGAGCAGAAGCTCGGCGCGAAGTTCGACCTTCGGGAGTTCCACGATCTGGTGTTGCAGGATGGCACCGTGCCGCTTCGCGCCCTCGGCGAGAAGGTGGCACGCTGGATGGCGGGCAAGCAGTGATCGATCGCCGGCGCGATGCCGGCGCCGTGGAGGAACGCGCTGTGAGTCAGCAGACGACGAACACGACGGATGTGGCGGCGGCGGCCGCCGAGGTGGCGAAGACGTTCTCGGGCACGCTGCTGCAGCCCGGCGCCGGCGGCTACGACGCCGCGCGCCGCGTGCACAACGGCTGCATCGACAAACGTCCGGCGTTGATCGCGCAGTGCATCGGCGCCGCGGACATCGCCGACGCGGTGAATCTCGGCCGCGATCTCGGGCTCGAGATCGCGGTCCGCGGCGGCGGCCACAACGTCGGCGGCCGCGGCACGGTCGACGGCGGTCTGCTGATCGATCTGTCACGCATGCGGCACGTGCAGGTTCATCCGCAGCTGCGGACGGCAGACGTCGCCGGCGGCGCGCTCTGGGGCGATTTCAACCGCGAAGCGCAGCTCTTCGGCCTCGCCACGACCGGCGGCGTCGTGTCATCGACCGGTGTCGGCGGGCTCACCCTCGGCGGCGGCCTCGGCTGGCTGATGCCGAAGTACGGGATGGCGCTCGACAACCTGATCTCCGTCGACATGGTGCTGGCCGACGGCCGCGTCGTTCGCGCCAGCGACGAGGACCATCAGGATCTGTTCTGGGCCGTGCGCGGCGGCGGCGGCAATTTCGGCGTCGCGTCGGCGTTCGAGTTCGAGATGCACCCGGTCGGGCCGATCGTCACCGGCGGGCTGGTCGCGCATCCGATCTCGAAAGCGCGCGACGTGCTGCGGCTGTTCCGCGACCTCGCCGCCACCGCCACCGACGACATGATGCTGATCGCCGCGCTGCTCACCGCGCCTGACGGCGTCACCAAGCTCGCCGGCCTCGCCGTCGGCCACTTCGGCCTGCCCGAGGCCGCCGCGGCGGCGACGGCGCCGATCAAGCAGTTCGGCCAGCCGGTGATGGACGTCATCGGCCCGATGCCGTACACGGCGTTGAATACGATGTTCGACGCCTCGCTGCCACGCGGCGCGCGCAACTACTGGAAGTCGCATTTCGCCAACCAGCTCACCGACACCGCGATCGACACGTTGATCGACGGCTTCATGTCGGCGGCCTCGCCGATGTCGCAGGTCCTGCTCGAGCATTTCCACGGCGCAGCGACGCGGGTGACGCCGAGCCACACCGCGTACGCGCTGCGCGAGTCGGGCTTCAACCTGCTGTTCCTGTCGCAGTGGATGGATCAGGCTGACGACGAGGCGTGCATCGGCTGGGCGCGCACGGCGTACGAAGCGGCGAAGCCGCACGTCGGCCATCGGCGCTACATCAACTACCTCGATCATGACGACGTCGGCGACGCGTGCGCGCACGCGGTCTACGGATCGAACCTGCCGCGGCTGCGTGACGTCAAGCGGCAGTACGATCCCGACAACGTGTTCCACGTCAACCTCAACATCGCGCCTTGACCGGTCGTCCTTCGTCCAGCGGGCCGTCGCTCGCGATCGTGCCCGCGGCCGGCAAGGGCGAGCGCTTCGGCGGCGCCAAGCTCGTCGCCGAGATCGGCGGCCGTCCGATGCTCGACCGGACCGTCGCCAGCCTCCTCGACGCCGGCATCGATCGCGTCGTCGTCGTGATCGCGCCCGAGGTCAGGGGCCAGTTCGCCGGGGTGGCGGCGCTCGGCGACGCGCGGGTCTCGGTGGCGATCAATCCGGCGCCGGCGCGCGGCATGTTCTCGAGCATCCTCGTCGGCCTCGCCTCCGGCGAGGGCGATCCCATCCTCGTGCTCCCCGGCGACATGCCGTTCGTGCGGGCGGGCACGGTCAAGCTGCTCGCCGAGCGGTGTCTCGCGACCGGCCGCGTCGTCACGCCGCGCCACGGCGCCTCGCGCGGACACCCGGCCGCGCTGCCGGGCCGGCTGCGCACGGCGCTGCTCGACGCCGATCCGTTCTGGAATCTCTCGGCATGGTTCGCGGCGCAGGCGCCGGATCGGCTGTCGATCGATGTCGACGATCCTGGGGTGATCAGGGACGTGGATAGACCAGGGGACATCTAGACACGTGCGCCGTGCGCCGTGCGCGGTGCGGCGTGCGCCGTGTGGGCGGCCCCAGTCGGCGTCGCCCGCCCGCACCGACTAAACTCAGACAAGTGTCCACGCTCTATCGACAGATCGCCGCCCTC
The DNA here is from genome assembly GCA_035711465.1 of Vicinamibacterales bacterium. Taxonomy (GTDB): domain Bacteria; phylum Acidobacteriota; class Vicinamibacteria; order Vicinamibacterales; family SCN-69-37; genus DASTCC01. Next base: position 16,897 of record DASTCC010000420.1, read on the forward strand.
CACCGCGATGGCCGCCCCTTCGCGCTGGCGACGGTGGTCCGCACGCAGGGCAGCACCCCGCAGGTGGTCGGCGCGAAGCTCGTCGTCACCGCCGACGACCCGCGCGGCCGTGCGGCGGGCACGCTCGGCGGCGGCTGTGTCGAAGCAGACGCGATTCTTGCCGCTCGCGAGACGCTCAGCCAGGGCGGCCGGTCGTTGCGCGCCTACGAGCTGACCGAAGATCTTGCCTGGAACACCGGCCTCGTCTGCGGCGGGACGATGTGGATCCTGGCCGAGCGGGGCGAAGACGCGCTCAACGGTTCGGGCCGCTCGATGATCGACGCGCTCGCGGACGCGGCCGGCGGCGGACCGCCGATCGCGATCGTCACCCACCTCGCGCGTTCCGGCCGGTCGTCGTCGTTCGTCTCGCGCGCGTTCGTGAGCGCCGATGGCGGCCTCGCCGGATCGCTCGGCGACGCGTCGCTCGACGCGATGGCGGCATCGGCTGCGGTGACGCAGATGCGGCACGGCACGCCGCGTCTCGTCAGCCTGGACGAGGAGCACGATCTCCTCATCGAGCCGGTGACCGGCCGCCCGGGGCTGGCCATCGCCGGCGGCGGCCACGT
>DASTCC010000421.1:0-6445 GCA_035711465.1 Vicinamibacterales bacterium
GCGGCACGGTGAATCCGGGCGCGTCGAGCGGCGTCGCGATCGTCGCCGATACGTGGTGGCAGGCGCAGACCGCGCGCAAGTCGCTGAAGGTGGTGTGGGACAACGGCACGGCCGCCACCGACACGAGCGCCGGCTTCGCGGCCAAGGCCACCGAGTTCGCGAAGGGCGCGCCGCAGTCGTCGCTGCGCGCGGACGGCGACGTCGCCGCCGCGTTCGGCAGCGCGGCGAAGACGGTCGAGGCCGAGTACTCGTACCAGTTCCTCAGCCACGCGCCGCTCGAGCCGATGAACTGCACGGCGCACGTGCACGACGGCAAGCTCGAGTTGTGGGTCGGCACGCAGACGCCGTCGGGCGGCGCACCGGCCGCCGGCCGCGCCATCGGCCTCGAGGCCAGCGCCGTCACCCTGCACATGGTCCGCATGGGCGGCGGCTTCGGCCGCCGACTGACCAACGACTACCTGCCCGAAGCGGCGGTCATCGCCAAGCAGGTCGGCGTGCCGGTGCAGCTCCGCTGGACGCGTGAAGACGACATGGGCCACGACTTCTATCGCCCGGGCGGCTTCCACTTCTTCAAGGGCGCCGTCGACGCGGCGGGCAAGCTCAGCGCGTGGCAGGATCACTTCGTCACGTTCACGCGTGCCGGCGTGCCTCCGCCGCAGGGTGGGCAGCCGCAGCCGGCGCCGTCGGCGAGCATGGGCGCCGGGGAGTTCCCGGCGCGCTTCGTGCCGAACTTCGCTGTCGGCCAGTCGCTGATTCCGTTCGGCGTGCCGACAGGCGCCATGCGCGCGCCCGGATCCAATGGCTACGCGTTCGCGATCCAGGGCTTCCTCGACGAGCTCGCGGTCGCGGCGAACAAGGATCCGCTGCAGTTCCGTCTCGACCTGCTGGGCGCGCCGCAGATCGGCGAGGCGCCGCGCGGCGGCCTGGACCCGGCGCGCATGATCGGCGTCCTCAAGCTCGTGGCGGAGAAGTCGGGCTGGGGCAAGCGTCAGCTGCCCAAGGGCACCGGCATGGGCATCTCGTTCCACTACAGCCACTCGGGCTACTTTGCCGAGGTAATCGAGGCGAGCGTCGACGCCAGCAAGAAGGTGAAGATCAACAAGATCTGGGCCGCCGGCGACGTCGGCCGGCAGATCATCAATCCGGGCGCGGCGGAGCGGCAGGTCCAGGGCGGCATCATCGAGGGCCTCGGCTACGCGATGACGCTCGAGATCACGATCGACGGCGGCAAGGCGACGCCGCTGAACTTCGGCCAGTACCAGCTGCCGCGCATGCGGCAGATGCCGACGGCGATCGAGACGCACTGGGTCCTCTCGAACAACGACCCGACGGGCATCGGCGAGCCGCCGCTGCCGCCGGTGATGTCGGCGCTCGTCAACGCGATCTTCGCCGCGACCGGCCAGCGGCTCCGATCGCTGCCGCTCTCGAAACACGGGTACAGCTGGGCGTAACATCTACTGATGACCGCACGACGACCGCACATCCTGAAGCCCGGCGCGCTCCTCACGGCCGCCGGGCTTCTGCTTTTCTCCGCGGTGACCTTCGCCGCGCAGGATCCGCCGAAGCGGACCACCAGGGACGGCGTCTACACGAAGACGCAGGCCGAGGCCGGCAAGGCCGCGTTCGACAAGTTCTGCCTGAACTGTCACGGCTTCGCACCGTCGCAGAAGTCCAACCTCAGCCCCGATCTCGGCGGCGACGCGTTCCTGACCAAGTGGTCGGGCAAGTCCGTCCGCGATCTCGCGACGTTGATCCTGACGACGATGCCCAACGACGGATCGGCGGTGCTCACCGAGGAGCAGACCGCCAGCGTCGTCGCCTACGTGCTGCAGGAAAACAAGTTTCCCGTCGGCGGGCAGCCCCTGAAGTACGACCCGGCGATGGCGTCGATCACGATCGTCAAGTAACCGCGGCTCGCCCGTGTTCCCGTATCACGACGAGAACCAGACGCTGCGGCCGGCGATCGTCACGCCGCTGATCATCGCGCTCTGCGTGCTGGCCTGGGTGTTCGTCCAGGGCGCGGGCGCGGAGCTCGCGGTGGCGGCCTCGGTCTGCAACTACGGGCTGATCCCGGGCGAGCTCACGCTCAGCGTGCCGGTCGGCACCTCCTACCCGATGGGCGAGAACCTGGCCTGCGTGATCGATCCGGGCCGCGAAGCGTCGCATCTGATCACGTCGATGTTCCTGCACGGCGGCAGGATGCACCTCATCGGCAACATGTGGTTCCTGTGGCTCTTCGGGAACAACATCGAAGACGCGATGACGCGGCCGCGCTTCGTCGTCTTCTATCTGCTCTGCGGTCTCGCCGCGGCGTTGCTCCAGGTCGTCGCGGATCCGCAGTCGGGCATTCCGATGGTCGGCGCGTCGGGCGCGATCAGCGGCGTGATGGGCGCGTACCTCGTGCTGTTTCCGCGCGTCCGCGTCTACACGCTGGTGACGCTCGGCTTCTACATCACGACGGTGGCGCTGCCGGCGTGGGTGATGCTGATCTACTGGGCGTTCCTGCAGTTCGTGGGCGGCTTGTCGAGCATCGCCGACGAAGGGGGCGGCGTCGCGTTCTGGGCGCACGTCGGCGGCTTCGTCGCCGGCGTCGTGCTCGTCAAGGTCTTCGCCAATCGCGATCATCTCGAGGCGCACAGGGCGAGCGCCTGGCGGCCGCGCGGCGTGGATTGGCGATGAGCCGACCGGATAGACTGCAGGCGATGCCGGTCGTGAGCGAGCTCTGCCCGCGCTGCGGGTTCGTCGGCGGGCGCGAGGCTTGTCAGGCGCTGTTCGACGAGGTGGCGCTGCGCGTGCGCGCGCTCGCGTGGACGGACAGCATGAAGACCTGGCGGCTGATGCACGACGTCTACGACGTCCAGCACGAGGAGGATTTCTGCGGCCGCTACCGCGGCCTGGTCATGCACCTCGGCGGCGTGTGCTGGGCGCTCGAACATGGCGGCGCCGAGCGCGGCTACCGCGCGCTGCAGAAGCTGATCGAAAAGAATCTCTGGGAAGGGCAGCCGTACCCGCCGCCGCCCGGGATCCCGAAGTCGCGCGGCACGATCACGATCGCGAGCCTGCGCACCGCCGACGATCCGGAACGTCTGATCAACGGCGTCGATCGCTGGGCTCGCGCCGTGTGGCTCGCGTACGCCGAGTTGCAGCCGGTGGCGCGCGACTGGGTCCAGCAGGCGCTGATGCTGCGGCCCGAAGGATCGACGCCCGGGCGGTGAGGCCCGAGGCGCGGGGCCCGCTCCGGCGCATCGTTCACACAACCCGATGATCGCGTGCTGAGGCTCTGCCGTTGCCACCGCTCACGCTGCTGCACGCGATTCACGACTTCCTGCCGCGCCATCGGGCCGGCTCGGAGATCTACGCCTGCGCGCTGGCGCGGGCTTTGTCGGCGCGTCACGACGTCACCGTTCTCTGCGCCGAGTTCGACGCCGCGCGGCCCCACGGATGTGTCACCTGGCGCGTCGAAGGCGAGCTGCCGGTCGTCGAGATCGTCAACAACTGGCGCTGCGAGTCGTTCGCGGACACCTACCGGCCGCCGCTCGTCGGCGAGCGCATCGCGCACGTGCTCGACACGATCGCACCGCAGATCGTCCACGTTCACAGTCTCTTCAATCTGTCCTTCGCGCTGCCGGCGCTGGCACGATCGCGCGGCATCGCGGTGGTAGCGACGCTTCACGACTACACGCTGGTCTGTCCCTCCGGCGGCCAGCGCGTCCATCGCGCCGACCGCTACGTCTGCCACGTCATCGATCCCGATCGCTGTGCCCGCTGCTTTGGCGAGTCGCCGTTCGCGGCGCAGATGTCGATCGGCCGTCTGGTGTCGGCGGCGCCGCGCCTCAACCCGATGCCCGCGATCGCCCGGGCGGTGCGACGCCGGCTGCCGGTCGTCGCCGAACGGGCCGCGGCGATGGCGCGTCAGGCCGCGCCGCCCGCGGTGACACGCGCCGACATCGAGCGCCGCCTTTCCGCCGCTCGCGAAGTCTTCGACCAGATCGATCTGTTCGTCGCGCCGTCGCGGTCGATGGCCGACGAGTACGTCCGGCTCGGCCTTCCGGCGTCGCGGATCGAAGTCGCCGACTACGGCTTCGCGCCCCTGCCGGCGGCGCCTCGCCGTGCGCACGACGGCCCGCTGCGCATCGGGTTCGTCGGCACGCTCGTCTGGCACAAGGGCGCTCACGTGCTGATCGACGCCGCGCGTCTGCTGCCCGCCGGCCGTTTCGAGATCCATCTCGCCGGCGACGTCGACGTCTTTCCCGACTACGTCCGCGGGCTGCGGCGTGCGGCGGAAGGATTGCCGGTGCGGTTCGCGGGCAGCTTCGATCGCGACAGGGTCGCCGAGATCTACGCCGGCATCGACGTCCTTGTCGTGCCGTCGATCTGGCTCGAGAACTCACCGCTCGTCATTCACGAAGCCTTCATGGCCGGCGTGCCGGTCGTCGGCGCGCGCATCGGCGGCATTCCCGGACTCGTCGAGGACGGCGTCAACGGCCGCCTCTACGATCCGCATTCGCCGGCCGATCTCGCGCGCGTGCTCGCGGAGCTGATCGCGCGTCCCGATGGCGGGCGCGCGCTGGCGGCCGCGGCGACAGGCGTGCGCGCGATCGACGACGACGCGGCGCGATGGGAAGAGATTTATCGAGCGGCGGCTGCCCGGACTCGCGCGGGCTCGGCACGGACGGCGATGCGATGAGCGATCCGGTCGTGTCCATCGCCTTGCTCACCAAGAACGGCGCCGAGACGCTGCCTGCCGTGCTCCAGGCGCTGTGGCGTCAGCGCGTGGTGTTTCCGATCGAGATCGTCGCGGTCGACTCCGGTTCGACCGACGACACCCTCAACATCCTCCGCAGCAAGGCGGTCCGCGTCATCGAGATTCCGCCCGAGTCGTTCAATCACGGCACGACCCGGAACCTGGCGATGCAGGCCTGCGCCGGGCAGTTCGTCGTGATGCTGGTGCAGGACGCCGAGCCCGTGGGCGATCAGTGGCTGAACGCGATGCTCGAGCCGTTCGTCAGCGACCCGCTCGTCGCCGGCACGTTCGCGCGTCAGCAGCCGCGGCCCGAGGCGAGCGAGATCACGCGCCGGTATCTCGCGCGCTGGGTGGCCGGCTCGCCGCAGCCGCGCATCACCGCCGGCACGAGCGTGGAGTTCGAGACGCTCGATCCGCTCGAGCGCATGGACCGATCGACGATCGACAACGTCTGCGCGTGCATCCGCCGCGACGTCTGGCTCGAGTGGCCGTTCCGCGAGGTGAAGATCGGCGAGGACGTCGCCTGGGGCCGCGACGTGATCCTGGCCGGCTACCGCCTCGCCTACGCGCCCGACGCCGTCGTCATCCACTCCCACGATCGGTCGCCGCGCTACGAATATCAGCGCACCCGCGATCTGCACGAACAGCTCGGCGAGCTGTTCGGCGTCCACACGATACCGACGTTCGGCAGCCTGGCGCGGGCGATCTCGACCACGGCGCTGAAGCATCTGTGGTGGGAGCTCGGCGAGCCACGGCGGCTGCCGCGGGCGCTTGCGTTGGCGGTGGCCTGGCCGCTCGGCCAGTACGTCGGCGGCCGCCGCCTCAGCCAGCGGCCGTCCGACCGCGGCCTCCTCCGATGAGAGTGCTCGTCGTCGTCCACGGCCTGCCGCCGCACGCGCAGGGCGGCAGCGAGATCTACGCCGAGAGCGTCGCGCGCGAGCTCCGTCGCCGGCACGGCGACGACGTGCTGATCCTCACGCGGGAGAACGACGTCAGCCGCGACGACGACGCGGTGCGCACCGAGGATCGCGATGGCCTACGGATCGTCTGGATCAACAACACCTTTCGTCGTCTCGCGACCTTCGCCGAGAGCTACGCCAACCCGCGCATCGATGCGGTGGCCTCGCGCGTCATCGACGAGTTCAAGCCCGACGTCGCCCATCTGCACCATCTGACCTGCCTCTCGACGACGATCGTCGATCGGCTGGCCGAACGTGGCGTGCCGATCTGCTACACGCTGCACGACTACTGGCTGCTGTGCCATCGCGGGCAACTGCTCGACACCGAGCTGCGGCCGTGCGACGGACCGGAGCCGGCCGGCTGCCGGTCGTGTCTCGGACTCCCGGCCGGCGCGCCGGCCGGAGTGCGGCAGGCAGCCGCCGGGTTCAAGGCGATCGAAGGGAAGCTGCCTCGTCCAATGGCCTCGGCGCTCCGTGGCTTTGGCACGCGAGTCGCCACGCGGGTGGCGAACGCCGAACAGGGCCGCGACGAGGCCCGCGCGCGTCTCGATCACATGCGCGCGCTCGCTGCCCGCGTGCCGATGTTTCTCGCGCCATCGCAATCGATGCACGATCGGTTTCGGGCGTTCGGCGTCGACGCCGGCCGGATCGTGGTGCATCGATATGGCGTCGATCCGTCGCCGTTTCGAGGGCTCACGCGCGCGGCTTCAGCGGCGCTGCGGATCGGGTTCATCGGCAGCCT
>DASTCC010000422.1:0-2306 GCA_035711465.1 Vicinamibacterales bacterium
GCTACGGCGCAGCCGAGGTGCGGGCGGCCGAGGAGCGGCGCGCGGAGGCGCAGCGTGCTCGCATCGATGAGCTGTCCCGAATCTTCCTCAGCGGTCCGGTGCTCGCGCTGCCGCGCACTGCCGGATTCAACCTGGTCCTGACGACCACGGGCGCCACCCCGCTTCCCGACGCGGGCATCGTCTACACCAACGTACGGGTGACCGCCGATTGGGGCGCACTCGAAGCCGCGCAGGCACTGGTCTCGATCGATCGCCAGACCGTGACCGTCCCCGCGCCGTCGGCGATCACGACCGGCGTCGTCGCCGGCGAGGGTTGGAGATTGACGCTCGCGGAGGGATGGCGTGTCGTCGCCGGCCCGCGGGCCGGTGACTACGCGGTCGCGCCTCGAACGCAGTGAACGATGGCCTACAGCCGTTTCCGAGTGTCTGTCGCCTGCGAAATCCGCTCAGCGCGCCGGCCTGGCCATGATCACCATGAACCATCGCTGTTCGCGCGGCGCCGGATCGGGCACGGTCTCGAAGCCCGCGTCCTTGAGCTCGCGCTCGACGGTAGCCGGATGGACGCCGTGCATGCCGTCCTTGCCGCGATCGGCGGGCGTCGGCGCTTCTTCGCCCGGTGGAGTGAAGTCGACGACGACGATCCGGCCGCCGGGTTTGAGGGCGCGCAGGATCGATCGGTTGACGGCGGCCGGATCGGTCAGGTGGTGGTAGACGTCCTTCAACACGACCGCGTCGCAGCGGCCGTCCGGAAAGTTCGTGGTGGTGTCGCCGGCGGCGACGACGGTGATGCGCGCCCCGGCGCTGGCGGCGACGGCGCGCTGTAACGCCGTGATCTTGCCTTCGCCGAGCTCGTTGGCGAGCACTGCACCGGCCGGCCCGAGCTTCTGCGCGATCGCGATGCTCAGCGCGCCGTCGCCGGCGCCCACTTCGCACGCCGTGCCGCCGGCCGGCACCGCGAGTGCCTCCACGATCGCCTCGACAGATGCAGCCGCCGGTGCGGCCTGACGCTGCGCGTGCGCCGTCGTGGTGACCAGCAAGACGAAGACGAGAACGGTCGAGTGCGGTCTGAGCGGCATCGCTCGGCTCCGATGATGACCGTCACAGTGTGACGAGTTTATTCGTCAATGTCACGAAATACTTCGTCACCTCGCCCGCGCTGACCGCGTCCGGGCAGGCTGCAGGGAGCGGCATGCTGCCGGAGGTGTATCGACAGCGAAACGAGTCCCGCGCTTAGAACGGCTGGTACGGCGGCGACCCGTATCGTGGATGCGCGACGAGCGTCAGGATGGGATACGCGTAGGCCAGCGCCACCAGGACGACCGCGATCACCGTCCACAGGCCGAACCGATCCCACACGCCCGGCGCGCCGACCGGATCGACGGGCTCGGCAAAGGCGACAGTGGGCGCGTCGATGCGCCGTCCCGCGGTCGCGGTTGCGATCACGACGAGGATGTAGGCGAGCGCGCTCAGGAACAGCAGGACGCCCCCGACGGCGGCGATCACCGTCAGACCGTGCCAGTTCGCGCCGAGGTCGCCGCTCAGCGACGCGCTGTACACGCGCCGCGGCATGCCGCGCAACCCGGCGACGTGATAGCTGACGCTGAAGAGCGTCATGCCCAGGAACCAGAGATACGGCTGGATGCGCGCGAGACCGAGCCATTTCACCTCGCGGCCGAGCAGCCGCGGCAGCAGCCAATAGGTGGCGCCCATGAACGTCAGCGCCACGGTGGTCCCGAGCGTGACGTGGAAGTGGCCCTGGATCCACGCGGTGTTGTGCACCATCGCGTTCATGGCGTAGGCGGCGTTGATGGCGCCGCCGAAGCCGCCGAACACGAACCCCAGCATCGCCAGTCCGATGCTGGCGACGAACGGATCGGACCACGGCAGCTTGCCGACCCAGGCGAACAGGCCGCGTCCGCCGCGGCGCCGTGCGGCGATCTCGAGCGAGGCCAGGATCGTGAACGCGGTGACGAAGCTCGGAAACAGAATCGCGTTGGTCGTGATCGTGTGCGCCAGCTTCCAGCCGGCGGCGATGCCCGGATCCTCGAACTGGTGGTGGAAGCCCACCGGCGTCGACAGCACTACGAACAGGATGAAGACCATCCGGCCGAGCCGATCGCTGAACAGCCGGCCGCCGGCGACCGACGGCAGCACGCTGTACCAGAGCACGTACGCCGGCAGCAGCCAGAAGTAGACCAGAGGATGGCCGAACCACCAGAAGTAGGTCCGCGCCAGGACCGGATCGATCGTCGCCACCCACCCGAGCGACCACGGAATCAGCATCCCGATGACTTCGATCGCCAGGC
>DASTCC010000423.1:0-6845 GCA_035711465.1 Vicinamibacterales bacterium
TACCCGACGACGATCTCCGACGACGTGCTCGACGCGATGGCGGAGTGCGAGAAGGTCTGCAAGTACATCGATCTGCCGCTGCAGCACGCCTCTGCGGATGTCCTGCGCCGGATGCGGCGGCCGGGCAATCGCGAGACCTACGACAAGCTCCTCGCCCGCATCCGCACCCGCGTCCCCGACGTCACGCTCCGCACCACCTTCATCGTCGGCTTCCCCGGCGAGACCGAAGGCGACTTCGATCAGCTGTGTGATTTCGTCCGCGACACCGGCTTCGATCACGTCGGCGTCTTCACCTACTCGCACGAGGAAGACACGCGCGCCTACGCGATGGACGACGACGTGCCGGCCGAGGTCAAGAAGTCGCGGCGCGATCGGTTGATGCGTCTGCAGAAAGAGCTGATCGCGAAGCGCAACCGGCGCATGGTCGGTCGCGATGTGCACGTCCTCGTCGACGGGCCGGTGCCGGACGCGCCGCTCGCGATCCAGGGGCGGCTCGAGGGCCAGGCGCCGGACATCGACGCCGTCGTCTATCTCTCGGATTGCGATCCGTCGGCGATCGCGCCCGGCGATCTGGTTCGTGCGCGCGTCACCGCCGTCAAGGGCTACGACGTCGTCGCCTCGGTCGACCTCGCGGTGGCCGTCTCAGACTGACCCGTCGACGACGCGCACCAGCCCCGTCCGCTCGGCGTAATCGAGGATCTGACGATCGCAGGTGACAAGCGCCACCTGGTACTCGCGGGCGGTCGCGACCAGCAGGCGATCGATCGGATCGGCGAGCGCCGCCCGCGTCACCAGGCCGGCATCGACGGCGATGCCGGCCTCGATGTCGATGACGCGGAAGCCGGCGCGATCGATCGAATCGCGAATCCACCGCTCGACCGGCAGCGTGAACTGCAGCCGGCCGGCGGCGTGGAGCGCGACGATTTCGAAGATCGATGCCGTCGAGACGAAGGGCGCCCGCGGCGGACGTGCCTTCTCCAGTTGCCGGCGAGTCTTTGGCCCGAGCCGGCGGGGGACGTCGGCGGCGAACCAGATCCAGGTGTGAGTATCGAGCAGCACGCGATCAGCGCTGGTCGGGTGGCTCGGGCTGATCGATGGCCCACGCCGCCGGCACCGGCTCGAACGGATCGTCGTAGCGCAGCACGGTGCCGCGCATGGACCCGAGTGCCGACACCGCCGCCGGCGTCCCGGCCGGCACGAGCTTCGCGACGGGCGTGCCGTGGCGCGTGATCACGTACTCGGCGTTGCCCTCGTGGACGTGGTCGATGAGCTCCAGGCAGTGGGCCTTGAACTCGGCGGCGCCGACGGCCTTCGGATCTTTGAGGGACATGGTCATAATATTATGACTATAGATGGCCGGCGTCAACCGCCCTCGAATGCCCGCCAACCGGGCCGCCGCCACTCTGAATCGTCCCCGCCCATCTGCTATACTTGGCGGTGGTCTTGGCGGGAAAGGCTTTGGTAGTGGGCCCGTGCCCACTTTTTCTGTTTCTGGGGCCTCTTCTGCCGTTCCAAACGAACACGACGCGCCGGGCGCGCGTTTCCGGGAGGCGGTCACGAAGCCAGACGTCCATCTCGAGCGGCTTCGAGCGGCAGCCACCCGCGTGGCAGAGAGCCACGGGCTGGAGTTGTTCGATCTCCAGTACCGGCGGGAGTCCATCGGCTGGGTGCTGCGGATCGTGATCGATCGGCAGCCGGCTTCGGGCATCGACGGGCCCGAGGACGCGGTCTCGATCGACGATTGCCGGCTGGTCAGCCAGGATCTCAGCGCCCTGCTCGACGTGGAAGAGGATTTGGCCGCGGGCGATCAGAAGTACACGCTCGAGGTCTCCTCGCCCGGGCTGGACCGTCCGCTGCGCGGCGAGGCGGACTACCGGCGGTTCGTCGGGCGGCTGGCCAAGATCGTGACGGCCGAGCCGGTCGACGGGCAGTCCGCGTTTGCGGGCCGGCTCTCGGGCGTCGAGGACGGACACGTGCTGCTCAGCGAAGGCCGGCGCGTGCATCGGGTGCCGCTCGCGTCGATCCGGCGCGCGCGGCTGGACGTGGAGTTTTAGAACAACGGATTCATTCTTATGGCCACCGAACTGCAGCAGATGATCGACGTCGTCGCGAAGGACAAGGGCATCGACCCGACCATCGTGATCACGGCGATCGAGGACGCCTATCTGGCGGCGTCCCGGAAAGTGTTCAAGACCGACGAGGACCTGCGCACGCGCTTCAACCTCGAGACCGGCCAGGTCGAGCTCTACGCCGTGCGCTCCATCGTCGACGCGGTCACCGCGCCAGCGCGCGAGATCTCGCTCCAGGAAGCGCAGGAGCTCTACGGCGACGAAGCCGAAGTCGGGATGCAGATCGAGTTCCCGAAGGACACCGAGCGGCTCGGCCGGATCGCGGCGCAGACCGCCAAGCAGGTGATCGCGCAGCGCGTCCGTGAGGCCGAGCGCGAGAAGATTCACGCCGAGTTCAGCGAGCGCGTCGGCGAGGTCGTCAACGCCACCGTCAAGCGTTTCGAGAGCGGCGACATCATCGCGGAAATCGGCCGGGTCGAGGCGCAGATTCCGCGCAAGGAACAGTCGCGGGCCGAGAACTACGCGATCGGCGATCGCGTCCGCGCGGTCATCAAGGCGGTCACCAAGAACGCCAAGGGCCCGCAGGTGATCCTGTCGCGCACCGATCCGGCGCTGCTCGTCAAGCTGTTCGAGCAGGAAGTGCCGGAGATCTACGACGGCACCGTGATGATTCGCGGCGCCGTCCGCGAGGCCGGCGACCGCGCCAAGGTCGCGGTGTTCTCGCGCGAGCGCGACGTCGATCCGGTCGGCGCCTGCGTCGGCATGCGCGGCACGCGCGTGCAGGCGATCATCCGCGAGCTGCGCGGCGAGAAGATCGACATCGTCGAGTGGTCGGAGGACCCGGTGTACTTCGTCACCAAGGCGCTCTCCCCCGCCCGCGTCCAGCGCGTCAGCATCGTCGACGACGAGCAGCGCGTGATGGAGGTGGTGGTCGAGGATCGGCAGCTCTCGCTCGCGATCGGCAAGAAGGGTCAGAACGTCCGGCTGGCGGCGAAGCTCACCGGCTGGAAGATCGACATCAAGAGCGAGGAAGAGAAGCGCAAGGAAGTCGAGGCGCAGCTCGAGGGCATCGACTTCAGCGGCGCCGAAGAAACGGTGCGGCCGCTGTCGCTCGCCGGGATCCACGTCGAGGTCGTCAACGCGCTGAAGTCGGGCGGCTTCGACACCGTCGACAAGATTCTCGCGGCCGAGCGCGACCAACTGCTGGCGCTGCCCGACTTCGACGAGGACACGGTCGTGGCCGTGCTCGCGGCAGCGGAGGCCCAGCGCGCGGAAATCGAGCGCGAACAGGCCGAGCGCGCCGCGGCGACGGCGGCGGCGAACGAGCCGGAGGGCGAAGCCGCGCCGGCGGAAGCTGCGGAAGAAGAGCGGCAGGAACAGTAATCACGCGCATCGCGCGCGCTGCCGTGAACGTGCAACAGGATCTCTGCTACTGCTGAGGAGCCATATTGGCTACTGTCCGGATTTACAAGGTTGCCGAGCTGCTGGGCTTGTCGAGCCAGGACGCCATCGATCTGCTTCAGAAAGAGACGGGCATCGCCGTGAAGAGCGCGTCGAGCTCGATCGAGGAGATCGTCGCGCGGCAGTTCGTCGAGCGGCAGGCGCGGAAGCGGCAGATCGCGCTGCCGCCGGGCCCGCTCTTCACCGACGCGCCCGTCGCCAAGAAGGGCGTCAAGGGCCGCGCGCCCGAGCCGCCGAAGCCGGCGGCGCCGGTGCTGCGTCCGCGCCTGGTGAAAGCGCCGAAGACGGTCGAGGTCGGTGAAGCCGCCGACGAGCACGCCGGCACCGCGGTCGAGCGCGACACGCCGACGCCCGCGGAAGTCGAGCCGCCGCCTCCGCCGGTGCACGAGCCGGAACCGGCGCCCGAACCGGTGTCCGAGCCGCCCGCGCCGGAGCCGCCGGTCACCGAGCCCGAACCCGAACCGGACCACGCGCCGCCGCCGGTCATCGAGCCCGCGGCCGCAGCCGCCCCGGTCGCCGCTGCTGCGCCAGCAGCCGCGACTCCCCTGCCGCCGACGGCCCCCGCGGCCGCCGTGGCGGCACCGGCCGCACCCACGCTGCGGCCGTCGCGCGTGGTGCCGCCGACGCGCCGCCTGCGCATCGAAGATCCGCTGACCGGCGAAGCGCCGGCGGCGCGGCCGATGCCGCAGCGTCCGGTCATCCGTCCTCAACCGTCGCCACCGGCGCCGACACGACCCGCGCCGCCGTCGCAGACGGCGCGACCTGGCGCGCCCCGGCCGCCGATGTCGCCGTCCGTCCGGCCGCCGCTTGGCGGTCCGCGACCACTGCCCTCGCAGCCGGTCCGGCCGTCATCGCCTCCGGGCGGGCCGCGGCCGCCGATGCGTCCGCAGCAGCCGTTCCGGCCGTCGGCGCCGCGCTCGCGCGTCCGCCGCGACGATCGGCCGGCGATGCCGATGGTCGCCGAAGCGCCGCCGCCGATCACCAAGCTCATCACGCTCGCCGAGGGCATGACCGTCAAGGACCTCGCCGACAAGCTCGAGGTCAAGGTCAAGGACGTGATGAAGAAGCTGATGGACCGGCGGATGATGATGACGGTGAACTCGACGCTCGACGCCGACACCGCGCAGACGATCGCGCGCGACTTCGGCGCCGAAGTGCTGATCCGCAGCTTCGAGGAAGAGCTCACCGACGTCGAGACGGTCGCGTCGAAGCCCGAGGATCTGGAGCCGCGCGCGCCGGTGGTCACGATCATGGGCCACGTCGATCACGGCAAAACGACGCTGCTCGACGCAATTCGCGAGACCAAGGTCGCCGAAGGCGAAGCCGGCGGCATCACCCAGCACATCGGCGCCTACTCGGTCGACGTCAGCAAGCGCCGCGTCGTCTTCCTCGACACGCCGGGTCACGAGGCGTTCACGATGATGCGCGCCCGCGGCGCGCGCGTCACCGACATCGTCGTCCTGGTGGTCGCCGCCGACGACGGCGTCATGCCGCAGACGAAGTAAGCTATCGACCATGCGAAGGCGGCCAACGTGCCGATCGTCGTCGCCGTGAACAAGATCGACAAAGCCGACGCCAATCCCGAGCGCGTCAAGCGCGAGCTCTCCGATCTCGGCCTGATGCCCGAGAGCTGGGGCGGGACCACGGTCACCGTCGAGGTGTCGGCGCGGCAGCGGAAGAACCTCGATCAGCTGCTCGAGATGATCCTGCTCGTCGCCGACCTCGCCGATCTCAAGGCCAACCCGAAGCGCATGGCGTCGGGCACGGTGCTCGAGGCCAAGCTCGATCGCGGCCGCGGCCCGGTCGCGACCGTGCTCGTCCAGGACGGCACGATCAACGAAGGCGACCTGTTCATCGCCGGCACCGTGGACGGCAAGGTGCGCGCGCTGTTCGATCACGTCGGCCGCAAGGTCAAGAAGGCCGGACCGGCGACGCCGGTCGAAGTGCTCGGCCTGTCGTCGCTGCCGGCGCCGGGCGACACCTTCCAGGTGATCGACGATCCGATCAAGGCGCGGCAGGTGGTCACCTACCGGCAGGCGATGGCCAAGGAAAAGGCCATGCACGGCAAGGGCGGCCGGCTCACGCTCGAGTCGCTGCAGCAGCAGATGGCCGAGGGCGGACTCAAGGAGCTCGCGATCATCATCAAGGCCGACGTCCAGGGCTCGGCCGAAGTGCTCGCCGACACGCTGAACAAGCTCAGCGACGAGCGCGTGAAGATCAGGACGATCCACACGGGCGTCGGCGCGATCAACGAGTCGGACGTGCTGCTCGCGGCGGCCTCCAACGCGATCATCATCGGCTTCAACGTCCGTCCGGACCGCAACGCCGCCGACGTCGCCGAACGCGAGAGCGTCGACATCCGCCAGCATTCGGTCATCTACAACGTCACCGACGAGATGAAGAAGGCGATGGCCGGCCTGCTCGAGCCGACGGTGAAGGAATCGCGGATCGGGTCGGCCGAAGTGCGGCAGATCTTCAAGACGCCCAAGGTCGGCACCGTGGCCGGCTGCATGGTCCTCGACGGCCGCATCACCCGCTCCGGCGAAACCCAGGCCCGCCTGCTCCGCGACAACGTCGTCGTCTGGCAGGGGCGGCTCTCGTCGCTGCGCCGGTTCAAGGACGACGTCAGCGAGGTCAAGGCCGGCACGGAATGCGGCATCGCGCTCGAACGCTTCAACGACGTCAAGGTCGGAGACATCATTGAAGTGTTCACGGTCGAGAGAATTGCTCAGACGGTGTAGCGACAACTTAGAACTCAGAACTTAGAACTTAGAACTGGGGTTCTCGGGTTCTCCCCCGGGTTTGAAGTTCTAAGTTCAAAGTTTTAAGTTCTAAGTTGACAGCAGCCTTTCATGTCCGTGGCGCTCCTTTCCGTCGAGCTCTACCTGCCGATGTCACAGTCGCTGAAGGACAAGCGCATGGTGCTGCGGCGGTTGAAGGATCGGCTCGGGCCGATGAACGTCGCGGTCGCCGAGGTCGCGCATCAGGACGTCTGGCAGCGGGCCGGGCTCGACATCGTCACCGTCGCGACCGACGATGCCGGCGCCGACAAGCTGCTGCAGGCGGCGCTCGCCGAGATCGAGCGGCTCGAACCCGGGCTGGTCACCCGCACGCAGGTGGAGTGGTTGCGTTAATGGCTCAGGGCTCCCGTCCCGATCGCGTCGCCGAGGAGATCCGTCAGGAGATCGGCCTGCTGCTGACGCGCGAGGTCCAGGATCCCGGCGTCGGCTTCATCACCATCACGCGCGTCAAGGTCTCCCCCGACCTGCAGCTCGCGCGCGTCTACTACACGCAGATCGGCGACGACAAGGCGCG
>DASTCC010000424.1:0-2102 GCA_035711465.1 Vicinamibacterales bacterium
ATGGCCGAGACGGCGCGCAGCGCCGTCGTCGGCCTCGGCATGGCCGTCGTCGCCGTACCGCTGGCGGTGGGTATCTCGGTCCTGGAGGCGGTGGTCGTCGTGCCGGTCCAGGCCTTCGTGTTCACGCTGTTGACGGCCGTGTTCGTGGGCATGGCCATTCACGCTCATCACTGAGCTCACCGTACGAGACTGAAGGAGATTAGAGAATGGAAGGCAACATCGCTGCAATCGCGTATCTGGGCGCTGCCATCGGGGCCGGGCTCGCGGCCATCGGCGCGGGCCTGGGGATCGGCAAACTGGCGGCGGGTGCTGCCGAAGCGGTCGGACGTCAGCCCAGCGCCTCGGCGCAGATTACCGGCGCGGTGCAGCTGCCGATGTTCCTGATCGAAGGCGTGGCGATCATCGCCGCGGTCGTCGCGCTGCTCGTCGTGCTGTTGAAGTAGGCCAGGCGCCGGAGTGCATCGATGAATCCACTGGTCGCGCCCGATCCCGGGCTGTATATCTGGGCGATCCTCATCTTTCTCCTGCTCCTCGTCGCCTTCAACTACCTGGCGTGGACGCCACTGAAAGCGACGCTGCAGGCGCGCGAGGACTCGATTCGCAAGTCCCTCGATGATGCGCGGCAGGCCCGCGAAGAGCTGCAGCGGTTGAAGAGCGAGTCGGCGAGGATGCTGGCCGACGCTCGTGTCGAGGCGGAGACGATCCTCTCGCGCACGCGGGACGATGCGAGTCGCTTCCGCGACGAGATGAAGGCGAAGGCGCAGACCGAGGCCGCCGGCATCGTCAAGAACGCGGAGCGCCGCATCGAGATGGAAACGGCGCGCGCGCTGCAGCAGATCCGCGCGGAGGCGGTCGAATTCTCCGTCGCCATCGCGTCGAAGATTCTGCAGCGCCACGTGTCGAAGGAAGACAACGAGCGGCTGATCGAGGACACGTTCCGCCAGATCGAATCGACCCGCCCCAGTTAAACGCATGACGCGCCGCCGCCTGCTTGTCCAGATCGCGGCGGCGCTGGTCGGCACCCTCCTCTTCGTCTCCGCGATCCGCAGCGTCGGCTGGTCCAACGTGGTCGACGGGATCGGCCGCGTCGGCTGGGGCCTGGTGCCGATCCTCGCCCTGGCCGGCCTGCGGTTCGTCATCCGCGCCGCGGCCTGGCGCCTGTGTATTCCGACGCATGCGCGGCCGTCGCTCCGCCAGGCCTTCACCGCGTATCTCTCCGGCGACGCCGTCGGCAATGTGACCCCGCTGGGCCTGTTCGCCAGCGAACCGACCAAGGTCTTTCTGGTCCGCCACCGCCTGGCGACGCGGGAGGCTGCGGCGTCGCTCGCGATCGACCTCGTCGTGTACTCGATTTCCGCGGTGGCGATGGTCGTCGTCGGGCTCAGCGTGTTGCTGGCGACGGTGCCGCTCGGCGTCGGCGGGCGCGAGATCGTGATCGCGGTGCTCGTCGGGCTCGCGGCTGGCCTGTTCGCGGCGTTGCGGATACTGGGGGGAACGTGGAAACCAGGCCGTGGCGAACGGCCGCCGTGGCGCGCGCGGCTGGCTGGTTTTCGGGACTCGGTGTTCACGCGCTCGGCCGGACACCCGGCGCGCCTCTGGCGCGTGTTCTGTCTGGACCTGCTGTTTCAGGCGGTCGCGGTCGCGGAGGTCTTCCTGACGCTGCACTGGCTGCTTCCCGCGCCTCCGACCGTCGCGCAGGCGGTGATGTTCAGCGCGCTCGATCGCGCGATTGTCATTGCCTTCAAGTTTGTGCCGGTTCGGCTCGGGGTTGATGAGTGGTTTTCAGGAGGAATGGCGGGGTGGCTCGGATGGGATCCGGCGACCGGCGTCGCCCTGGCGCTGATCAGAAAAGTGCGGAGCATCGCCTGGGTCGGCGTCGGGCTCGCGCTTATCGCCGCCCATCCTTCCCCAGCAGGGCCAGAGACGGGTCCCCCTTGAAGCGGTCGCGCGCGTCCAATCGGAGCGCTTCGGCGCGCGTGGGATTGCCGACGATCGTCCACAAGCGCGCCGCCACCGCATAGCTTTCCGGGGTCGGCGTAGCGGCGACGAGCTCGTTCAGCACGTCCTCGACGGCTTCCTGCCGGTCGGTTGCCGCATAGAGC
>DASTCC010000425.1:0-3426 GCA_035711465.1 Vicinamibacterales bacterium
ACGCCGTTCTCATCCTTGATCATCGGCGGCCCGGTGACGACGCGGATGTCGGCCAGCTCGCCGAGCGGCACCGCCGCGCCAGGCTGGCGCCATTGCTCCATCAGGTCCACTCCGGGAACACCGCGCATCGGCAGCGGTGCAGTCGCCGACATCGACGCCGATCCGGTCATCGCTTGCGCCGGCGTCCCGGCCATGCCACCCATGCTGCCGCGGGCGGGCGGCATGGACGCTGACTGGCCGCCTTTCACGGGCGACGCGCCGGTGCCGCCCGCGGGGGTGTCGGCGTCGGCGACGCTGCCGCTGGCCTGCACGGGTATCAGGATGCTGCGCAGCGCTTGCGGATCCGATCGGCGGTCCGCGGCGTAGCGCAAGTTGATCGAAAAACGTGCGCGTCCGGCGATCGCCGTGGACACCGGCATGCCGCCGACGGCCGCTTCGACCACGTCCTGGACATCCCGCACGGTCAAGCCGTAACGGGCGATGGCATCGCGATTCGGCACGATGTCGACATACTCACGGCCGGTCTGCCGTTCCGCGAACGTGCTGCGCGTGCCGGGGACCTCGCGCAGCATCCCCTCGAGCGCGACACTCGCGCGCTCAATCTCGCCGAGATCGTCGCCGAATACCTTGATGCCGACAGGCGTGCGCACGCCGGTGGTCAGCATGTCGATGCGCGTGCGGATCGGCGGCGCGATCGCCATCTGGTACCCCGGCATGCGCAGCGCCTGATCGAGATCGCGCGACAGCTCCGCGAGCGAGCGCGGCCGTTCTTCCGGCCAGAGGAGCCGAAGCGCCGGCTTGATCCAATCCGGGCCGCCGCTGTACCAGCGATGCGCGTGGCGCAACGGCCAATCGATGTGCGGCTTCAGCATGATCACCGATTCGATCATGTCGAGCTGCGCCGGATCGGTGGCGGTCTCGGCCCGGCCGGCCTTGCCGTGCACCGACGCCACCTCGGGGAAGCCCATGATGACGCGATGCTGAATCTGCAGCGCGCGCCTCGCTTCCTCGATCGAGATGCCCGGGAACGTCGTCGGCATCACCAGCAGCGACCCTTCGTCGAGCGGCGGCATGAACTCGGAGCCGAGACGCTGGAAGACGGGGACCGTGGCGATCATCATAGCCGCCGCCGCGGCCACCACGGCGACGCGATGGCGGACGACCACGACGGCGATCGGCCTGTAAATCGCACGCAGGATGCGGCTGACCGGATTGGCCGCTTCCGTCCGGAAGCGCCCCCTGAGGAGCAGCACCATCAGCGGCGGCGCCAGGGTAATCGACAGCAACGCCGCGAAGAACATGGCGAAGGTCTTGGTATAGGCGAGCGGCGTGAACAGTCGCCCGGCCTGGCCGGCCAGCGTGAAGATCGGGAGAAAGCTCACCGTGATCAGGAGCAGCGAGAAGAAGATCGGACGGCCCACTTCCTTACACGCATCCGTGATGATCCGCCTGCGGTCCGCGCCCGGCGGCGCCGCCGCCAGCCGGACGTGCGCGTTTTCGATCAGCACAATCGCCGCGTCGGCGAGCTCGCCAATCGCGATGGCAATGCCGCCGAGCGACATGATGTTCGAGGTTAGTCCCAGATAGCGCATCCCGATGAACGACAGCAGCACCGAGAGCGGCAGCACGAACATCACGACCAGCGCCGATCGGGCATGGAACAGAAAGACGAGGCAGATGATCGTCACGATCACGGCCTGCTGGAACAGGGTGCGCTTCAGCGTGTCAATCGACCCGAGAATCAGATCGGAGCGATCGTAGGTGGGAATCAACTCGACGCCGTCCGGCAGCCGGAGCGTCGCAATCTGCCGCTTGACGTCGTCGATCACGTCGAGGGCGTTCGAGCCGATGCGCATGACGACGATGCCGCCCACGGCTTCGCCGCTGCCGTTGTAATCGGCGGCGCCACGCCGGATTTCGGGGCCGAACCGGACCGTGGCGACGTCGCCGAGGCGCACCGGCGTGCCGCCGGGACCGACCGTGACGACACTCTGCTCGAGGTCCTGCAGATCCTTCACGTAGCCGCGTCCCCGCAAGACGTACTCGCGGCCGGCGAGCTCGAGGACGCGCGCGCCCACTTCGGCGTTGGCATCGCGCACCGAACGCGTGATGTCGGTCAGGGTCAGGCCGAAGCCGACGAGCCGTTCGGGATCGACGACGATCTGGTACTGGCGCTCGAAGCCGCCCAGCGATGCCACCTCGGCCACCCCGAGCACGGCCTGCAGCGCCGGGCGCACCGTGAAGTCCTGCAAGGCGCGGAGCTCCGCGAGATCCAGGCGGCCGGTACGATCCTTCAGCACGTATTGATAGACCCAGCCGACGCCGCTCGCGTCCGGGCCAAGCGTCGGCGCGACCGACGGCGGCAGCAGTTGTTGGACCCGGCCCAACTGCTCGAGCACCCGCGTGCGTGCCCAGTAGATGTCGGTGCCCTCGCCGAAGATCGCGTAGGTGAAGCTCATCCCGAACATGGAGTAGCCACGGACCGTTCGGACCCCGGGCGTGCTCTGCAGCGCACGCACCAGCGGATAGGTGATCTGATCCTCGACGAGATCCGGACTGCGTCCCATCCATTCGGTGTAGATGATGACCTGCGGGTCGGAGAGGTCGGGGATCGCGTCGAGCGGAGTGCGGCTCACGGAGTCCACGCCCCATACCGCCAGGGCCGCGACGATGCCGAACACGACCGCCTTGTGGCGTACCGAGTACTCGATGATGCGTTCGACCATGCGGTTACCTCTTGTGCCCCGCGTGCGGGTCGGCGCCCGGCGTGGCGTTCGCCGGCGTGGACGAGGTGCTGCCATGCTGATGGCCGGTGCCGCCGGTCGCGCGCAGGCGGCTCTCCGAATCGAGCAGGAACACCCCGGACGCGACGACCTGTTCACCCTCGCGCAATCCCGACCGGACCTCGACGCGATCGGCGAGCTGCGCCCCCAGGGTGATCGGCCGCGGCTCGAAACGACCGCCGGCGGCGACGAACACGTGTTGTTGCAGCCCGGTGTCGACGACGGCGTCGCGCGGCACCGTGATCACGTTCGCAGCCGCGGACTCGAATGCCGCCGTGCCGTAGAGACCCGGCCGCAACGCGCCGCCGGGGTTGGCCGCCGACAGCCGCACCCGCAGCGTGCGCGTGCGTTCGGTGAGCATCGGGTAGACGAAGTCCACCTTCGCGGAGAATGCCGGCCGGCCCGACGCCGGGAAATCGAGCGCGGCCGCAGTGCCGACGCGGACGAACGGAATGCTGGTCTCCGGCACTTCAGCCATCACCCACACCCGCGACAGGTCGGCAATCGTCAGCAGGGTCGTCGACGGATCGACCGAGGTGCCCACTGTGACGCCCCGGTTGACGACGACGCCGCCATGCGGGGCGACCACGGGGATGAGCCGCTTCGGTTCGCCGGTGCGCTCGATCGTGTCGACGTCGGCATC
>DASTCC010000426.1:0-9386 GCA_035711465.1 Vicinamibacterales bacterium
GGAGTGAGCCCCGGACGCTCGGGGATAGACGCCGTCTCGTAGGAGCGCGGGCGAGCGGGAGTGAGCGAGCCGCGTGAACGGCGCGGGGCAGCGGCTCCCGCAAGCGAGCGCGGAAGGGAGGCCGCGGGGGCGCAGCCTCCCGGAGGAGAGATGAAGCTCGTGGCCGGACTGGGCAATCCAGGGCCGCAGTACCGCGGCACGCGCCACAACGTCGGCTTCGCAGTGATCGACCTGCTCGCGTCGCGGCACGGCGCGGACGCCTGGTCGCTCACCAGGTTCGATGCGCTCGCCGCCCGGTGGCGGTGCCCCGCCGCGGGCGAGGACGTCTGG
Organism: Vicinamibacterales bacterium; assembly: GCA_035711465.1. Lineage (GTDB taxonomy): Bacteria > Acidobacteriota > Vicinamibacteria > Vicinamibacterales > SCN-69-37 > DASTCC01. The sequence continues at coordinate 331 of DASTCC010000426.1, forward strand.
CTGCTGAAACCGCAGACGTTCATGAACCTGAGTGGGCAGGCGATTGGCGGTTTTGCGCGGTACTACGACATCGCCCTGAACGATCTGTTGATCGTGTGCGACGATGTCAATCTGCCTCTCGGGCGCTTGCGCGCGCGGGGCAGCGGCACCGAGGGCGGGCACAACGGACTCAAATCCGTGGCCGCGCATCTCGGTTCGATCGATTATCCGCGGCTGCGCATCGGCGTCGGCCGCGGCGAGACACGGCGCGACCTGGCCGATCACGTGCTGGCCCGGTTCGAGCCCGATGAGATGTCCGGGATTGAAAGCGCGGTTGCCCGGGCCGCCGATGCCGTCGACGCGTGGCTGGACGACGGACTGCCGGCGATGATGAACGCGTTCAACCGCGCCGAAGAATGACGCTCCTTGCCGCCTTCATTGAGGAGGGCGGCCTGATGTCCAGAAGGAGGCACATGAGCACCGTTCGACAGTACGAGCTCGTCTATATCACCCCGCCCGAGACCACCGAGGAAGCGCTCGCCGAGCTGCATCAGCAGATCGTCGGCATCGTCGAGAAGTTCGGCGCGACCATCTCGAGCACCGAGAACTGGGGCCGCCGCAAGCTGGCGTACGAAATCAACCGCCACCGCGAGGGCGTCTACGTCCTCGAAGTGATCAACGGTCCGGCGGCCATGACCGCCGAACTCGACCGCCGGCTGCGGGTGATGGACATCGTCATCCGCCACCTGATCGTGCGCGTCGACGAGGAGCTGGCCGTGGCCGAGCGCGCCGGCGCCCGCCGCAAGAGCGCGATGGCCGCGCGCCGCGTCAAGCGCGGGCTGCCGCCGGAGCCGACCGAAGCCGAGCGGCCGCGCCGCACCGACGATGACGATGACGACATGGGCATGAGCATGGGCATGCGCGGGGGTGACCGATGAGCGAGATGGACAAGGACCGCGGCGGACGCGGCGGCGGTGCGGGGCGCGGCGAGAAGGGCGCGCGGCGGACGTTCTTCCGCCGCCGGCGCATGTGCAAGTTCTGCGTCGAACGCATCGACTACATCAACTACAAGGACGTCAAGATGCTGGCGCCGTTCATTCCCGAGCGCGGCAAAATCCAGCCGCGGCGCATCTCGGGCGTGTGCGCGACCCATCAGCGGGCGCTGCAGAACGCGATCAAGCGCGCCCGGCAGCTGGCGCTCGTGCCCTACGTCACCGACTAGCCCCGACTTCCGGACGAGGAACTGTCATGTCGATCGAAGTGATTCTGAAGGAGCACGTCGAGCACCTCGGCCGCCGCGGCGAGATCGTCAAGGTCGCCAGTGGCTACGCGCGCAACTTCCTGCTGCCGCGCAAGCTCGCCCTGGCGGTGACCGACGAGAACAAGCGGCAGATCGAGCGCGAGCGCGTCAAGGCCGAAGCCAAGGACGCCGAGGAGCTCAAGGAAGCGAAGGCGCTGGCCGCCAAGGTCGAAGCGATCGAGGTCTCGATCGCCCGCCGCGTCGGCGAGAACGAGATCCTGTTCGGCTCGGTAACCTCGGCGGACCTCGCCGAGGCGCTGGCGGCACGCGACGTCGCCGTCGAGAAACGCAAGATCATGCTCGGCGAACCGCTCAAGACCGTGGGCGATCACGTGGTGCCGGTGAAGCTCCACCGCGACGTCACGGCGGAGCTCAGGGTCAAGGTCGTGCCCGCTCAGTAACGCGCAGACGAGGTCAGGATGGCGTCGGATCGCACGCTGCCGCACAATCTCGAGGCCGAGAAATGTGTGCTCGGCGCCATCCTGATCAACAACCAGGTCTTCAACCAGGCCGCGGAGGTCATCGACTCCGACGACTTCTTCCGCGAGGCGCACCGCCGCATCTGGGAGAAGATGGTCGAGCTCACCGACCGCAGTGAGCCGGTCGACCTGATCACCCTCAAGGACGAGCTCACCCGATCCGCGCAGCTCGACGACGTCGGCGGGCCGGCCTACATCGCCGCGCTCACCGACGGCGTGCCGCGCTCGGCCAACGTCGAGTACTACGCCAAGATCGTCAAAGAGAAGTCGACGCTGCGCAAGCTGATCCAGTCGGCCAACGAAGTGCTCGTTCGCGCCTACGACGCCGAAGAGGACGCCGACAGCCTGCTCGACGAAGCCGAGCGATCGATCTTCCAGATCGCCGAGAACCGGATGCGCGCCGGTTTCGTGAAGCTCTCGGAGCTCGTCGACTCGGGCTACCAGCTGATCGAGCAGTTGCAGGCGCACAAGGGGCTGGTCACCGGCGTGCCGAGCGGCTTCGTCGATCTCGACGAGATGACCTCCGGCTGGCAGAAGCAGGATCTCGTCATCGTCGCCGCCCGCCCGTCGATGGGGAAAACCAGCCTGGTGCTCAACATGGCGCTCCACTGCGGCATCCATGCCGGCAAGAGCGTCGGCATCTTCAGCCTCGAGATGTCGAAAGAGCAGCTCTTCATGCGCATGCTGACCTCGGAAGCGCGCGTCGACGCGCATCGCTTCCGTGGCGGCTACCTCGGCGAGCAGGACTACGCCCGATTGGTCGACGCCTTTGCGCGGCTGCACGAGGCCAAGGTGTTCATCGACGACACGCCGTCGGTCGGCATTCTCGAGATGCGCGCCAAGGCCCGGCGGCTCAAGCTCGAGCATGGCCTCGACATGCTCGTCGTCGACTACCTGCAGCTGATGCAGGGACGCGGCCGCTTCGAGAGCCGGCAGCAGGAACTGGCGTCGATCTCGCGGGCGCTGAAGATCCTGGCGAAGGAACTGGACGTGCCGATCATCGCGCTCAGCCAGTTGAGCCGCGCCCCCGAGACCCGCAGCGATCACCGCCCGCAGCTCTCCGACCTGCGCGAGTCGGGCGCGCTCGAGCAGGACGCCGACGTCGTGCTGTTCATCTTCCGCGACGACATGTATCAGGTGGAAGGCGAGCGCAACCCGGAGGCGGAAGGCACTGCCGAGCTGATCATCGGCAAGCAGCGCAACGGCCCGATCGGATCGGTGCGGGTCGCGTTCCTGAAGCAGTACACGCGGTTCGAGAATCTCGCCTCCGGCGGCGGCTACTCGGGCGAGTCGTGATCCGCCAGACCGTCGCGACCGTCAGCCTCGAGGCCGTCCGCGCCAACGTCGACGCGATCCGCGGTGTGCTCGCCGAGCGCGACCGGCCGCCGGCGATCATCGGCGTCGTCAAGGCCAACGCCTACGGACACGGCGCCGTCGAGGTCGGCGCCGCGCTCGAAGCGGCCGGCGTCGCGATGCTCGCCTGCGCCGACATCGAAGAAGGCGTCGCGCTGCGCCGCGCCGGCATCCGCACCCCGATTCTGGTGTTCGGCGCGCTCAGCGTCAGCGATCTCGACGGCGTCTTCGATCACGACCTGACGCCGACGATCTCGACACCCGGCGCCGCGCGCGCCCTCGCCCGCGCCGCCGAGGCCCGTGGCGTGCGGCTGGCCTGTCACCTGAAGATCGACACCGGCATGAACCGCCTCGGTTTCCGGCACGACAACCTGCGGACGACGATGCCGGAAGTGCTGGCGCGCGGGTCGCTCGAGATCGAAGCGGTGTACACGCACTTCGCGACCGCCGATGATCCCGAGTCGCCGTTCATGGAAGAACAACGCGTGCGCTTCGACCGCGCGACGGCGGCGCTCGGCGCGCTCGGCCTGCCGCGGCTGCCGCGCCACGCCGCCAACTCGGCCGCGCTCCTGCGCGACACGCGCACGTGGTTCGACTGGGTGCGCCCCGGTCTGCTTCTCTACGGCATCGTCCCGCCGCCGCTTGCCGCGGCGGATCTGCCGCTGCGACCTGCCCTGTCACTCCGCAGCCGTATCGTCGCCGTGAAGGGACTGCGCGTCGGCGAGGGCACCGGTTACGGCCTGCGCTACGTCGCCGAGACGCCGCGCACCGTCGCGATCGTCCCGGCCGGCTACGCCGACGGACTCGACACGCGCCTGGCGAACCGCGGCTCGGTCCTGGTCCGCGGCCGCCGCGCGCCGGTGATCGGATCGGTGTGCATGGACATGATCACGATCGACGTCACCGGCACGGAGGTCGCGCCGGGAGACGAGGTCGTGATCATCGGGCGGCAGGAGGACGACGAGATCTCCGCGCGCGAGACTGCGGCGGCGATCGGCGCGATTCCGTGGGAGGTGGTGTGTCGGCTGGGGGCAAGGATTGAACGACGTTACGCTCGGCACAATGAGACCTCGTCGTGAAAACTCAACACTCAAGACTCAAGACTCAAGACTCAAAACTCTGGGTTGAAGGCAGGGTAGCTTTTACCCGGCGTTACCCGGCGGTCCGAAGCCTTCCGGGTATTCCTGACCCTCTTTGGGTGGTTTGCGAAGCTCTTTGACGGCTTTGGTGAGAATCGCGACGAGCACAGCGACCGCCGCGAGTCGTGGCCGCAGCATCGCTTCGGGAGCGAGCTTGGTCGCGGTGATGACACGCAGCCAGTACTGCGCCTCTCTCTTCCTTCCCGAAGCGAGATGGCGAAGCGGGACGCATGCGAAGGCGAAGGCACGGTCGGCGACGTCTGATGGCATGTGGCCCGATCTGTGCAACGCCTGTGCCGAGAACCCAGAACCAAGTCTTAAGTTTTGAGTTTCAAGTTTTGAGTTGACTCGATCAGTGAAAAAGCCTTCATCCTTCTTCACCTGTCAAACCTGCGGCTCGCAGTCCCAGAAATGGCTCGGCCGTTGTCCCGACTGCGGCGAGTGGAATTCTTTCGTCGAGGAGAAGGCGGCGCCGGCGGATCGTTCGATGGCGGCGTCGCGGCTCGGGGGCGCGAAGGCGCAGGCGTACGCGGATGTCGAGACGACCGTTGCGGCGCGGATCGGGTCGGGGGTCTCGGAGTTCGATCGCGTGCTCGGCGGCGGCATCGTGCCCGGGTCGCTGGTGCTGCTCGGCGGCGCCCCGGGGATCGGGAAGTCGACGCTGCTGTTGCAGGCGGCCGCGCATTTCGCCGCCGATGTTGGGCCGGTGCTGTACTGCTCGGGCGAGGAGTCGGAGCATCAGATCAAGATGCGCGGCGAGCGGCTCGGTGTCGGCCGGGTGCCGCTCTACCTGCTGGCCGAGACCTGCGTCGAACGGCTGATCGACGAGATCGATCGCGTCAAGCCGGCGTTGCTGATCGTCGACTCGATCCAGACCGTCTTCTCGTCGAAGATGACCTCCGCGCCGGGCAGCGTCGGGCAGGTGCGGCAGGCGGCGACCGACCTGCTGTTCGTCGCCAAGGGCCGCAACCTGCCGACGATTCTCGTCGGCCACATCACCAAGGACGGCAGCCTCGCCGGTCCGAAGGTGCTCGAGCACGTCGTCGACACGGTTCTCTATTTCGAGGGCGAACAGCATCACGCCCACCGCGTCGTCCGCGCGGTCAAGAACCGCTTTGGCGCGGTCAGCGAGATGGGCGTGTTCGAGATGACCGGCGCCGGGCTGGTGCCGGTGCCGAATCCGTCGCAGTTGTTCCTCGCCGAGCGGCCGACCGGCGTGCCGGGCTCGGTGGTGCTGTGCACGCTCGAGGGGTCGCGGCCGATTCTCGTCGAGGTGCAGGCGCTCGTGAGCACGGCGACGTTCGGCAATCCGCGGCGCACCGCGAACGGCCTCGATCACAGTCGGCTGGCGCTGCTGCTCGCCGTGCTCGACAAGCGCGTCGGCCTCAACCTGGCGATGGAAGACGTCTTCGTCAACGTCGCCGGCGGCGTGATCGTCGATGAGCCGGCCGCCGATCTCGCCATCCTCGCGGCCGTCGCCTCCAGTCATCGCGGCCGCGCCGTGCCGGCCGACGTGGTGACGTTCGGCGAGGTCGGGCTTGCCGGCGAAGTGCGCGCGACGACGCAGGCGCCGATTCGCCTGCGCGAGGCCGCGCAAATGGGATTCAAGCGGGCGATCGTGCCGGATGGCAATGTCGCCGCCACCGACGTCCCGGCCGGTCTCGAGGTCGTTCGCGTGCAGAACGTGGCGCAGGCGCTCGACGCGGTGCTGTAGCGCGGCTTCGCCGCGCTACAGCGCCCGCCGGCTCGGGACTCGGGCTCGGAGCCAGATGACGAGCTCCCCGTGTGGCGGACGGAATCTTACGAAGTTGCGCGGTCCTTCCAGGCCCCGAGCCGCGAGCCTCGCGTCCCGAGGCTACGGGACACGGGCGCAGCCCGTGGCCCGTATAAAATGCTGGCCATGAACGGCTACCTCTTCGTCAGGGGAGTCTTTGTCGCCGTGGTGGTCTATGCGGCCGCGGTGATCGGTCCAATCGAGGGCCACGCGGTGTTCAGCGCCGCGCTCGGGCTCGCGGTCGCACTCGGCTTCGTGATGGCCGAGACGCGGCTGCGTGACGCGGCGGTCACCAACCTCCTCGGCGGCCTGATCGGATTCGGCGTCGGCCTGACGATCGCGAGGATGATCGGTTCGTCGTTGTTCTGGGCCAACACCAGCAACACGCGCGTGCAGTTCCTGCACGGGCTGATCATCATCGTCCTGCCGTATCTGGGGCTCGTGCTCGGCGCGCGCAAGGGCGAGTGGCTCGAGCCGGCGAAGTTCGCGTCGCTGTTCCGCGACGCCCGGCCGCAGAAGCGCTACAAGATCCTCGACACCAGCGTGATCATCGACGGCCGCGTCGCCGATATCGTCGAGACCGGTTTTCTCGACGGCACGCTGGTGGTGCCGCAGTTCGTGCTGAAAGAGCTGCAGTTCGTCGCCGACTCCTCGGATCCGCTCAAGCGCAATCGAGGCCGCCGCGGCCTCGACATCCTGCATCGCATCCAGAAGATGTCAGGCGTCGAGGTCATCGTCTCCGACGTCGATTTCCCCCAGGTCAAGGAAGTCGATCTGAAGCTCATCGAGCTGGCGCGCACGCTGCTCGGACGCATCGTCACCAACGACTTCAACCTGAACAAGGTCGCCCAGCTCCGCGGAGTGGACGTGCTCAACATCAACGAACTCGCCAACAGCCTCAAGCCGGTCGTGCTCCCCGGCGAACTGATGAACGTCTTCATCCTCAAGGAAGGCAAGGAATACAACCAGGGCGTCGCCTATCTCGACGACGGCACGATGGTGGTGGTGGACAACGCGCGCAACCGTATCGGCCGCAACCTCGACATCGTCGTGACCAGCGTGCTGCAGACGACCGCCGGCCGGATGATCTTCGGGCGGCACGCGGAGGCGTCGCAGGGCAGCACCGGTGATCAGGCTGGACGCGAAGGGCGATCGGATCGCGACGATTCCGGCCGGAGGCCGCGGCCGGCCGCACAGGCCTGAACGTGCCGCCGTTCCACTGGTGGAAGACGGTCTTCTTCCTGATTCCTTCCATCGGGATCTACACGATCGTCCTCGGCCTCCTCTCGCTCCTCGGCGGCCTCTTCGAGCCGCGCGGGGTGTGGGCGCACCGCTGCGCGCAGTGGTGGTCGCGCGCGATTCTCGCCACCAGCGGCGTCCGCTACACGCTCCGCGGCGCGCCGCTGCCGCCGCCCGACACCAGCTGCATCTTCGTCGCCAATCACGCCAGCATCTACGACATCCCGATCCTGTTCACGGCGATTCCGCGCCAGCTCCGGATCATGGCCAAGGCGACGCTCGGCTACTTCCCGTTCATCGGCTGGCACCTGCAGCGCAGCGGCCATCTGCTCGTCGATCGCACCAACCCGGGGGCGTCGATCTTCAAGAAGATGCAGCGCATGACCCGGCACGGCGCCTCGCTGATCGTGTTTCCCGAAGGGTCGCGCACCAGCGACGGCCGGGTGATGAAGTTCAAGGGCGGGATGTTCCTGCTGGCGATCGAGAACAAGCTGCCGGTGGTGCCGATCACCGTGTCAGGCAGCCGCGTCGTGATGCCGAAGGGCCGGCTGATGGTGTGTCCGGCCGACGTCGTCGTCACCGTACACGAGCCGATCGCGACGGCGGAGATGACGAGGGAGGACGCGCGATCGCTCGCGGCGAAGGCCAGGGAGATCGTCGCCTCGGCGCTGCCGCATCGATCGCCCGACGGCGCCGCGCCCGCCGACCCGTCGCGCCTGGCCGTCACGTCGTGACTACCGGCGCCATCGCCGTCGCCGCCGATGTGGCCGGCATCGTCAGACCCGCGTCGGCCGTGCTCGACGACGTCATCGTCGTCGAGCGGGAGGCGCGGCTCGATGCGCCGCTCGCTGCAACGGAGGCGAAGACGCGCGGCGCGACGGCGTCGGAGGCCCTGACGGCCGCCGTCCGCACGATGTACAAGCGCGTCGGCCTCGACCCGACCAAGACGCGGCCGTCATCCGAGGCCCTGCTCCGCCGAGTGAAGAAGGGCGACCCCCTGCCGCGCATCAACAGCCTCGTCGACGTGATCAACTGGACGTCGCTCGAAACCCAGCTGCCCTTCGGTCTGTACGACTGCGATCGGCTGGACGGCGACGTCACGCTGCGACTCGGCGGACCCGGCGAGGCGTATCCGGGGATTCGGAAGGACGTCGTTCACCTCGAAGGCCGCCTGACGCTCGCCGACGGCCGCGGTCCGTTCGGCAACCCGACGTCGGACTCGGCGCGATCGATGGTGACGCCGGCGACGACCCGGGCGCTGGTCGTCGTCTTCGTCCCCGCGGAACTGCCAGCGGCGGCCGGCGAGCGCGCCATTGCGACGACGGTCGCGCGCGTGGCCGAGTACTGCCGGCGACGTTAGAATCGTTGCCGATGCCGGTTGGCGCCATCATCGTCGCAGGCGGCCGAGGCGCGCGCCTGGGCGCGCATCTTCCGAAACAGCTGCTCGATCTCGGCGGTCGCTCGATGCTGCAGCGGAGCGTCGAGGCCTTCGATCGCCACGGCGCGATCGACGAGCTGGTGATCGTGCTGCCGGAAGAGTTCGTCCGCGACGCGCTCACGCTGACCGGCGCGACGGTGCGGCCGAGCCGCGCCGTGGCCGGCGGCGCGCGCCGGCAGGATTCGGTGCGCGCCGGCGCCGCGGCGTTGTCGAGGGACGTGGACCTGGTGCTCGTGCACGATGCGGCGCGGCCATTCGTCGACGCTGGCGTCATCGACCGCGTCGTCGTCGCGGCGAGAGAAGCCGGCGCGGCGATTCCGGCGGTGCAGGTGCGCGATACCGTGAAGCGCGTCGC
>DASTCC010000427.1:0-4820 GCA_035711465.1 Vicinamibacterales bacterium
GACACGAGCATCAGGATCGCAACGACGGCCGCGACCGCCATCGGCACGCGATACAGCCCCTGCTGCACGCCGGCGATGAACGAGCGTTCGAGGCCCCAGAAGTCGGTGAACTTGATGATCGAGCGGCGCAGCGTCCTGCCCGGGTTCGCCTTCATGTAGGCGATCGCCTTCGCCTGCGCCCACTTGTCCTTCTCGCCCTCGGTGATCGCGTCGCCCGACGGGTGGCCTTCCACGGTCAGCGCGTAGACCCAGTTCTTCTCGCCTTTCATCGACACCGCGTCCCACATCCGATCTTCGGGCGTGTACTCGTAGTTGCCCATGCGCAGGTTCATGCCGCCCATCGTGTCGACGATGGTCGTCACCTGCTGAAGCCGGGTGTTGCGTACCGCCCACGGCGCGACGACCAGCGCGTAGCCGGCGAACACGATCGCCGCGAGCGACAGCCGGCGCCGCCAGCTGTCGTCGACGAGGACGAGGAGCAGGGGACAGAGGAGCAGCGGCACCGGCCAGAGCACGCTGCGCGTCAGCGCGCCGAGGCCGAGCGCCAGCCCGCAGATGAGCGCCGAGGCCCGCGTGCGCGTCTGCACGACCATTACCGTCGCGAGCACGAACGCCACGAGCAGGGCCGTGAACAGCGTCTCGGTGAGGATGGTCGAGTTGAGATAAATCGCGGTCGGATCGAGCCACGCGATCGCCGCGCCGATCGCGCCGACGCGCGCGTTCCAGACGCGCCGGCCGATGGCATACACGAAGGCGGCGGTCAGGAGACTCAGCAGCACGTGGACGGCGCGGATCGGCTGGAGCTGCCCTTCGCCGGTCACATGCCAGAGCGCCGCGATGAGCGCGGGATAGAGCGGCGGCCTGAGCGACGTCGGCTCGCCGGGAGCCCAGGCAAATCCGTCGCCGCGGACGAGGCTGGTCGCCAGGCGGACGTACTGCCGCTCGTCTTCGATCTTCGGGTCGAGCGCCGAGGTCTGCGCGAGCACGGCGAGCCGAATCAGCAGCCCGGCGAGCGCGATCCCGATGATCCAGGGCTTCGGGATGGCCACCGCGGCGCGCGAGGTCGATTCGATCACGGCGGTCTGCACGGCGGTGTTACTTGCGAATCACGAAGCGGTCCATGACGAGCAGGTCCAGGCCGGTGCCGAAGAACACGCGAATCGCGTCGCGCGGGCTGCAGACCATCGGCTCGGAGAAGCCATTGAACGAGGTGTTGACGAGCACCGGCAGGCCGGTCACCTCGCCGAACTGCTCGTGAAGCCGCCGCGTGCGCGGCGAACCGCCAAGCTCGGTCGCCGGGATCGTCTGCACGCGAATCGCTTTCGTGCCCTCGGGCATGATCGGCCGAAGGCGATCGGGATCCTTCGGCGTGAACTCGAACTCCATGTAGGGCGACGCCGGCGGCCCGTCGAAGCATTCGGCGGCGCGTTCCACCGGCACCGAGACGCCGTAGGCGCGATGCCGCTGGCGATGCTTGAGGAACACGTTGAGGTTGTCGAGCACGTACGGCGAGAGCGGACTCGCGAGGATGCTGCGATGACCGAGGGCGCGATGGCCCCATTCCATGCGGCCCTGGAACCAGCCGACCAGATGACCGCGTGCCAGCGCGCGGACGGCGGTCGCAATCGCATCGCCTTCGTCGAGACACTCGTACGAGAGTTTGCAGTTGTCGAGCGTGCGCTTGATCGCCTCGGTGTCGAACTCGGGACCGAGGAACGGCGACATCAGGCCCGTCGCACGTCCGTCGCCGGCGACGTCGAGCGCGGCGCCCACCGCCGTGCCGGCGTTGCCCGGATTCGGGGGCACGAAGACCTCGTCGAACGTCCCCGATTGCCGCAGCACGGTGTTGAAGTAGGTGTTGAAGAAGAGTCCGCCGCCGACACAGAGATGACGCGCGCCGGTGCGCTGGCGCAAGTCGGCCGCCATCTGCACGAGCATGCCGCCGAGATGGTGCTGAAAGGCCGCGGCGACGCGTGCGCGATGACGGAGCTGCGTACCGCCGGCGAGCCACTCCTGGACGACCTGCCGCCACCCGGGCGACACCGACAGCGCGCCGTCGCGATACGCGATGACCTCCGCGAATCGATCGGCGTCCGCGCCCGTGTCGAGCCGCGCGAGCGCCTCGAGCTCGTGCTCCTGCCCCGGCGGAAAGCCAAAGAGCGACGCGCAGTCGGAGAAGAGCGGCGCGAATCCATGCGCGGCGGATGGCCATTCGAGACGCGTCAGCCGTCCAGCCGACCCCGTCCATCGTGTGTCCGGCTCGGCCGAATGACGATCGCACACCAGAATCGCCGTCTCGCTCGCGCCTGAAAGGTAGTGCGCCGTGGCCGCGTGGGCGCGATGGTGATCGAGCCGTACCGCATTGGCGCCCGCGGGAAACGCGATCGCGCTCTCGGCCGCCGCGAACGTCGCGATCGGCGTCGACGGTGATCCGGCGGCCTGAAGCGCCGTCTCCAGCGCCTCCATCGGCAGCGTGCCTGGCACGAGCGCCGCATTGCGAACGCGGGTGACGCGCTCCTGCTCGCACACAGCGCGAACGTGTCCGTTCACCGTGACGGCGACTGCCGCATTCTGCCGGACGCCGCTCAGGCCGACGACGATCTCCGCGTTCGCTGCGGTCATCGATCTGTTCCGGTCGAAAGCCGGCTGAGACGGCCGTCGCGCCGCCGCAGGTCCATCCGCAAACACCGACATGGCTTCCGGTCCCTCAGCCGTTCCTGGGGCGGACGTGCGACATCCGGAACACGAGGTAGCGGCTGGTCACGAAGTTGAACAGCGTCCCCGCCGCGATGCCGATGAGCGCGGCGGCCTGCGGCCGCATGCCCATCGGATGCGACAGCATGAACATCGTGACCGCGTAGTTGACGGCCGCGCCAACCGAGGACGCCGCGACGAACCCGAAGAACTGGCGAACGCGCGATCCGTGCCGTGCCTCGGAGAAGCTGAAGCGGCGGTTCAGCACGAAGTTGAAGCACATCGCCACGAAGATCGCGGCGGCGACGGCGCCGCGCATCGGCAGCCCCGCCCAGAGCAGCGCCGTCAGCGCCACCAGGTTGACGATCGTTCCAAGGCCGCCGACGACGAGGAACTGCATCAGCTGCGACCAGACGCCGTACTTGAAGATGTAGAGCCGGCGCAGGTGCTGGATGTAGAGCAGCTGCTGTTTCAGCGTCAGCTTGCTGTGCCCGAACCGTCGATCCTCGAAGTGAATCGGCACCTCGACGACGCGTTCGCACGCGCACTTGACCATCAGCTCCAGGCAGATCTTGTAGCCGATCGGGTTGAGATCGCGGCCCGCCTCGAACGTGCTGCGGCGCAGCGCGAAGAATCCGGCCATGGGATCGCGGATGCTGGTGAGCGGCCGCGCCAGCAACGTCGCGACGCGGCTGTTGAGCCAGCGCAGGAACCCCCAGTCGTCGGACGTCGAGCCGCCGCGCACGTAGCGCGACCCGACGACGAAGTCGGCGCCGCTCTCGAGCTTGGCGAGCATCTGCGGAATCGCGTCCGGCGGATGGCTGAGGTCCGCGTCCATGCAGATCAGCACGTCGCCGGTGGCACGGCGCATGCCGTCGAGGACGGCCTGACTCAATCCGCGATCCTTCGTGCGGACGATCATCGTCACCCAGGGCTCGGGCCGCGCCGCGATCATCTCCGCCGATCCGTCGCGGCTGTCGTCGTCCATGATCAGCATGTCGATCGCCAGGTCGTGCTCTTCGCGGACCTTGGCGACGCGCGCGATCAGGTGCGGCAGGCTCTCGACTTCGCGGAACGTAGGAACGACGATCGTGACCGTGGGCGTCGTACGCACCGCACGCACCGGTCCGGCGGGGACACGGCGGAGCACGATGCGGGAGTCGGACGGCGCTTTGCCGGACGTCACGCTGGTCTCATCACCTTGTGGCGTTCGAAAGGACCAATTCATCGTCTGCGCCCGGGCGCGACAGGTGCAAGGTTCGGGCCGCACTCGGCGGTCGACGGACGCCAACGGCTGGGGCGGCGAACCGCTGGCAGGCGGCCGCTGGGGTGAACGACATCGGTCCGGGTCGTGGACAAAAGTCTACATTGCGGCAGACTTCCAATGACGATCCGCTTCGGCGACGCTTGGCAGCTGTCCGTATGCTATTGACCAGTAAAGGCTTGCCAGCCAGCTTCCAAGTGGATTCAACGGGCCGGTCTTTGCTCAGTCAGCCGGGGTCGAGCTGACGCTCCGTCCATGAAGGGCCTGATCCTCACTTATCTCGTCGCGTTCATCGGCACCTTCGGCGCCCTCCGCTGGCCCCTGGTGGGCCTCTACGTCTACGTCGGCTTCGCCGTCATGCGCCCGCAGGCGATCTTCGGCTGGGCCGGCGACATGGAGTACCTGAGCTTCACGGTCGGCGTCGCGATGCTGCTCGGGTGGGCGTTCAACGGCTTCGGTTCGTGGCAGCTCGGCCGGTCGCGCGGCGTCGTGGTTTTCATGCTGCTGTTCTGCGCCTGGTTCGTGCTGTCGGCGTCGCAGGCGCTCGACACGACCCGCGCGTGGCGGCAGGTGAACGAGTTCTCGAAACTGGCGCTGCCCTTCCTCGTCGGCGTCACCGTGATGAGCGAGGAGAAGCACTGGCGGCGGATGTTCTGGGTCATCGTGCTCTGCCAGGGCTACGTCGGCTTCGAGCAGCACATCAACTACCTCTGGCATCGCAAGAACACGGCCGCCGAGGGCTTCGGCGGCATGGACAACAACTTCTTCGGCCTGAGCCTGGTGACGTGCATCGGACCGGCGGTGGCGCTCGTGATCGCAAGCAAGACCTGGCGCGAGCGGATGCTGGCGCTGGTCGCCGCCG
>DASTCC010000428.1:0-6373 GCA_035711465.1 Vicinamibacterales bacterium
GAGCTCCGTCAGTGGACCGACACGGTCACGGGGAACGTCTCGCCGGTCGTGCTCAAGAGCGCCGGCCCGCCGCGCGTGGCGTTCGTGTCGTACTACAAGGGCGAAAACGGGATTCACGCGATCACGACCGAGAAGCCGGTCGCCACCGTCGCCTCGTCCGATTTCGGCGAGCCGTCGCCGGTGATCGATTTCACGGCGCCGCTCAGCCACACGCTCCTGCGCGACAACATCCACAAGAAGGGCGCGTTCGAGAAGATGAGCCTCGCGGGCCGGCCGCCCGTGGGCCTGGGCGTCACCAGCGGCGGCAACTTCTACGGCAACACCGAGATCACCTTCACCGACGTGCTCGGCGACAAGCAGATCAGCTTCTTCGCGCAGTCGGTGTCGCAGTACCGGACGACGGCGTTCACCTACGTGAACACGGAGGGCCGCCTGCAGTACGTGCTGCAGGGCTTCTCGTCCGATCAGTTCTTCTACGGCCAGAACCAGTACTACGCGCTCTACGACCCGGCGATCGCGCCCTACATCGATCGCGATTCCGCCGAGGCCGTGCAGAGTCAGCGCGGCGGCACGGTCTACGGCATCTACCCGTTCAACCGCTACCACCGGGTCGAGCTGAACACCGGCTACATGCACATCAACGAGGAGTACTCGAACCCCGCGGTGCAGTTCGCGGCCGAGCAGTATCAGACCGATCGCTACGGCAACCCGATCTTCCGCAACGGCCACGTGCTCCCGCTCGGCGTCACCTACGTCAGCGAGACCACGGTCTTCCGTGAGTTCGGTCCGGTCGCCGGCAACACGCTGCGCGTCGCCTACGACGCGTCGCCGCCGATCAGCGACAACTGGCTGTCGCGGCAGACGGTCGATGCCGACGCCCGGCATTACACGCGTCTCGTCGCCAACGGCGTGTTCGCCTTCCGGTTCAAGGGCTTCAAGAGCTGGGGCCGCAACCCCGACTTCATGTACTTCGGCGGCAACTCCGAGATGCGCGGCTACGAGTACCTCGAGTTCGTCGGCCACCACGGCTTTTTCGCCAACGCCGAGCTGCGGTTCCCGATCATCGAGGCGATGCTGACGCCGATTGGGGTGCTCGGCGGCCTGCGCGGGGCGTTCTACTTCAACCTCGGGGCCTCCGGCTTCAACAACGACCCGTTCCAGATCGCGTCGACGAGCACCATCAGCTATCCGCCGCTCATCGGCTACGACATCGATCCGAGCACCGGCCTCGGCACGCCGGTCTTCGGACCGCCGGTGTCGATTTCGGGCTTCCGCCTGGTCGACGGCCGCGCGTCGTACGGCATCGGCCTGCAGAGCTTCCTGCTCGGCTTCCCGATGCACTTCGACTTCTCGTGGAAGACGCTCTTCAACAAGGAGTGGGAGGACGCGCTCTTCGCCCTGCAGGGCGGCCACGACGAATTCCGCAAGATGAAGTTCACGTTCTGGATCGGCTACGACTTTTAGGAGAGAAGGACGCTTGCAGAACTTAGAACTCAGAACTTGGAACTTGGAACTGGAACCCAAGTTCTGAGTTCAGAGTTCTAGGTTCTAAGCTTGCCGGCGTCTGTCCCCGCCCCGTGCCGCTGACCGCTAAACGCCCGTCGGACTCCTACACCGAGATGGTGCAGGTGGTCCTGCCCAACGACGCCAACCCGCTCGGCTTCATCCTCGGCGGCACGGTGATGCATCTCATCGACATCGCCGGGGCGATCGCCTGTCATCGGCACACGCGATCGCTGCTCGTCACCGCGGCCGTGGACGGCCTGCAGTTCCTGCACTCGGTGAAGGTGGGCGACCTGATCATCCTCCAGGCGCGCGTGACCGCCGCCTTCACGACGTCGCTGGAGGTCGAGGTCGAGGTGTTCTCGGAAGAGACGCTGACCGGACGCCGGCTGATGACCAGCCGGGCGTATCTCACCTTCGTCGCCATCGACCGCGACGGCGGACGCGTGCCGGTGCCGCCACTCGAGCTCACCACCGACACCGAACGCCAGAAGGCGAAGGACGCCGAAGCGCGCCGCGCCGCGCGGCTCGAAGCCAAGCGCAGGTTCGCCGGCGCCGAACGCTGACGCCGACGCCCTCAGACGTGCCGCAACCGGACGCGCCGGGTCAGGTGATCGGGCCCCTTCTCGATGATCAGCTTCGCGCGCGGCCGCGACGGCACGATGTTCTCGCGCAGGTTGACGCCGTTGATTGTGCGCCAGATCTCGCGCGCGGTCTCATCGGCCTCGCGATCGTCCAGCGTCGCGTAGCGATGGAAGTACGACTTCGGGCTCCGGAACACCGTCTCGCGCAGCGCCAGGAACCGCGACACGTACCACGCCTCGATGTCCCGCTCGTCGGCGTCGATGTAGATGGTGAAGTCGAAGTAGTCGGACACCAGCACCCGCGGCGCGCGGCCCGACGATCCATCGCCGGTCTGCAGCACGTTCAGGCCCTCGACGATGACGATATCGGGACGATCGACGACCTGGAACTCGCCCGGCACGATGTCGTAGGCCTGGTGCGAGTACACCGGCGCGTGCACCGCCGATCGCGCCGCCCGCACGTCGGACATGAACTGAATCAGATGCCGGGTGTCGTAGCTCTCGGGGAAGCCCTTGCGGTGCAGGATCCGCCGCGCCTCGAGCTCACGATTGGGCAGCAGGAACCCGTCGGTGGTCACCAGATCGACGCGCGGGTGCGCCGGCCAGCGCGACAGCAGCGCGCGCAGGATACGCGCGAACGTGCTCTTGCCGACCGCGACGCTGCCGGCGACCCCGATGACGTACGGCGTCGGATCCTTGAGACCGCCGAGGAAGGTCGCGGTCGCCGCGTGCAGCGTCTGCGTCGCGGCGACGTGCAGGTTGAGGAGCCGCGAGACCGGCAGGTAGATCGCCTCGACTTCGCCCAGCGACACCTGGTCGTTGAGGCCGCGCAGCTCGGCGAGGTCGTCTTCGGTCAGCGTCAGCGGCGTGGCCGCGCGCAGGCGTGCCCAGGCGTCGCGATCGAAGTCGACGTAAGGCGAGCTCATGACCGGCACCGCCTCGGCAATCGTGACGTCGCCAGCCGCGCGGCCGTCCCGATTCACGCGCTGATCTCCAGGATGGACCGCGGGCTACTTCTTGTAGAAATCGCTGTTCAGCTCGATGTAGTCCTTCCACTTGTCGGGCACTTCGTCGAGCGCGTAGATCGCTTCTACTGGACACGCCGGCACGCAGGCCCCGCAGTCGATGCACTCGTCGGGATGGATGTGCAGCATCTTGGTGGACTCGAACGCCGGCTCGTCCTTGCGCGGGTGGATGCAGTCCACGGGACACACGTCGACGCAGGCGGAATCCTTCGTGCCAATGCAGGGCTCGGTGATGACGTAGGCCATTCGCTCCTCCGAAGTCGGCGCGGACGCGGGCGCGGCCGTTCCGACGGCCGTACGCCGGCCCGCAACGCCGGATCGGTCTCCGCAATTGTATCGTCTGCGCTCGGCCGGCAACAGGGGCCCGACGGTCCGGGAGTAAGATCGGACCCACGATGACCGCCAGGCGCGACGCGTTCGTCCTTGCGGTGCTGCTTTTCGGCGTCGCCACCGCGGCCGGCGCGCAGGGCCGCGAAGGCGGCTACGGATGGCCCGCCGCCGGCCTGGCCGTCGCCGGCGACCTCTCCGCGGTGATCGGCCCGGTCGACAACGACGCCTTCTTCAACTACACCGACTACGAACAGAACGCGCTCCGGCTGGCGCGCCTGCGCCTCGTCGCCGAATGGCGGCCGGCGACGAGGCTGTCGTTCGTCACGGAGATCCGCGCCGAGAGCAGCGACGCCCTCGATGCGGCCGCCTGGTACGTGCGCTGGGAGCCGTTCGGCGACGCGTTGCGCATCCAGGCGGGCCGCGTGCCCCCGGTCATCGGCGCCTACGCGCGGCGCGCCTACGGCCGCGATCAGTTCGGGTTCGCGCCGCCGGTGCCGTACCAGTACCTCACGTCGCTGCGTCCCGACGCGCTGCCGCTGACGATCGACGACGTGCTCGACATGCGCGGCCGCGGCTGGCGGCCGATCTACCCGGTCGGCGACCACACGATCGGCCCGGGCGTGCCGCTCGTCTCCGGCCTGCGATGGGACACGGGCGTGCAGGCGTCGTGGCATCAGGGGCGGATCGAGATCGCCGGCGCCATCACTCAGGGTGCGCCGTCCGTGCCGGTCGTCGAAGAGACCAATGACGGCGTCCAGGTGTCGGGCCGCATCGGCGTCGCGCTGCCCTTCGGCGCCACCGTCGGGTTCTCCGGCGCGTCGGGCCGCTGGATCGAACGCGCCGCGCTCGACGCGATGCCGGCCGGCGGGTCGCGGAAGTCGACGCAGTCGCTCATCGGCGTCGATGCCGAAGTCGGGCGGGGCCGCTGGCTGATCCGCGGCGAATGGCTGTGGAACACGTTCGAGGTGCCGCTGGCGGGCGCGCCGTATCTCGACACCGACCCGTTCGCCCGCCTCGGATCCGGCGGCGGCTACGTCGAAGGACGATATCGCCCCCACCCACGCTGGCAGCTTGCGCTTGGCGCCGGCACGCTGCAGTTCGATCGCGTGGCCCGCTTCAGGGACGGCGCGCTGATGACGTGGGATGCCCCGGTGACGCGGCTCGAAGGGGTGCTGAGCTATCGCGTCACCCGGCACCTCGACGTCCGCGGCGGCTGGCAATACAACTGGCGCGATGGCGGCCGCGTGAAGGAACGCGGCTATCCGAACATCGGGCTGCTCTACTGGTTCTGACGCCGTGATCCGCCTCTGGATCTCGCTTGCTCTCGCGCTGCTGCTCGCGGCCACGACGCTCGCGCGGGTCGAGTTCCGCACCCAGTCCGGCAGCATCCGCGGCCGCGTCGCGATGCCCGACACGCCCGCGGCGCCGCAGCGGCCGGCGGCCGCCGATCTGTCGACGCGTCGCCCCGCGCCCGTCGATCGCTCGCGGGCCGTCGTCTACCTCGAGTCGGCGCCGCGTCTGGCGTTCGACGATCTGCCGTCCGTCCGGACGCGGATGGATCAGCGCGGCGAGCAGTTCGTGCCCCGCGTGCTCGCGATCACCGTCGGCACCGTCGTCGACTTTCCCAACAGCGACTCGACCTTCCACAACGTCTTCTCGCTGGCACGGACGCGCACGTTCGATCTGGGCCGCTATCCGCCGGGCCGGACCGGATCGGTGCGCTTCGACCGGCCGGGCATCGTGCCGATCTTCTGCGATATTCATTCGCACATGAGCGCCTACGTCCTGGTCTTCAGCCATCCGTTCTTCGCGGTGACCACGCCGCGCGGCGAGTACTCGATCGCCGGCGTGCCGCCGGGCGTCTACACGGTGATGGTCTGGAGCGAGCTCGGCCGCGCCGAGCCGCAGCGCGTGACGGTCGCCGACAGCGGCACGGCGACCGTCGACTTCGAGGTCGTCCGCCAGCCGTGAACGGCGTCGCCTCCTCCCTCACCAATCGCATCTTCCTGGCCGGCGCGTTTCTCGTGCTGACGTCCATCGGCCTGGCCATCTACCGCGTCAACGTGTCCGTGGCAGCCCAGGCCGAAGCGGACCTTCGCGCCGGCCTCACCGACGCGGCGTCGCTGCTCTCCGAGTTCACGACCCGTCAGTTCGACGACTTCGTCGTCAAGGGATCGCTCATCGCCGACCTGCCGGATCTGAAAGGCGCGGCCGCCACCGGCCATGCGCCGACCGTGCAGCCGATCGCGGAGGACTACCAGCAGCGCATCGGCGCCGACATGTTCGTGGTCGTCGGCACGGCCAACCTGGTGCTGGCCCGGGCGGGCCGCGTCCGGCCGGGCGATGGCGAGATCGCGGCGATGCTGGAGGCGTGCCGGCGCGCGCCCGACTTCTCGACGTTCTGGCCGGTCGGCAACGGCGTCATTCACGCTGCGGCGCTGCCCATGGAAGCCGGGACGGTCGGCACGCTGCTCGTCGGGTTCAGTCTGGACGGCGATGCCGCGGCACGCATGAAGACGGTCGCGCAGAGCGAGATCGCGTTCGTCTCGGCCGGCAGGGTCATCGCGTCGACGCTCTCGATCGGCGCCGGCGATCTCGCCGATCTTCGCCGTGAAACCGGCGTGTTCACGCGCGCGCTCGCCGACGACTCCTACATCGGCCGCGTGCAGCCGCTCGGCACGACGGCCGACGCCCCGCTCGCGGTCGTGCTGCGTTCGCGAACCGAGCACCTTCGCTTTCTGCCGCGGCTCCGTTGGCAGATTGCCATCACCGGCCTTGCCGCGGTCGCGGCGGCGACCGTCGTCGGCTATCTCATCGCCCGGACCGTGACGCGGCCGCTGCGCGCGCTCAGCGCGACCATGGGCGAAATGGCGACGACCGGCGATCTTACGCGGCCGGTGCCGGCCGCCGGCCGCTGGGACGACGAGGATG
>DASTCC010000429.1:0-7668 GCA_035711465.1 Vicinamibacterales bacterium
TCAGCGCTGGCGCGTCAGCGGCGTTACCGGATCAGGTCCGCCCCGACATACGAGCGCAGCGCCTGGGGCACCACGACCGACCCATCCTTTTGCTGACAGTTCTCCAGAATCGCGATCAGCGTCCGCCCCACCGCCAGCCCCGACCCGTTGAGCGTGTGCACGTGCTGCGCCTTGCCCGCCCCTCCGGGACGGAACTTGATCTGGGCGCGCCGCGCCTGGAACGCCTCGGTGTTGCTGCACGACGAGATCTCGCGATACGCGTTCTGGCTCGGCAGCCACACCTCGATGTCGTAGGTCTTCGCCGACGCAAAGCCCATGTCGCCGGTGCAGAGCGTGACCCGGCGATGCGGCAGGTTCAGCCGCTCGAGCACGGTCTCGGCGTGGCGCGTCAGGCTCTCGAGCTCGTCGTAGGACTGCTCCGGCGTCGTGATCTTCACGAGCTCGACCTTGTCGAACTGGTGCTGCCGGATCAGCCCGCGCACGTCGGCGCCGTACGATCCCGCTTCGCTCCTGAAGCATGGCGTATAAGCCGTGTACTTGATCGGCAGCTGCTTCGCCTCGAGGATCTCCTCGCGGTGCATGTTGGTCAGCGGCACCTCCGCGGTGGGGATCAGGAACAGATCCCAGTCGCCGGCGATCTTGAAGAGATCCTGTTCGAACTTCGGCAGGTTGCCGGTGCCGGTGAGCGCGGCGCGGTTGACCATGAACGGCGGCTCGACCTCGGTATAGCCGTGCTCGCGCGTGTGCAGATCGAGCATGAAGTCGATCAGCGCCCGCTCGAGCCGCGCCCCGGCGCCCATCAGCACCGAGAAGCGCGCGCCCGACATCCGCGTCGCGCGCTCGAAGTCGAGGATGCCGAGCGCCGCGCCAATCTCCCAGTGCGGCTTCGGCGTGAACGAGAACGACGCCGGTGTGCCCCACTTTCGGACCTCGAGATTGTCCGCCGACGATGTGCCCACCGGCACGCTCTCGTGCGGCAGATTCGGAATCGTGAGCAGCAGCGCGTCGCGCTGACGATCGACCTCGGCGAGCTCGGCTTCGAGCGTCTTGATCTCGGCGCCGCGCGCCTTGTTCGCCGAGAACAGCGCCGAGGGATCCTCGCCGGCCTTCTTCGCGCGCGCCACCGCCTCGGCGGCCGCGTTCTGTTCGCGCTTGAGCGATTCGACCGCCGGGATCAACCGGCGCCGATCGGCTTCGAGCTTGGCGAGCGAGCCGAGCTCCGCCGACGGATCGAGCCCGCGCGCGCGCAGCCGCGCCTCCACCGCGTCGGAATGATCTCTGACGTACGCCGGATCGAGCATGGCCTTCATGCTATACCGCCCGGCCCGCGGTTCTGCGATACGATCGCTGGATTCGGGCCGACCTGACGGGCCCGATCGAGGAGTGACCAGTGAGGACGCCGGTTCGCAAGGTGGTGTTTCCAGCCGCCGGTCTCGGCACGCGCTTCCTGCCCGCGACCAAGGCGCAGCCGAAAGAGATGCTGCCGCTCGTCGACAAGCCGATCATCCAGTACGGCGTCGAAGAAGCGGTCGGCGCCGGTGTCCGCGAGATCATCCTCGTCACCGGCCGCGGCAAGAACGCCATCGAAGATCACTTCGACGTCGCCGTCGAGCTCGAGACGTTCCTGGAGGCGCGCGGCAAGAAGGACCAGCTCGAAGCGATTCGCCGGATCTCGAACATGATCGACGTCGCCTACGTCCGCCAGGGCGAGCCGCTCGGTCTCGGCCACGCGATCCTCGTCACCCGCCACCTGGTCGGCGACGAGCCCTTCGCCGTGATCCTCGCCGACGACGTGATCGATGCGGAGCCGCCGGCGCTGGCGCAGATGATCAAGGTGTTCGACGAAGTGCAGGGTCCGGTGATCCTCGTCGAGCGCGTGCCCCGCGAGCAGATCTCGAGCTACGGCTGCATCGCCGCCGACGTCGTCCGCCCCGGCGTCTACAAGATCCGCGATCTCGTCGAGAAGCCGCCGGTCGAGGAGGCGCCCTCGGATCTCGCGATCATCGGCCGCTACGTCCTCACGCCCGACATCTTCCCGGCGCTCGAGCAGACCAAGAGCGATCGCACCGGCGAAATCCAGCTGACCAACGGCTTGAAGCGGCTGCTGGAATCGCGGCCGCTCTACGCGTGCGAGGTCACGGGCCTGCGGCACGACACCGGCAACAAGCTCGGCTTTCTCAAGGCCGTGGTGCACTTCGCGTTGAAACGGCCCGATCTGGCCGAGCCGTTCCGCGAGTACCTGAAGTCCGTGAAGCTCGACTGAAGACGGCGCGGCGAACGGCGCCGATCGGAGCTACTTCTTGGTGGCCGCGTCCGCAGAGGCCGCGGGCTTGTCCTTGCTCGTGTCGCTCGATGAGGCCGTCGATGACGTGTCCTTGCCTTCGGCCGGCGCTGTCGATTCCTTGGAATCCTTTGCGTCCTTGGAAGCACTCGATCCGGCCGCGTCCGACTTTCTGGCGTAGTCGGTGACGTACCAGCCGCTGCCCTTGAACTGAAAGCCGGGCGCCGAGATCAGCTTCGTCACCGGTCCCTTGCCGCAGGTCGGGCAGACGTCGACCGGCGGATCCGCGAACTTCTGGATGCGCTCGAAGCGCTTTCCGCAAGCCTCACAGGCGTACTCATAAAGCGGCATCAGGCACCTTCAAACAACTCTTCATTATAGATAATCGGCTCGAGCGACCCATATGACAGGCACCCTGTTCGTCGTCGCCACGCCCATCGGGAACCTCGAGGACCTGACGTTCCGGGCGCTTCGCGTGCTGCGCGAAGCCGACCTCATCGCCGCGGAAGACACCCGGCGCACCAGCAAGCTGCTCGCCCACTACGAGATCCGGAAGTCGATGATCAGTCTCCACGAGCACAACGAGCACCGGGAGGCGCCCCGGCTCGTCGAGCGGATTCAGGCTGGAGCGACGGTTGCGCTCGTGACGGACGCCGGGACGCCGGGCATCTCGGATCCAGGAGCGAAGCTGGTCGCGGCGGCCCGTGAGGCCGGCGTTCACGTGGTCGCGGTGCCGGGTCCAAGCGCGGTGACGGCCGCCCTGTCAGTGACCGGTCTGGAGACTTCCACCTTTCTCTTCCTGGGTTTTCCACCCCCTTCGGGCGCCGCGCGATCGAAATGGATGGAACGCCTCAAGGCCGAGCCGGGACCGGTGGTCTTCTTCGAAGCGCCTCATCGGATTCGACGGACGATTGCAGACCTCACCGGAGTGGTCGAACGACCTATTTTTGTTCATCGTGAGCTAACAAAGATCCACGAGACATATGTCTTACGGCCAAAAACAGCAAACATTCCGGAGAAGGGCGAGTTCGTCGTCGTGGTCGGTTCTCGAGTCACGAGAGGTATAAGCGCCGAAACTCAGATGGATCCGGCCGTGATTTTTCGCTTTGCTGCTTGTCTGGTGGGGTTGGGCGTGGTCGACGCCAATGACGTCCCGCGCCTGGTCGGCAAAGCGTTCGATCTCGACGAGCGCGCCGTACCCAAACTGCTCAAGAAAGGCAGATATTTGGTCAATCAACAGACCAACGCCGAGCCTTGACCGCCTTCGACGGCTTTTGTTAAGTTTTTCGGGCTTCCCCGGCCATTCACGCGTGGAGTGCCGAGCAATGGCCAAGCGCCTCCGTGGCACGGAGACACGCCCGAGTCAGTCCGCGCGGTCGACCGCGAAGGCATCCGCGTCGGCGGCGACCGTGACGTCGGAAGTCCGCGTCTGGCAGTCGTATCAACCGCCGGACGGCCCGCCGGCCGAGGCGATGTCCGCGTTCGAGCGGGCGATGCAGGCCCTTCAGCGCCACGACTACTCGGGGGCTGCCGCCAGTTTCCGCCAGTTGATCGAGTCATTCCCTGGCGAACGGGGTCTGCTCGACCGCGCCCGCGTCTATCTCGACCTCTGTCAGCGCGAGCTCGATCGCCAGCCACCGGCGCCTCAGACCCTTGAAGAGCGCCTGACTGCGGCGACGGCGGCGCTGAATCTGAACGACGACCGTGAGGCCGAACGCCTGGCGCGGCTCGTCCTCGGCGAGGATCCGGAGCGCGATCTGGCCGTGTACCTCCTCGCGGCGATCGAGGCGCGCCGCGGCAACCTCGCTCAGGCGTTGCAGCACCTGAGCGAGGCGATTGCCATCAGCCCTGACGTCCGCGCGCAGGCCCGCCACGACGAAGATTTCGCGGCGTTGCGCGATTCGGCAGACTTTCATCGGCTGACCGGGATTCCCGAAGAGCTACCGGCCCGAAGGGCCCGCCACGGCCGCGCCGAGCGATAGCCAAGCGATAGATAATCGTTGGCTGCGGTGGTCGTTCGGAGCGTGACGCTCCGGCCCGCCCGAGGTGCCCGTGACTCTCCACGTCGTTGTCCTCGCAGCCGGCAAAGGCACGCGCATGAAGTCGGACGTGCCGAAGGTGCTGCACGCGCTGGCGGGGCGCACCATCGTCGAGCACGTCCTGCGAACCGTCGACGCGCTTTCCGCGGCGAGCACGACGATCGTCGTCGGCCATGGCGCCGGCGAGGTGCGCGAGTCGCTCCAGGCGCGCGCCGGATTGCAGTTCGTGGTGCAGTCGCCGCAGCTCGGCACCGGTCACGCGCTGCTGCAGACCGAACCGCTGCTGGCCGGCAAGAAGGGCACGGTGCTGCTGCTCTACGGCGACGTGCCGCTGCTGCAAGCGGCGACGCTGAAGCGGCTGCTCGAGACGCATCGCGACGCGCGCGCGGCGGCCACGGTGCTCACGGCCGAGCTGCCCGATCCGTACGGCTACGGCCGCATCGTCCGCGACGGCAGCGGCACGATCGCGCGCATCGTCGAGGAGCGCGACGCCTCCGGGGACGAACGCGCGATTCGCGAGATCAACAGCGGCATCTACGCGTTCGATCTGCAACCGCTCTTTCCGGCGCTGCACCGGCTCGCCGCCGACAACGTCCAGGGCGAGTACTACCTCACCGATCTCGTCGCGATGTACCGGCAGATGTACCTCGACGTCGCGACGCTCACCGTCGACTCGATCGATGAGTTGCGCGGCGTCAACAGCCGCGTCGATCTCGCCGAGCTCACCGCGGTCGTACGAGCGCGCAAGAACCGCACATTGATGATGGCCGGCGTCACGCTCGAGGATCCTTCGTCCACCTACGTCGACGAAGACGTGCACGTCGGCGCCGACTCGATCCTCGGCCCGAACGTGCAGCTTCAGGGATCGACGTCGATCGGCACGCGCTGCCGCATCCACGCCGGCTCACGCCTGACGGACATGACCGTCGGTGACGACGTCACCATCCTCGATCATTCGGTGCTCGTTCGCTCCACCGTCGAATCGGGCGCGTGGATCGGTCCGATGGCGCACGTCCGCCCCGAGTCGATCGTCGGCAGTCACGCGCACGTCGGCAATTTCGTCGAGCTCAAGAAGACGACGCTCGGCGAAGGATCGAAAGCAAATCATCTCGCGTATCTCGGCGACGCCACGATCGGCCGCAAGGTCAACGTCGGCGCCGGCACGATCACCTGCAACTACGACGGCGAGAGGAAGCATCCGACGGTGATCGGCGACGGCGCGTTCATCGGCAGCGATTCTCAACTCGTGGCGCCGGTGCGCGTCGGCACCGGGGCCTACGTCGCCGCGGGATCGTCGATTACCGACGACGTCCCGGACGACGCGCTGGCGATCGCGCGGGCGCGGCAGGAAAACAAGACAGGATGGGTCCCGCGCCGGCGTGCCGAGCGCGCGAAGACCCGGGAGAACGGCTGACGCATGTGCGGCATCGTCGGGTACGTCGGTCCCAAGCCGCTGCTGCCGATCCTGATGGACGGCCTGCGGCGACTCGAATATCGCGGCTACGACTCGGCCGGCGTGGCCGTGGTGAAGAACGGCCAAATCGAGGTGCGGCGCAGCGCCGGGAAGCTGTCGCGTCTCGATGACGCGCTGGCGGCGCAGCCGCTCGACGGCGATTTCGGCATCGGTCACACTCGCTGGGCGACGCACGGCCGGCCGACGGAGGAGAACGCGCATCCCCATCGCGACTGCAAGGGACGCATCGTCGTCGTCCACAACGGCATCATCGAGAACTACCTGGAGCTCAAGAAGGAGCTTTCCGCCGACGGACACGAGTTCGTCACCGAGACGGACACCGAGGTCGTCGCGCATCTGGTCGAGAAGGAGATGCGCAAGGACGGCCTGGCGGCAGCAGTGCGGCGCGCGCTCCAGCGGCTTCGGGGGCTGTTCGCGCTCGTCCTGATCTCCGCCGACGATCCCGGCACCATCGTCGCGGTCCGCAACGGCCCGCCGGTCGTCGTCGGACTCGGCGACGACGAGTTCTTCGTCGCCTCGGACGTGCCGGCGATTCTGAGCCACACGCGCAACGTCGTGTTTCTCGACGACGGCGAAGTCGCGGTGGTGACGCGCCAGGGCGTGACGTTCACCGACTTCAAGGGCACCGAGCGGCCGCGCACGCCGCAGCGCGTGACCTGGGATCCGGTGATGGCGGAGAAGGCCGGCTATCGGCACTTCATGCTCAAGGAGATTCACGAGCAGCCGATGGCCGTGCGCGAGACCGTGCTCGGGCGGACGTCGGCAGAGACCGGGCGGGTGTTCCTGGACGAGATGCAGATCGACGAGGCGACGCTGGCGTCGGTGACGCGCGTCGTCATTCTCGCCTGCGGTACGTCATGGCACTCGGGTCTGGTCGGCAAGTTCCTGATCGAACAGCTCGCACGCCTGCCGGTCGAAGTCGACTACGGATCGGAGTTCCGCTATCGCGATCCGATCGTCGGATCGGACACGCTCGCCGTAGCGATCACGCAGTCAGGTGAGACGGCCGACACGCTCGGGTCGCTTCGCGAGGCGAAGCGGCGCGGCGCCCGGAGCATCGCCATCTGCAACGTCGTCGGCAGCATGGCGACGCGCGAGGCCGACGGGACGATCTACACGCACGCCGGCCCGGAGATCGGCGTCGCGTCGACCAAGGCGTTCACGTCGCAGCTGGTCGCGCTGCACCTGCTCGCGCTCGCCCTCGGGCAGGCGCGCGGCACCCTGACGCCGGCGTCGGCGAAGACGATCATCGAGGCGCTCGAACAGCTGCCGGTGGCGCTGGAGCAGACGTTGAAGCTGGACGACGCGATCGAAGCGCTGGCGGCGACGCTTCAGCATCACAGCGACGCGCTCTACCTCGGCCGCGGGATCAACTATCCGATCGCGCTCGAAGGCGCGCTCAAGCTCAAGGAGATCTCGTACATCCACGCCGAGGGCTACCCGGCCGGCGAGATGAAGCACGGCCCGATCGCGCTCATCGACGAAGATCTGCCGGTGATCGCCGTCGCCGCCGGAGACAACGTCTTCGAGAAGACGCTCGGCAACATTCAGGAAGCGAAGGCGCGCGGCGGCCGCGTAATCGTCCTCACGACCGCGTCGAAGGTCGAGACCATCGCCAGCATCCTGGATTCCGAGCGTGACGTCGTGCTGGCCGTGCCCGACGCCCATCCGCTGCTGCTGCCGGTGTTGATGGCCGTGCCGCTGCAGCTGCTCGCGTATCACGTCGCCGTCAAGCGTGGGTGCGACGTGGATCAGCCTCGGAATCTGGCGAAGAGCGTGACGGTCGAGTAGCCAACTCGCCGGCAGCGTCGGCCAGGCCCGCAATCACCGCATCCGTGAAGGCGCGCGTGCCGACGACGACGGCGCCGCGATCG
>DASTCC010000430.1:0-26787 GCA_035711465.1 Vicinamibacterales bacterium
ATCTCGGGCACGACGCACGACGGGCAGAGCGAAGCGGATCGCGCGTGGGCGTCCTGGTTCGCCGTGACGCCGCGCGCCTTCGACGCGCTCGGCCTCGCGGTGCTCGCTGGCCGCCCGTTCGACGACAACGATCTCCACGGCCGTCAGCCGGTCGCGATGCTGAGCCGGACGGCTGCCGAGCGTTACTTCGATCGCATCGGCGATGCGCTCGGGCGCACCATCGCCATTCACGACGCGCGCACTGGCGACCGGCGGGTGACGATCGTCGGCGTCGTCAGCGACACGCGCGACAACCAGCTCATCCGCACCAGCCCGCAGCTCTACGTGCCGATCGATCAGTGGCCGGTGGCCGATCTCACCGGCGTGATCCGGACCGCGGGCGAGCCGGTGGCGCTGGCCGGCGACGTGCGCCAGATCATGCGGCGCCTCGATCCGGACGTCGCGGTCTCCGATCTCAAGCCGTTGACGCAGATCATCCACGAGGAGCTCTCGAGCACCGTCATCATCAACGGCCTCTTCCTCGCGATGGGCGGCCTCGCGCTGGCGCTGGCGAGCGCCGGCCTGTTCGGCGTGATTTCGTACTCGGTCGGGCAGCGCCGTCGCGAGTTCGGGATCCGCCTCGCCCTCGGCGCCGCGCCGCGCGTCATCGCTCGACAGATCGTCGTCGAAGGCCTGCGCGTGACCGCCATCGGCATGGCGATCGGTCTCCTGCTCGCGTTCGGCCTCGCGCGTATCGCCGAGACGACGCTCGTCGGCATCACACCGCGGGATCCGGCGACGTTCGTCGGGGTGTCGCTGGTCGTGATCGCGGTGGCGCTGGCCGCCTCCTGGGGACCCGCGCTGCGCGCGATGCACGTCGATCCGGCGAGAACGCTGCGAGCCGAATAGCGATGCCGACGCTCGAGCCGCCGCGGCTGGCGCGCCGCCTTGCGGCCTGGTTGATGCCGGCCGCCGAGCGCGAGTTCGTGCTCGGCGATCTCGAGGAGCAGCACGCGCACATCGCCCATCGATCCGGCGCCCGGCGGGCGAACCGCGCCTACTGGCGCCAGGTGGCCGGCCTGCTCAGACACCGCCCGCGGCCACGTCCCGGCCGCGTCCAGACACGACGAGGAGATTCGACGATGCGGACGTTCGTGCACGATCTTCGATACGGCGCGCGTGTGCTGGCCCGGCAGCCGATGTACGTCCTGGTCGCGGTCCTGTCGCTCTCGCTCGCGATCGCCGCCAACGGCATCGTCTTCGGCATGGTGGACAGCGTCGTCCGCAAGCCGTTTGCGCTCCCCGATCCGGAGCGGCTGATCTCGGTCGGCTCGACGTTTCCCAAGTTCGACGGCGAAGAGGGCTTCATCGAGCAGCACTCGACCGTCGAGATCGAAGACCTGCGCGCGGCCCGGTCGCTCGTGAACGTAGCTGCGTTCGATCTCGGCAACCGCGCCATCGCCAATGGCACGACAGCGATGCGCACTCTCACCGCGCTCGTGATCGACGACCCGCAGCCGGCCTTGGGATACCCCGCGAAGATCGGCCGCGGTTTCTCTGCCGCCGAGCTCGCGCCTGACGGCCCGCCCGTGGTCATGCTCAGCCATCGCCTCTGGATGTCGATGTTCGGCGGCGACCCCGGCATCGTCGGCCGCACGGTCCGCGTCAACAGCGTGCCGCGCGAGGTCATCGGCGTCGCCGACGAGCGCGCGCGGCTGCTGGGCACGGACTTGTGGATTCCGTGGGGCGGCAATCCGATTGCCCAGCCGCGCAACCGGCGTCAGTTCACCGTGATCGCCAGGCTCGCGCCCAACGCGTCGATCGAGGATGCCAACGCCGAGCTTGCCGCGATTGCCGGCCGCACGATGACGACGTACCAGGCGCAGTTTCCGGAGTACGAGGCCTGGCGCCTGCGCGCGGTGCCATGGGCGGAAGCGGTGACCGGGCAGGCGAGAGGGCCGGCCAACATCCTGCTGATTGCCGGTCTCGCGGTGATGCTGATCGCGAGCGCGAACCTGGTCAACCTGATGCTGGTTCGGCTCAGTGCCCGGCGTCGCGAAATCGCCGTGCGCTACGCGCTGGGCGCCGGCCGCTGGCAGGTGACGCGGCTGCTCCTGATCGAAAGCGCGCTCATCGCCGGCGTCGCCTGTGCGCTCGGCCTGGTGCTCGCGTCGCTGGCGCTCGGGCCCTTGACGTCGCTTCTGCCGACGCAGGTGGTCAGTCTCGGCGTGACGCCAGTGATTGACATCCGCGTCGTTTCGTACTGCGCGGCGTTCGCCGCGGTGTCGGCGCTGCTCGTTGCGCTCGTTCCCGCCTGGCAGGCGCGTCGTGGGGCTACACAGGCGTCGCTGCGCGACGGTGGTTCGGCCGCCGGGACCCGGCAACGCCTCCGTCAGGCGCTGGTCGTGGTCGAGCTGACGCTCGCGATCGTGCTGCTCGTGGGCGCGGGACAGATGCTCGCCAGCTTCGCGCGCCTCCAGCGCATCGATCCCGGGTTCGACATGGCCCGGATCGCGACGATGCGCCTGACGCTGGCGTGGGAGCGATATGGACAGGACAACGCGGCGACGAACTTCTTCGAGACGCTCGTCGACCGCATCGCCGCGCTGCCCGATGTCACCGCCGCGGCGGCGACGACGCAGTTCCCGCCGCAGGAGGTCTTCACCCAGCCGTTCCGCGTCGTCAACGACGCCACCACGGGCGGCGCGCCGACGTTGTCGACAGCCAATGCGACCGTCGTCACGCCAGGGTATTTCGAGGTGCTCGGCACCAAGGCCTTACGCGGCCGGCTGCTGACGCGTGACGATCGGGCCGGTGCGCCGCCGGCCGTGGTCGTCAACGAGGCGTTCATGCGCCGCTTTCTCGGCGGCAAACCGCAGGGACGCCTGCGGGTCGGCCCGGCGAATCAATCGTTCGAGGCGGAGGTCGTCGGCGTCGTCAGCGACGCCCGCAACGTCTCGATGCTGAGACCCGCACAGCCCGAGATGTTCATGACGGTCGCGCAGGCCGGCGGCGGCAGCAATCAGTACTTCCTGATCGCGCGGACGACCAGCGATCCGGCGGCGGCGACCGCGTCGATCCGCCAGGTGCTTGCCGGAATGGATCCGGATCAGCCGCTCTACCTGATTCAGTCGATGGAAGAGGCGGTCGCCGGCTCGCTCTTCGCGCAGCGCGTGTCGTTGCTGCTCGTCGGTGTGTTCGCGATCGGCGCGCTCGTCATCGCCGCCGTCGGCGTGTTCGGCATCGTCTCTTACTGGGTGGCGACGCGCTCGAGAGAGATCGGCATCCGGATGGCGCTCGGCGCGACGAGCCGTCAGGTGGTCCGGCTCATCGTCGGACAGGCGACGACGCTGCTTGGCGTGGCCGCGGTACTCGGCCTGGGCGGAGGCATCCTGCTGGCACGCACGGCGGGCAGTCTGCTCTATGACAGCGCGCGGGTAGAGCCGCTGGCGATCGCGGGCGTCGTCGTCGCGCTCATCGGCGTTGGACTCGGCGCGAGCTATCTGCCATCGAGACGCGCCGTGCGCGTCGATCCCGTGAAGGTGCTGCGCACTGAATAGCGCGATCCGGCTCGCCCCGTCCTCGGCCGCTCCGCCCCATTTCCGCCGCCGCGCCGGTCCGGACGTGGCACGCTGCCGCCGAGGACAACCTTCATGCGAATGCTGATGACGGCGGCGGCGCTGCTGGCGGGCGCGATCCTGACGACGGCCGCATCCGAGCCACCCCAGCTGTTTCGAACGTTCACCAACCTCCAGGTATTTCCGAGGACCATCGCCAGCGCCGAACTGATCACGGCGATGAAAGGCTTCACCTCGGCGCTGGGCGTGCGCTGCGAGGGCTGTCATGTCGGCGAGGGCAACGATCTCTCGAAGTTCGACTTCGCCTCGGACGCAGTGCCCGCCAAAGTGATCGCGCGGCGGATGCTGCAGATGACGTCGGCGATCAATGACGACCTGCTCAAGGGCGTCGGCGACGCGGGCCGCCAGCCCAAGGTGACCTGCTTCACCTGCCACCGCGGGACGCGAACGCCGCTCACGGCGCCTGCCGGCAGCGGCCTGTGACGGTGCTATAACCGGGGCATGCGCCGCGCGGCGGCTCGCTGGCTCCTGGGTTGGGCCGCCTGGACGGCGCTCGGCGTCGTCATCGGCGTCGGCAATTCGCTCACCTACGTCACGCAGGATCGGCCGCCGATCTGGCTTCAGTCGATCGGTCTGGCGCTGGCGCAATGGTGGTTGTGGGCGGCGCTCACGCCGATCGTGTTCGTCTGCGCCTGGCGGTGGCCGCTGGCGCCGGGCGCGCTGGTGGCCCGTCTGCCGCTGCACCTGGCCATCGGCTTCGCGATCGCTTTCGTCAAGGTCACCATCGAAGGACGGATCCGCCGCTGGATGTTCGGCGTCGCGCCGTACCTGCTGATCAACAACCTGTTCCTTCAGGTCCTGATCTACTTCGCGCTGGTCACCGGCGCGCAGGCACTCGATCGTTTCGGGCGCGCACGGGCCCGTGCCGCCGAAGCGGAAGCGCGGCTCGGCGAAGCCAGGCTCGAGCTGCTGCGCGCGCAGCTGCAGCCGCACTTTCTGTTCAACGCGCTGAACGCGATCGCCGAGCTCGTGCACGAGGATCCCGAGCGCGCCGATCGCATGATCGGCCGGCTCAGCGATCTGCTGCGCGCCGCGCTCGACGCTGGCGATCGCCCGCAGGTGCCGCTCGACGAGGAGCTCGGCCTGGTCGAGCGCTACCTCGATCTGCAGCGGGCTCGCTTCGGCGACCGTCTCGCCGTCTCGATTGACGTGCCCGCCGAGTGCGGGCGCGCCATCGTGCCGCATTTCCTGCTGCAGCCGCTGGTCGAGAACGCCGTCGTGCACGGCGTCGCATCCCGATCCGACGCGTGCCGCGTCAAGGTGAGCGCGGTCTGCCGCGGATCGACGCTCGAGCTCCGCGTCGACGACGACGGCGTCGGATTCGCCGGCAGCGTACCCGTCGACGGCGTCGGGCTGACGAACACCAGGAAACGGCTCGAGTCGCTCTACGGGGACAAGGCCGCGCTGCGGGTAGAGCGGCGAGCGGATGGCGGTGTGCGGTCGGCCGTCGAGCTGCCGTACTCGGCGAGCGCGGCAGGAGTCCGCGGCTGATGCTGCGGGTGGCGATCGTCGACGACGAGCCGCTGGCGCGACGACGGCTGCGGCGTCTCGCGTCCGACATCCGCGACGTCGACGTCGTCGGCGAAGCCGGGGACAGCGAGTCCGCGGCGGCGCTGGTGGACAAGGCACGGCCGCACGTCGTGCTCCTCGATGTGCAGATGCCAGGCCGCGACGGGTTCGCGGTGGCGGCCGGAATGCCGGAACCGAAGCCGGCGCTGGTGTTCGTGACCGCGTACGATCGGCACGCCGTGCGCGCGTTCGAGATCCACGCCGTCGACTATCTGCTCAAGCCGGTCTCGCGCGAACGGCTGGTCGAGGCGATCGCGCGAGCGCGTGAACGCGTCGAAGCGCGCGCGGCCAGTCCGTCGGCGCTCTCGGCGTTGCTCGAACACGCGATGTCGAAGCGGCGCTACCTCGAACGGCTGCCGGTGCGATCGCAGGGCCGCATCGACCTCGTCGACGTGCGCACGATCGACTGGATCGGCGCCGCCGACAACTACGTCACGCTGCACTGCGGACGCCGCACGCACCTGCTCCGCGAGACGCTCGCCAACCTCGAGCGCCTGCTCGATCCGGCCATCTTCGTCCGCGTGCATCGATCGGCGATCGCGCGGATCGATCAGGTGGCGCGGCTCGATGCGGCGCTGCGAGGCGACTATGACATCACGCTCAAGGACGGCACCAGGCTGACGCTCAGTCGGAATTACAGGAGGCGCTTTGAGGAAGTGATTGGGAGGAGAGTCTGAGGAATCGGTAGTCGGGAGATCGGGGAATCGGGGAATCGGGGTTGGGGTTCCGGGGTTCGGGTTCTGCGTACGTCACGGGTTGGTCGGATCGCAGAATCTGCGATCTCGTGCGCCAACTCCCGACTTACGTTTCGCTCTTCGTTGGATCGGGGTTTGCCTCAGTCATCGGCATGACTCCGCAGGAGCTTCGAGATCGACTGGCGGCGTTTGCCCGTGATGTCGCGTTGTTCGCCAAGCCGCTGTTTCAACGACCCGAGACTCACGACATCGCTCGACAGCTGAGCCGGGCGGCCGCTTCAGCGGCCGAGCATCATCGGTCTGCGGGACGAGCTCGATCGCGGGCCGAGTTCACGTCGAAGATGGGTACTGCACTTCAGGAAGCCGACGAAGTCGTGTATTGGCTAGAACATCTGAAGGCCACCGGGTTCGCACCGGGCGACGGCCTCGACCAGTTGCTTTCGAGGGGTCGTGAGAATGTCGCGATCCTGACGAGCTCAGTCCGCACCGCAAGACGCAACGCGCGACGCGCGCGTTAGGCGCGCACAGCGGAGCCCCCGATTCCCCGAGCCCGCCGATTCCCCGATCGACGATTCCCCGAGCCCGCCGATTCCCCGATCGGCGATTCCCCGAGCCCGCCGATTCCCCGATCGACGATTCCCCGATCGGCGATTCCCCGACTCCCCGATTCCCCGATTTAAGATATCTAGCGTGCCTTTGACCTGGTCTGATTTCCAGGGCGTGAACGCGGGCTACGCCCTCGAGCTCTACGAGCGTTTCCGGCGCGATCCGCATGCGGTGGACGCCGACACGCGGCGGTTTTTCGAGACCGCGCCGCCGCCGGCCGAGGCCGCGCCCGAACCGGCGGGTGCGGCCGCGCCCGATTCGGGCAGCGCCACGGGTTTCAATCCGGCGACGATCGTCGGCGCCGTCAACCTCGCGCAGTCGATCCGCCGCTACGGGCATCTCGCCGCGCACATCGATCCGCTCGGCAGCCGGCCGCAGGGCGATCCGGCGCTGCTGCCCGAGACGCACGGCGTCAGCGAAGCGGATCTGCGGGCGCTGCCCGCCACCCTGATTTCGGGTCCCGTCGCCAACGGCGCCACCTCGATGCTGGACGTCGTCGAGCGCCTCCGCGCGATCTACTGCTCGACGACCGGCTACGACCTCGCGCACATCTTCGTGCCCGAAGAGCGGCGCTGGCTGCGGGACGCGATCGAGACCGGCCGCTTCCGTGCGCCGGCTGATCCGATCGATCCGGTCGCGCTGCTCGATCGGCTCACCGACGTCGAGGCGTTCGAGCGCTTCCTGCACCGGACCTTCCCCGGCAAGACGCGGTTCTCGATCGAAGGGCTCGACATGCTCGTGCCGGTCCTCGACGAGGTCATCGCCGAGGCGGCCGAGGCCGGCCAGCGTCAGGCGCTCATCGCGATGGCGCATCGCGGCCGGCTCAACGTGATGGCGCACGTGCTCGGCAAGCCGTATCAGCAGATTCTCGCCGAGTTCAAGGATCCGGTCCGCAGCGCGCTCGCGTTCGAGGGCATCGAGTGGAGCGGCGACGTCAAGTACCACCTCGGCGCGTCACGGATGATCGGCGGCGGCGAGGCGGTGAAGCTCGTCGTCTCGATGCCGCCCAACCCGAGCCACCTCGAAGCGATCGATCCGGTGCTCGAAGGCATGGCCCGCGCCGCCGGCACCGATGCGTCGTCGCCGGGCGCGCCGCGGTTCAACATGGATGCGGTGCTCCCGATCCTGATCCACGGCGACGCCGCGTTCCCCGGCCAGGGCGTCGTCGCCGAGACGCTCAACCTGCATCGGCTCGCCGGCTACACCACCGGCGGCACGATTCACGTCATCGCCAACAACCAGATCGGGTTCACGACCGAGCCGGTCGACGCCTACAGCACGCTTTACGCGAGCGGACTGGCGCGCGGCTTCAAGATTCCCATCCTTCACGTCAACACGGACGATCCCGAGGCCTGCGTCGCGGCAGCCCGGCTGGCGTTCGCGTACCGCCGTGAGTTCAAGCGCGACATCCTGATCGATCTGATCGGGTACCGCCGCTACGGCCACAACGAGGGCGACGAGCCGGCGTTCACCCAGCCGACGATGTACCGCGCCATTCAGACGCAGCCGACGGTGCGGCAGAAATGGGCCGAGGCGCTGGCGTCGCGAGGCATCATCGCCGCTCCCGACGCCGACGCGCGGCTGCACGCGAAGCTCGACGCGATGCAGGCGCTCTACGACAGCCTCGATCCGGAGAAGCATTACATCGAGCCGACGCCGGAGATCGCCGCTCCCGGCACGGCGGCGACGACGCAGACGGCGGTGCCGCTCGATCGTCTCAAGACCCTCAACGACGGCCTGCTGGCCGTGCCCGAGGGGTTCAGCGTCCATCGCAAGCTCGAGCGCGCGCGCGAACGGCGCCGCCAGGCGTTCGACGTCGACACCAACAAGACGATCGACTGGGGCGCCGCCGAGGAGCTCGCGTTCGCGTCGATCCTCGCCGACGGCACGCCGATCCGGCTCACCGGCGAGGACGTCGAGCGCGGCACCTTCAGCCATCGGCACGCCGTGCTCTACGACGCCAACACCGGCGATCGGTTTACACCGCTTCAGGCGCTGCCGGGGGCGCGGGCGGCGTTCGCGATCCACAACAGTCCGCTCAGCGAGAACGCCGCGGTCGGATTCGAGTTCGGCTACAGCGTCCAGGCGCCGAAGCACCTGGTGATCTGGGAAGCGCAGTACGGCGACTTCGTCAACGGCGCCCAGGTAGTGCTCGACGAGTTCGTGCTCTCGGCCCGCGCCAAGTGGGGCCAGGAGCCCTCGCTCGTCATGCTCCTGCCGCATGGCTACGAAGGTCAGGGGCCCGATCACGCGAGCGCGCGGCCTGAGCGCTTCCTCCAGCTTGCGGCCGACATCAACATGCGCGTCGCCAATTGCACCACCGCCGCGCAGTACTTCCATCTGCTGCGCCGGCAGGCGATCCTGCTCGAGACCGATCCGCTCCCGCTCGTCGTGATGAGCCCGAAGAGCCTGTTGCGCCACGCACGGGTCGCGTCGTCACCGAGGGAACTGGCGGAAGGCCGCTGGATGCCGGTGATCGACGACGAGCATGCGGCGGCGCAGGCAGCCAGGGTACGGCGGCTGATCTTCTGCTCCGGCAAGATCGCGATCGACCTGATGACCAGCGCCAAACGCGCCGACGCGACCGCCGTCGCGGTATGCCGCGTCGAGCAAATCTATCCGCTGCCGATCCGCGAGATGGTCGAGTCGATCGAACGCTACCCGAAGGTCGAGGAGATCCTCTGGGTCCAGGAAGAGCCGGAGAACATGGGCGCCTGGGATTTCGTGCGCCCGTCGCTCGAAGGCCTCGCCGGCACGCGGCGGCTCGCGGTGCTGGCGCGGCCGCGCAGTTCGAGTCCGGCCGAAGGATCGGCCGCCCGCCACGCGCAGAACCAGGAGCGTCTGGTCGCGCAGGCCCTCGATGTCAAAGCGCGCGCCGGCGGCGCCGCAGTCCGGAGTTAGCCAACCGTCATGGCCGTCAACATCATCGTTCCCGAAGTCGGTGAGTCCATTGTCGACGCACGCGTGTCGCGCTGGTTGAAGAAGGAAGGCGACGCCGTCGCCGCAGGCGAAGCAATCGTCGAGCTCGAGACGGACAAGATCGATCTCGAGGTCTCGGCGCCGAAGGCAGGCGTCATACAGAAGATCGCGCATGGCGACGGCGCGGACGTGAAGATCGGGGACGTCCTGGGAACGATCGAAGTCGGGACGACGGGGACGACGGGGACGACGGGGACGACAGGGACGACGGGTACGACGGGGACGACAGGTACGACGGGTGCTTCAAGAGCGTCGATGGAGAGCACCTCCGCGGCCGCCACTCCGTCTGCGCGCCGGCTCGCGCGGGAACAGGACGTGGACGTCGCGTCCGTGCCGAAGTCCGGACCGCGCGTGACCAAGGACGACGTCGCGCGGGCGGCGAAGCCGGCGGCGGCGAAAGGCGAGCCGCAGGCCGAGCCCGCCGCGAGGCCGGCCGCGGCGCCAGCACCGAAGCCCGCTCCCAAACCGCAACCGGCCGACGCCGGCGCCGAAACCCGCGAGCGGATGTCGAAGCGCCGCGCGACGATCGCGCGGCGGCTGGTCGAGGCGCAGAGCACGGCGGCGATGCTGACGACCTTCAACGAGGCCGACATGTCGGCGGTGATGGCGCTGCGCGATCGGCACAAGGAAGGCTTCAAGAAGAAGTACGGCTTCTCGCTCGGCATCGCCTCGTTCTTCGTCAAGGCTGCGGTCTCCGCGCTGCGCGAGTTCCCGCGGCTCAACGCCGAGATTCAGGGCGACGAGATGGTGCTGAAGCACTACTACGACATCGGCGTCGCCGTCGGCGCCGCCGAGGGGCTGGTGGTGCCGGTCCTGCGCGGCGTCGATCGGATGTCGTTCGCCGAGGTCGAGGCGGGGATCCGCGAGTTCGCGAAGAAGGCCAACGACGGCACGCTCACGCTGGACGATCTGCGCGGCGGCACGTTCAGCATCACGAACGGCGGCGTCTTCGGCTCGCTGATGAGCACGCCGATCCTCAACCCGCCGCAGGTCGGCATCCTCGGCCTGCACGCGATCAAGGACCGCCCGATCGGCGTCGACGGCCAGGTCGTCCTGCGCCCGATGATGTACACCGCGCTCACCTACGATCACCGCATCGTCGATGGCGCGGAGGCGGTCCAGTTCCTGGTCAGGATCAAGAATCTCGTCGAGGATCCGGGATTTCTGTTGGTTGAAAGCTAAGAGTCTAAAACGCCGGTCCTCATGACCCCCGTCGAACTCCGTTCCCGCATCGCCGCCGGCCGAGCGCCCGCCGTGCTCGACGTGCGATCGGCGTCGGAGTTCCGGGCCGGCCACGTGCCCGGCGCAATCAATCTGCCCTACTGGAAGCTGCTGCTGGGAGCGGCGCCGCCGTTTCCTGTCGACGCTGAAGTCGTCGTCTACTGCGGGCATGGCCCGCGCGCAAACCTGGCGGGCGCCGCGCTGCGAAGGCGCGGCGTCCGCCAAGTCTCACTGCTCGACGGCCACTGGGCCGCCTGGTCGCGGGCGACGGATTAGACGCCGCACATCGGGGCGCACAAGCCGTTCGAACACAGCTTGTAGCCGTCCGGGCAGCCGTCCTGCTCGTCTTCGTCCGGGCCCTTGAGCTTCTTCTTCTGCCCGCCGAGCCCCTTCAACGCCTTGCAGGCGTCCTTCAGCTTCGCTTCGAGCTCGTCGTACTTCTCTGGATGCGTCGCGAACACTTCGATGCTGAGCCGTTCGATCGTGATCGCATACCAGCGTAGCGCCGCCAGCCTCAGTGCATCATCGGACCGAGGCGCCCTCTTCACATCTGCCTTACGGGTCTTGGCCATCGTCTGGTCTCCGGGAGGTGAGCCGACGACGCACGAACACCGCAGTCGGCGTGTCGAAGGCTATCACGGCCGGCGTCGTGCCGAAGCGTCGGTCGTCACCGGTCGCGCTTCGATCAGCCAGATGTCGAGGCGCCGTTCGTCGCTCGCGCTCAAGAGATGATTGGCGCCGACCGCGAGAGCGCCCGCATACGTCACGCCCTGCATGATGTTGTCGCTGATCCGGACAGGATCGCCGCCGGCGATCGGCACGCCGTAGATGTTGTGCACGCCGTTCTCGACGCGGGTGATGGTCAGCCGCCCCCGGGCGCCATCGAGTCTCGACGTTCCCGGGAAGCCGTTCGTGATGGTCGCCGTCGTCAGCGCCCGGCCGTCCGGCGTCGCGATGATGATCTCGACGGTCGACGAGGTGTCGTCGTGGGTCAGAGTCGATCGCGTGAGGACGAAGCTGCCGTCGCGCAGCCAGCCGTGGCCGAAGACGCTCTGAATCGAGCCCTCGAGCCGGATCCAGACGCGATCCGAGTGTGAGGTGAGACTTCGTTGACGCAGCGCGAACGCGCCGGTTTGGCCCTCGCCGGCGCGATACGAGAGGTAGACGAGTTGTTCACCGGTCGCCGACACGTGCAGGTCGCGGAACCACTCGCCCGGCTCGCCGGTCACCAGCGCCGCGCGGGCTTCGCGCGAGCCGATCCGGAACGATCGAATCGACTGCCTGGCACCCTCGGACTGTTCGACGAAATACACCTCGTCGCCCTCCCGCGACCAGGTCGCCGGACGTTCGGCCCATTCGGGCATCGGCCGGTTCGCGAGGATGGGCAGGCGGATGCTGGTCGAGACCTGGGTCGTCTCGTCGGTCTTCAGATTCCGCACCTGGAGTTTCGTGAGACCGGGTGCGGTGCCGCGCTGGAGGAACGCGATCGCGGCGCCGTCGGGCGACAGCATGCCGGCGAAGCCGTCGGCGATGGTGCGCGGATCCTGGATCAACCCCGACAATGACATGTCGGCGATCAGCAGCCGTGAGTCGAGAATCTGATAGCCGCGCGACGGACTCGGCTGCGTGCGTTGAAAGGCGACGAAGCGGCCGTCGGCCGAGACCGACGGCGCGAGATCGCTCAAGGCATCGGCGGTGATCGGGCGGCTGGTGCCGTTGTCGACGTTCCACAGCCAGAGCCGCGCTTCTTCCGCCAGTTGCGTGAACACGATCGTCTGTCCGTCGGCGGAGACCGCGGTCGGGATCTCCTCGGTCTGGCTCGAGGTCAGCGACCAGCTGCGGCCCGACTCGAGATCCATTTCCCACAGGTCGATCTGCCCGCCGCGGTTCGACTGATACACCAGCGTGTCGCTCGCAGGATTCCACATCGGATAGCGCGCGAAGAACGGGTCACGGGAGATCAGCTTCCACGACGAGCCATCGAGCGTGCCGGTCCAGAGATTCTCGTCGCGCGCCTGGACCGAGGTCACCACGCGGCGGCCGTCAGGATGGACGTCGACGTAGCGGAGCTCGCCCTGGAGGCGCCACGACGCGCTGACGTTCTCGGCGACGCTGCGGGCGAGATCGATCTTGAAGAGCGACACGCCGGTGCGATCGGAAATCTCGATGAACACGGTGTCGTCGAGCCAGCGCAGCAGTCGCGCCTGCGACGGCAGCGTTTCGAGCGGCACGCTGAGCCGCGCCGCGCCGCCGAAGAACGCCGGCACGATCTGGAGCACGGCCGCCTGTCCCTGCATGATGAGCGCCGCGATCTCCTTGCCATCGGGCGACCAGAGGTGGGTGATCGGGACGCCGGTCGAGAGCGTGATGTGGCGCGGCTCGGTGCCGTCGATCGGCTGCACGAAGAGCTGCGGCGATCCCGAGCGCGTCGACAGGAACGACAGCCAGCGCCCGTCGGGCGAGAGCCGGCTGTCCTTTTCCTCGCTCGGCCAGGTCACGACCGGGCGCGACTGCCGCAGCGGCTGCTCGGGAACGCGATTGCGGACCACGAACCAGGCGACGAACGTGATGGCGGCCAGCGCGCTCGCGGCGGCCACGAGCTGCCAGCGCCGCTTCGACCGCTCGGCGCCGGCCGAGTTGAAGGCGAAGCCTGGCGCGGAGAGCGAGCCGCTGATCTTCCGCAGCTCCTCGAGGATCTCGAAGGCCGTCGCCGGCCGGTCGGCCGGGACCTTCTCGAGACAGCGCTGCACGAGGCGCACGAGATCCGCTGGCGCTTCCGGCGCGAGACGATCGAGCGGCCGCGGGTCGTCGGCGAGCAGGTGACGAACGTAGTCGTAGGGCGACGAGCCGGCGAAAGGCAGCCGGCCGGTGAGACACTCGAAGATGATCACGCCGACGGAGAAGAGATCGGCGCGCGCCGTCACCGGATTGCCCGCCGCCTGCTCCGGCGCCATGTACTGCGGCGTGCCGGCATAGGCGCTGCGCTCGGACGGCGAGGTGCGCGTGTGTTCGGTCGGCGTCGCGGCGACGTCTTCGCGCGCCAGGCCGAAGTCGAGCAGCTTGACGTGGCCGCTCTTCGTGATCATCACGTTCGAGGGCTTGACGTCGCGGTGGACGAAGCCGCGGCTGTGCGCCTCGGCGAGCCCCTCGACGATCTCCGACGCGATTTCGACGATCTGTCCGAGCGGCGGTTTCCCGCGCCGGAGAATCGACGCCAGCGTCTCGCCCTCGACGAACTCCATCACCAGGTAGACGTCGCCGCGATCCTCGAAGACCTCGTAGACCTTGCAGATGTACGGATGATCGATCGACGCCAGCGCCAGCGCTTCCGTCCGCAGCCGATCGCCGGCGTCGGACAGACGCGTGTCGTGAATCACCTTGATGGCGACGGCGCGGTTGAGCCGGGCGTCGACCGCCTTGTAGACCACGCCCATGCCGCCAAGCCCGATTCGCGACACCACGCGGTAGTGGATACCGAGCGTTTCCGGGAGGTGGTCGTCGCGGCGCGGCATGGATTTCGAGGGTTCCCCAGTCTGCCACACGAACCCCCGCCCCGCCGTGGTCCTCCTGGCGGCAATTCCTTGTCCGCGGTAGGCTTGCCGGCGATGCCGTCCACCATCTCGCTCCGCGACGAGCTCGGCGGAATCGACATCTACCTGCTCGACCAGATACTCCGGGGGCGTATCGACGCGTCCGACGTCGTCCTCGACGCCGGCTGCGGAATGGGCCGCAATCTGAAGTATTTGATGACCGCAGGCTCCCGGATCCTCGCCGCGGATGCCGACGCCGACGCGATCGCATCGGTGCGCACGCTCGCGGCCGAATGCGGCGCGGTGGCGCGCATCGACGCACGCATCGAAGCGGTCGAAGCGCTGTCCTTCCCCGACGCCTCCGCGACCGTCGTCATCTCGAGCGCGGTCCTGCACTTTGCCCGCGACGAGGCCCACTTCGATGCGATGGTGCGATCGATGTGGCGATGCCTGGCGCCGGGCGGACTGTTCTTCGCGCGGCTGGCGACGACAATCGGCGCCGAGTACGTGGGCGCGACCAGACTCGCCGAGCGCATCTACCGGCTCGGCGACGGCACCCGTCGCTTCCTCGCCGACGAGACGATGATCGACGCGCTGACGACGGACCTCGGCGGCCAGCTCGCCGATCCGCTGAAGACGACGATCGTGCAGGCGCAGCGGTGCATGACGACATGGGTCGCGAGGAAGTCGCGGCCGGGGGAGCGACGATCGTGACGAAGACCCTGCTTC
The DNA here is from genome assembly GCA_035711465.1 of Vicinamibacterales bacterium. Classification (GTDB taxonomy): domain Bacteria; phylum Acidobacteriota; class Vicinamibacteria; order Vicinamibacterales; family SCN-69-37; genus DASTCC01. The sequence goes on from DASTCC010000430.1 coordinate 14,947, forward strand.
GTGCCGTTGCCTGTCTGCCGGCCATCCTCCTTGCCGCCGGCGCGGCCGGCGCGTGTGTGGATCGACTGCCGGACGAGGATCTGCGCATCACGACGGCGGTGCCGGCCGAGAAGCTCCCGGCGGAGCTGCTCTGGAAGGACTTTCAAACGGATGCCGCCGCGGCGACGTCGCGTTACTTCGGCAAGGCGGTCGAGATCACTGGCGTGGTGACGCAGGCAACCACGGACGGCGCGAACGAGGCGTACGTGCTCTTCGTGCCCGCGGGCAGCCAGTTCGGCGTCCGCGCGAACCTGCTGCGAGATCGCGCCCAGGACGTGCTCGACGCCGGCAGGGCCGGCGAGAAGATCACCCTCCGCTGCTTCTGCCAGGGCCTCGACGGCCACGTCGTTCTGAAGAGCTGCATCAAGCCCTGAGCCTGGCGCCGCGTGGCCGTGTGGACAATCGGCGGTCACGGCGGCGTCGGAGCGACTCCGTCAGTGGCAGCGAGCAGGCAGGCGGAATGCGTTTTCGCGGCCGTCGCTCGGTAATTGCCAATCGGGTGAAGGCGTTCGCGGTTACGGCAGAGGTTCCGACAGCGCGTCAGGCGACGGGTGTGCGGATGCCTGCCGCGCCGACTTGCGAGCGGCGTGCGCCCGGCATGATCGCGCGGGCGCGCGCCAAGCGTGCGATCGTCGGCGCGGCGGGCATCCCCACACCCGTCGCCTTACGCGGTACTATCTACAGCTGTCGTGTCGAAATACACCGCGAAAGACATCACCGTACTCGAAGGGCTGGAGCCCGTCCGACGCCGGCCGGGCATGTACATCGGCGGCGTTGGTTCGCCCGGGCTGCATCACCTCGTGTGGGAGGTGCTCGACAACGCCGTTGACGAGGCGATGAACGGATATGCCTCGAACATCGCCGTCGCGCTCCACAAGGACGGCTCGTCGATCACCGTGCAGGACGACGGGCGTGGGATTCCGGTTGACAAGCACCCGCAGACGAAGACCAGCGCGCTCGAGGTGATCTTCACGACCCTGCACGCCGGCGGCAAATTCGAAGGGCAGAACTACAAGACTGCCGGCGGTCTTCACGGCGTCGGCGCGTCGGTGGTCAACGCACTGTCGCGTGAGCTGATCGCGACCGTGCGTCGCGACGGCGCGACCTGGGAGCAGAAATACAAACAGGGCGCGCCGCAGGGCGGCGTCAAGAAGATCGGGCCCGCGCGCGGCACCGGCACCACCGTGTTCTTCCGGCCCGACCCGACCATCTTCCCGAAGACGACGTTCGAGGCCGCCATCATCCGGGAGCGGCTCGAGGTCGCGAGCTATCTGCACAAAGGGCTGAAGGTCGTCTTCGAGAACGAGACCGCGCAGGGCGAGGAGCCCAGGCGGGAGATCTTCCAGCACGACGAGGGCATCGGCGACTACCTGCGCAAGATTCTCGACGAGCGCAAGGCCAAGCCGGTGCACGACACGCCGTTTGCGATCACCCGCGAGCACGACGAGACCGGACTGAAGCTCGATTTGGTGCTGCAGTGGACCGAGTCCACCGACGAGCACGTCCGCAGCTACGTCAACGGCATCCCGACCGGATCGGGCGGCACGCACGAGAACGGCATGCGCGCCGGGCTCGGCAAGGCGATTCGCAATTTCATCGAGACGCACAATCTCTCGCCGAAGGGCGTGACCCTCACCGCCGAAGACATTCGCGAAGGCGTCATCGGCGTGCTGAGCATCTTCCTCAAGGAGCCGCAGTTCCAGGGGCAGACGAAGGACCGCCTGAACAACCCTGAAGTGACGGCGACGGTCGATTCGATGGTGCGGCCGGCGCTCGAGCACTGGCTCAACCACAACAGCACGATGGCGCAGGCGATCGTCGCCCGCGCGATCCTGGCGGCGCGCGCCCGCGAGGCGAGCCGCGCCGCACAGGCCGAAGTCACGCGCAAGTCCGCGACGTCGTCGCGCCTGACGTTGCCGGGCAAGCTCAGCGACTGCACGGCCCCCGGCCGCGACGGCTCCGAGATCTTCATCGTCGAGGGCGATTCGGCCGGCGGGTCGGCCAAGCAGGGCCGCGATCGTGCGCGTCAGGCGATCCTGCCGTTGCGCGGCAAGGTGATGAACGCCGAGAGCGCGTCGCTGAGCAAGGTGCTGGAGAACAAGGAGCTCGCGGATCTGGTCACGGCGCTCGGCTGCGGCATCGGCAAGTCGTTCGACATCGGCCGGCTGCGCTACGGCAAGGTGATCATCCTCGCCGACGCCGACTCGGACGGCCATCACATCGCGACGCTGCTGCTGACGTTCCTCTACCGGCACCTGCCGGGTCTGATCTCCGCCGGCCGCGTCTATCTCGCGCAGCCGCCGCTCTACCGGATCGACATCGGCAAGGACACGCACTGGGCGCTCGACGATCGACACCGCGAGGACATCCTCAAGCGGGTCAACGGCCGCGGCAAGATCGAGATCACCCGCTTCAAGGGCCTCGGCGAGATGATGCCGAAGGTGCTGTGGGAGACGACGCTCAACCCGCGGACGCGGCGACTGCTGAAGGTGCAGATCGCGGATCAGATCGCGACCGACCGGATCATCAACGAGCTGATGGGCAAGGACCCGGCGGCGCGGTTCAAGTTCATCATGGAACGCGCGGAGGATGCCGAAGAACTGGACGTGTGAGGGACCGTCTCGCCGATGAACCCGGCCGCCGTCTTCGTCAGCGTCTGCGCCATCTCGATCCCGATCTGGTGGATCGCCCTGTTCCAGTCCGAGCCCATCAGGCGGATGTTCGTGAGTGACGGCAGCTGGCCCGTCTTCGCGACCTTGCTCGCACCGGATCTGTTGCTCGCCGTGGTCACGGGCGTGTTCGCCTGGCGCCTGCGGCAGGACGGCGCGACGGCGCTGATCGGGCTGTTCGTGCTCGGCGGCTGGGCCTATGCCACGGTGCTCTCGATCGCGTGGGCGTGGCCATCGCCGATGCTGTGGCTCGGGCCGGCGCTGATGATCGCGGCTACCATCGGCATCGCGGTGATCTGTCATGTACGGTTTCCGGCGCGCCCGGCCCGCTGAGTCGTCGCGCAACGTCGCGAAGACCGCGATTCAGATCGTCTTCTTCTGGGGCACGTTTCTCGTCATGCTGCCGGCGATCGTCGCCGCGTTCGAGCGCGATGCCGGCGTTCCGCAGTTCCCGACGTCGGCCGGCCGCGTCGTTGCGGCTCTGGCGTTCATCGGCGCGAGCGTCCTCGGTCTCGCCAGCGCGTTCACGATGGCGACGACGGGCAAAGGCACGCCGCTGCCGTACGACGCGCCGCGCAGGCTCGTCACCACCGGCCCGTACGCGTGGATCCGCAATCCCATGGCCGCGGCCGGCATGGGCCAGGGCGCCGCGGTGGCGTTGTGGTATGGATCGATCGCTGTCCTTGCATACGTGATCGCAGGCGGCGTGATCTGGCATGTCGCGGTCCGGCCGCTCGAAGAGCAGGATCTCGTCCAGGTCTTCGGCGAGCCGTACATCCGCTATCAATCGCGGGTGCCGCTGTGGTGGCCCCGGCGGCCGCGCGCGTGAGGAAATTGCTCTGATGTCCTTCGCCGACGATCTGCTCACGATCCTCAATCACGGCGCGACCAGCCTGATGATCTCGATCGGCCATCGCGCCGGACTGTTCGATGCGATGCGCGACGAGCCGCCGATGACGTCGCTCGAACTGTCGCGTCGCGCCGGTCTCAACGAGCGCTACGTCCGTGAGTGGCTGGGGGCGATGGCGACCGCGCGCATCGTCGACGTCGACGGGGGCGCGCGCTATCGGTTGCCGCCGGAGCACGCGGCCTGCCTGACGCGTGCCGCCGCTGCCGACAACATGGCCGCGTTCGCGCAGTACATCGGCATCCTCGGCGCGGTCGAAGACGACGTCCTCGACTGCTTCCGCAACGGCGGCGGCGTGCCGTACTCGAAGTTCAAACGTTTCCACGACGTGATGGCGGAAGACAGCGGCCAGTCGGTGATGTCCTCGCTCGCGTCGCACATCCTGCCGCTCGTGCCCGGCCTCGTCGATCGACTGAAGAGCGGGATTCGCGTGCTCGACGCCGGCTGCGGCCAGGGGCGCGTGCTGACGCGTCTCGCCGAGCTCTTTCCCGCGAGCCGCTTCGTCGGTCTCGATCTGTCGACTGAAGCCATCGGCGTCGCCACCGGCGGCGCCGCCGAGCGCGGCCTGGGCAACATCGAGTTCCACGCCGTCGACCTCTCCGACTTCGACGATCACGCCGAGCCGCAGGCGTTCGACTGGGTGACGACGTTCGACGCCGTACACGATCAGGCGCGGCCGCTGCGATTGCTCACCGGCATCTACCGCACGCTGCGCGACGACGGTGTGTATCTGATGCAGGACATCAAGGGCTCCACCCACGTGCATCGCAATCTCGGTCACCCGCTCGGTCCGTTCCTCTACACGGTGTCGTGCATGCACTGCATGACGGTGTCGCTGGCGCAGGGCGGCGAGGGCCTGGGCGCGATGTGGGGCGAGGAGATGACGCGCGAGTACCTGGCCCGCGCCGGTTTCCGTTCGGTCGAGAAGCACGAGCTCGTCCACGACATCCAGAACAACTGGTACATCGTCCGGAAATGATGTCTGCGCTCCTGATCGCGATGTTGTGTGCGACGGCGGGGCAATCGCCGCAGCCGGCGCCGGCGGCGCCGCTCCCGATCGGCGAGACCTTCACCATTGCCTCGCGCGCTGTCAATGAAACCCGGCGCATCAACGTCTACCTGCCGCCGGGATACGACGCCGCGAAGGACACGCGGATGCCGGTGTTCTACATGCGGCCGACGACGCATGCCGAGGATCGCAAGATCGCGGCACCGGTCGGCGGATCGCAGACGCACGCGACCATCTTCCATCCAGCGGCGCTACGAGCGTTCCGCACGGTGTTCAAAGTGCAGTAAGGGCGCGTTGCCGGCCACTTCAGGGGACGGTACGATCTCGCCGGGAGGCTTTGCAGATGCTCCGATCCAGCACGCTGATCCAGTCGCTTCGCCACACGTGGAACCGGATCCTCGAGATCCTGCCGGATCTGGCGCTCGCGCTCGCCCTCCTCATCGTCGGCTGGCTGTTCGCGAAGCTGATGCGGCGGCTGACGATTCGCAGTCTGCGCGCGGTCCGCTTCGACGAGCTCGCCGAGCGGACCGGCTTCGAGGATTTCCTGCTGCAGGGCGGCGTCAAGGTCACCGCGGTCGGCCTGGCCGGCGGGGCGGTCTACTGGCTGATTCTCGCCGGCGTCTTCATCGCGCTGCTCGACGGCCTCGGCGTGCCCACGGCCGGGCTGCTGATGGAGCGGATGGTGCTCTTCATCCCCAACCTCGTGCTCGCCGTCGGCCTGCTCGTCTTCGGGTCCCTGATCGCGCGCGTCGTCGGCGGCGTCGTTTACAGCTATCTCAGCAACATCGGCAGCACCGCCGCCGCCACGATTGCGGCGCTGGCGCGCTACGCGCTGTTGATCTTCGTCTTCTTCATGGCCGCCGAACAGCTGGCGATCAGGACCGAAGTGCTGGTGTCGGCGTTTCAGATCGCCTTCGCCGCGGTGTGCCTCGCCGCCGCCCTGGCGTTCGGGCTCGGCGGCCGCGACTGGGCGGCCAGTGTCATCGCGCGCTACACTCGCAAGTAAGCGATGATCATCGACTGCCACACACACCTGAACAACTACGAGGACGAAACGGTCGACGCGCTGTCGACCTCCCTCGATCGGCTGAAGACGGCGATGCGGCGCAATCGCATCGACCGGGCGCTCGTGCTGACGTCCTACAAGGTCGGGCCCGGACGGCCATCGACACGCGCCGTCGTCGACGCGACCCGCGCGCTGCCGAACATCCACGTCGTCGCCGGGATCTCCTGGCGCACCTTCTCTCCGGCGGTGGTCGACGATCTCCGGCCGATGCTGGCGGCGGGCGAGATCAAGGCCTTGAAGCTCTATCCCGGCTACGAGCCGTTCTATCCAGCCGACGAGAAGCTGATTCCGGCTTATGAGCTCGCCGAGGAGTTCGACGTGCCGGTGATGATTCACAGCGGCGACACCTACGCGCCGACCGGCAAGGTCAAGTACTCGCATCCGCTCCACGTCGACGAAGTCGCGGTCGATTTCCCGCGCGTCAAATTCCTGATCTGCCACCTCGGCAACCCGTGGTTTCGCGACTGCATGGAGGTCGTGTACAAGAACGAGAACGTCTACACGGACATCTCCGGCCTGACGCTCGGCCAGTTCACCGATCGCTTCGAGGCCTACATGCGCCAGCAGTTGAAGGAGATGATTCTGTGGGGCGTCAATCCCAGCAAGATGCTCTACGGGACCGACTGGCCGCTGGTGCCGATGGAGTCGTACGTGCAGTTCATGGAAGAGCTGCCGCTGCCGTCCGGCGACAAGGCGCTGATGTACCACCAGAACGCGGCGGCGCTCTTCAAGCTGCCGGTCGAGCCTGAAGTGACCGATCTCCGATCGTTGTTCAAGCGGATCTAGATCGCCCGGCGCGCAGCGCGCCGAGCAGCGGCAGAGCGGCCAGCGACGCCATCGCCATGACCACGAAGGCCGTGGCGTAGCTGCCCGACGTCACCAGGCGTCCGCCGGCCATCGCCGACCACGATTCGCAGAGATTGGTGCCGGACATGTACGCGGACAGTTGCGTGGCGCCGAGACGCCGGTCAGTGCGATCCATGAACAGGGCATACGAGATCGTGGTGTAGGCGCCGATGAGGACGTAGAGCGCCAGGAGCGCAGCGAGCACGACCCACGCGGGGGCGGCGGCGTCGACGGCCGCCAGCGCGACGATCGTGATCGCCATCGCGGTCAGCGCGACGGCCGCAGCGGCCGCGTGATCCAGCGCGTCGGCAATCGTGCCGGCGACGAGTGCGCCCAGCATCATCGCCGCGACCGTCGGCAGGAACAGGAACGCGCCGATCTCGGTCTGCGTGAACGATCGGTCGACCAGATATGGACCGACGAGCAGTCCGACCGCCTCGTACCCGGCGCCGCCGATCGCGGCAAACCCCAGCACGAGCCAGGTGGTTCGCGTGCACAGGACTTCGCCGAGCGCGGCGCGGAACTCGTTGCCGCGTCTCCGCCAGTCCGTGCCGGCGCCGCGGCCGGGCTCGGGCTCGCCGGCGAGGGCGAGCACCGTCAGCGATGACCAGATCGCGCCGATCAGCAGCAGCACGGTCGCCTGCGTTCCGAAACGGGCGTCGAGCAGGAGCGCGCCGCCGCCGAACAGCGACCGACCCGAGAGCATGCCGATCTGCATCCAGGCGTTGATCGACGCGCGGTGGTCCGGCTCGACGACCGCGAGCGCGTAGGCGTCGACGGCGACGTCCTGGATCGCGGCCGCGATTGCATGGAGAAGGAGGATCAGGCCGATCAGGCCGAACTGCGCACGCCAGTCGAGCCACAGCAGCGGCAGCAGGAGCAGGCCCATCGTCACCTGCGCCGCCGCGATCCAGGCGCGCAGCGGCCAACCCGGCGATCGCAGCACGTCCACGAAGGGCGCCGCCAGGAACTTCAACGCCCAGGGCAGGACCAGAACGCCGAGGAGACCGGTGATGACGTCGACCTCGAGACCGGCGGCGCGCAGCCTGGCCGGCATCGCCCACCAGAGGAAGCCGATCGGCGCGCCTTCGCTGAAGTAGAGCGCGCCGAAGAGCAGCCTGCGGCGCAGTGTCGCCGTCACACCTGCCGTCGTTCCCGGCCGCTGAGATAGTCGACGCAGTAGAGATCGGTGCGCCGGTCCGCCCAGTTGAGCACCGTGCCCTTGCGGCGCTGACGCCGCAGCATCTCGAGGTCGACCTCGGCGACGATCACCGTTTCGATGTTCGCCTGGCACTCGGAGGCGACGCCGTCGCGGCTGAAGCTGAAATCGGCCGGCGTCAGAATCGCCGACTGCGCGTAATGGATGTCGGCGTGCTCGACGTCGGGCAGGTTGCCGGCGCAGCCGGCGAGGACGACGTAAACGGGATTCTCGACTGCGCGTGCCTGCGCGGCGTAACGGACGCGCAGATAGTCGTTGCGCTCGTCGGTGTTGAACGGGACCAGCAGGAGCTCGGCGCCCTGGTCCACCGCCATTCGGGCGAGCTCCGGAAACTCGACGTCGTAGCCGAGCAGAATCGCCACCCGTCCGCGGTCGGTCTCGAACGTCCGCAACTCCTGTCCCGGCTGCACGCCCCACCAGCGACGTTCGTGCGGCGTGATGTGGAGCTTGCGCTGCTTGTCGACGGCGCCGTTGCGGTGAAAGAGATAGGCGGTGTTATAGAGCTGATCTTTGTCCTGCTCGAACTGGCTGCCCGCAGCGATGTTGAGGTGGTACTTGATCGCGAGATGGCCGAAGAGATCGATGAACCGTCCGGTGAACTCCGCCAGCAACCGAACCGACAGGCCCGGCCGGTCGGCTTGGACGGCCGACAGCAGTTGCGTCGTGAACAGCTCCGGGAAGACGAGGATGTCCGCCTTGTAGTCCGAGGCGACGTCGACGAAGAACTCGCACTGCTTGGCGAACTCGTCGAAGTTGGCGATCCGCCGCATCTGGTACTGCACCGCCGAGAGCCGCACCGGGCTCACCGGCCGCATCAGCTGACGCCGGTCGGGCGGCACGTAATCGAGGTTGGTCCACTCGAGGAACGTGGCGTAGCCGCGCGACTCGGAGTCGCTGGGGAAGTAGTCCGGGATCAGGCCCTTGAGCACGAAGCCGTTGGAGAGCTGCGGCGTCAGCACCGGATCGATCAGGTCCTTGCTGATCACTTTCTGGACGTACTCTGACGCCGACATCCGATCGGCATGCTGGCCGTAGCCGGAGATGCGGCCGCCGATCATGATGCCCTTCAGGTTGAGGGTGCGCGCGAGCTGCTTGCGCGCGTCGTAGAGCCGGCGCGAGAGTTTCATGCCTCGGAACTGCGGCTCCACCATGATCTCGATTCCGTAGAGCATGTCGCCCTGCGGGTCGTGGGTGCGGATGTAGCCGTTGTCGGTGATCGCCTTCCAGTCGTGCCACTGGCTCTGCGCCCCCGAGTCCACGATCAGGCTGCTGGCCGACGCGGCCAGGCGGCCGCCGACGTCGATCGCGAACTGGCCTTCCGGGAAGATCTCGAGCTGGCTCGCGATCTGCTCGCGCAGCCAGGGCCTCATGCCCGGAAAGCTCTTCTCCTGCATCGCGACCAGCGCGTCGAAGTCCTCGAGCGTCAGCCGGCGGAGTACTACCTTCGCCTCGATAGGCTTGCTGTCCTTCTCGTCCATGGGCTATGCGGTGTGGCCGAATCATATCCCGTCAGCGGCCGACACTGGTCAACGGCGACGGGCGTAGAATCATCGAATGCGCCTGGCGCTGGCGTTGACGCTGCTGCTGATCTCACCGGTCCCGCAGGATTCGATTCCACCGCCGCGGCAGTGCGAGCTCGCCCGCGCGAGCGGCGACGCGCCGTGGAAAGGGTCGTGCGGCGCGATGCTCGGCGAGAGCCGGCCGGTGATGACGCTCACGGCCGAGGCGGCCATCCAGACCGGCACGTGGCGAAGCGACGCGACGCCGAGCGCGATCTACAGAGGCCAGATTGCCGGCCGCATCCCCGGACAGACGACCGCGATCGAGGTCGAGCTCTACGGCACGCGCCCCGGCGTCATTCGCACGCCGATCGGCTGGTACGAAGTCACCCATGTTGTCGAGACGCCAACGGAGCTGCGGTTCCGGGTCGACGATGCGAGGCTGGTGGCGCCGTCGGACCTGGATCGCGCGATCATCGAGCGGGCCGCGGGGATGCTCGCGACCGAGGCCGCGTGGGCGCGCTCCGACGATCGGCCGTGCGCTGCCGACAGCAAGACCTGGAGCATCTACTGCGCCATGGAGCGCGCCAGCCGCGAGGTCACCGGCGGCTTTCATCCGCGACGCGCGGCGCTCCAGATCGTGCGCGCGGTCGTCGACGAGCGCACCGCCGCGCGCAGCTACCCCGATCGCCTGATGGGCTACAACAACGACAAGAACACGACACTGGCGGACGTCCAGGGCGTCTTCAAGGACGCGCTCGGCCGGATCAGAAAGTGATGATCGCGCGCGACGCGCTCGTCGACGCCGTCGTCCGGTTTCTCGGCGCGTCCGATCTGCTGTCGGCGAAGGACATTCGCGCGACACTCGAGCGGGAGATCGACGCGGCCGGCGCCGACGCCCTCGTCGCGCTCAAGGAGCGGCTGACCGTCGATCGCGGCTGGGACTATTACCCGCCCGACCCGCTGGCGCGGCGGATCCATCACGCGCTCGCCGACCGCTTTCTGACCGCCGATTCCGGCGTCGATGGCGTCGAACAGCTCGCGGCGATCGCCGGCGAGCCGGCGATCGTCTTCGCCAACCACCTGTCGTACTCCGACGCCAACGTCATCGACGTGCTGCTGCAGCGCGCCGGCGCGGGCGAGGTCGCGACGCGGCTCACGGCGCTGGCCGGCCCGAAAGTCTTCACGAGCCGAGAGCGCCGCTTCTCGAGTCTCTGCTTCGGCACGATCAAGGTGCCGCAGAGCGCCGACGTCGCGTCGGAAGAGGCCGTGCTCGGCGCGCGTGAAGTGGCGCAAGCCGCAAGGCGCGCGATCGACGTCGCCCACAGCCGCCTGCGCGCTGGTGACGTGCTGGTGCTCTTCGGCGAAGGCACCCGCAGCCGCGACGGGCGGATGCAGCGCCTGCTGCCGGCGGTGGCGCGCTACGTCGAGGTGCCACAGACGTGGATCGTGCCGGTGGGCCTGACGGGATCGGAGACGCTGTTCTCCATTGCCGATGCCGCCCCGAGGCCGGCGCGCGTGCGAATGTCGGTCGGACGGCCGCGCCGCGTCGAAGAGCTCGTCGCCGGCGGCGGCGACCGGCGCGCCGTCGTCGACGCGATCGGGAAAGCGATCGCCCAGCAATTACCACCGGAGTATCGCGGCGCCTATTAGGAGCATTGTCATGCGCATCGTCCTTCTGTGCTGCGCCCTCCTGATCGGCATCCCGGCGCGACAATCGGACCTGCCGCCGGCGCCAGGCAAGCTCGTCGACATCGGCGGACGGCGCCTGCATCTCCTCTGCAGCGGCCAGGGCGCCCCGTCGGTCATTCTCGAAGCTGGCGCGTCGTCGTTCGCGATCGACTGGGCGCTGGTGCAGCGCGAGGTCGAAAAGTCACATCGCGTGTGTTCGTACGATCGCGCCGGACATGGCTGGAGCGATCCGGCCCCGTCAGGCGGCAGCAGCACCACCGCAGGCGATCTGCATGCGCTGCTCGCCGCCGCTGCCGAGAAGCCGCCGTACGTGCTGGTGGGCGCGTCTCGCGGCGGCCTCCTCGTCCGCACCTACCTCGCCGCGTATCCTGACGAGGTCGTCGGCTTCGTCTTCGTCGACCCGTCGAGCGAAGACCGCCTGTTCACGATGCTCAACGGCGAGGGAGTGCTGATCGCGTCACTGACGGCCGACCAGCTGAAGACGACATTCCCGACGCAGCCGGTGCCGGTGCCGCGGCGCAAGCCGCAGACCGGCGCGCCATTCGATCGTCTGCCGCCCGACCTCTACCGGACCCGCATACAGCTCGACGAGCGGCTGATCTCGTCGATACCGGAAACCGTGCCCGCCGAGGTGGTCGCTTCTTCGCAGGAGCGCGAGCGGGCAATGCTCGCGGCGCTGCTGGCGACGCGTACCGCGAGCGCGACGCCATTCGGCGATCGGCCGACCGTCGTCCTCTCGCGCGGCAGCGATCGCAACGCCGACCGCGAAGCCGCGCATGCGGCGCTCGCGAAGTTGTCGACCAACCCGCGGTTCTCGGTGATCGCGGACGCCGGCCACGAGATCCACCTGTTCGCGCCAGAGGTTGTCGTCGTCGCGATCGAGGACGTGCTCATC
>DASTCC010000431.1:0-6420 GCA_035711465.1 Vicinamibacterales bacterium
ATCATGACGCCGTCCTTGACGCTCGCGATCAGGTCGGCGAGCTTCGGCGATCCCGCCGGGCCGGCCGTCAGGTGCACGTTCGGCATCCGCAGGAACGGGTAGTCGCGCCACGAATTGGCGAACGTGCAGCCGCGCGATTCCTTCTCGCCGACGAAATGCGCCGTCTCGCGATTGGTCTGCAGGCCGACGAGGATGCCGTCCTTGACGATGTCGAACTCGGTGTTCTTGACGCCGTCGTCGTCGTAGCCGCAGGAGCCGAGGCCGGTGTCGGTCTTGCTGGCGCGGATGTTGAAGTGCTTCGATCCGTACTTCAGCTTGCCGATGTCGCTGAGCTTGATGAAGCTGGTGCCGGCGTAGTTGGCCTCGTAGCCGACGACGCGATCGAGCTCGGTCGGGTGCGCGACGATCTCGTGAATCGTCAGCATCGCATGCGACGGGGACAGGATCAGGTCGCGGAGCCCCGCGGATCCGAGCGGCTTCGCCGTGCACATCTCGACCGCGTCGGTCGCCGCCTTCTCGGCGTTGGCCAGCAGCTTGCTGTTCTCGGCGAATTCCCAGCCGCCGACGCCGGCGACGCCGGGGAAGTTGCGCGTCCGCGTGACCTCGCCAACCCGCGCGGTGACGTTGAGCGTCGGCGAGGTCGTGTAGACCTCCTGCTCGATGTAGCTGCCCTCGCTCGAGGCGAAATACTTCCAGTCCCAGCTGCACTGGCAGCCGACGTTGACGCCGGTCACGCCCTTGACCTTGCTGGCGGCGTCGACGATCGCCTGCGCCCAGGCCTGCTTGTCGGTCTGCGAGACGGTCGACGGATCCTTGACCATCGGCGTCACGAAGTTCTCGACGTAGGCAGGCACCGGCGCCAGACGCACGTCGGTCCGCTTGGCGATGGCGCTCGCGCGCGCCACCTCGACGGCGAGTTTGGTGATGCGCCGGATTTCGTCCTCGGTGACGATCGGGCTGCTGGCGAAACCCCACACGCCGGAGTGAATGACCCGGACGCCGAAGCCGCCGGCGACGATCTCCGCGTCGGTCGCCGGAATGCCGGCGCCGCCGCCGCGTCCGCCTCCACGGCCGCCGCCGCCGCGGCCGCCACCACCGCGCCCGCCACCGCCGCCGCGTCCGCCGCGCCCGCCGCCGCCCGCTTCACCCGCGGCGCCGGCCGCGTTGAAGCTCGCGTTGGCGCCGGGGATGTTCGCGCTCATCGTGAACCGCACGTCGGCGTAGCTGCAGCCAGCCAGCTTCGCCTCGCCGAGCACGATGTCCGACAGCCCCTTGAACTTCGAGTCGCGGACGCGGCCGCGCGGCGACTGGGCGAAGAGATCGGCGATGAGGTCGGTCGATGAGAACGCGACACCCGCCACGCCGGCGGCGCCGACGGTCTTGAGGAAAGAGCGGCGTGAGGAATCCATTCGTGTCTCCAGTAAGGGGTCAGTCCCGGCTTTCGCCTAACGGGACAGACCCCGTGTCTGCGTCACTGATACGCCGCGCCGACCATGATCCGCCGAATGCGGACCCACGGCGCGCCGTGCGACACGCTCTGGCTCTGCGTCGGCTGGCCCTTGGCGTCGCCGCCGAGGCCGAACTGCTGCCAGTACTCCGGGCCGGTGAGCGCGTCCATGTTCGCCCAGAAGTCGGTCGTGATCGCGTTGTAGGTGACGTTGGTGACCGCGCGCACCTTCTTGCCGTTCTTGATCTCCCAGAACGCGCCGCCGCCGAACTGGCCGTTGTAGCGCTGCTGATCGATCGAGAAGCTGCCGCTGCCCTCGATCAGCACGCCGTCTTTGGTGTCGGCGATGATCTGTTCCGGCGTCGGCGATCCCGGTGGTCCGGCGTCGAGGTGGACGTTCGGCATCCGCAGGAACGGGTAGTCGCGCCATGTCGTCGCCTGCGTGCAGCCGCGGCTTTCTTTCTCGCCGATGAAGTGCGCCGTCTCGCGGTTGCTCGAAAGTCCCACGAGGATGCCCTCGCGCACGATCGGGAACTGTGTCGTCTTGACGCCGTCGTCGTCGTAGCCGATGGTGGCGCGTCCGCCCGGGCGCACCTTGTCGCCGGTGATGTTGAACAGCTTCGATCCGTACTTGAGCTTGCCGATGTCGCTGACCTTGCAGAAGCTCGTGCCGGCGTAGTTGGCTTCGTAGCCGACGACGCGATCGAGCTCGGTCGGGTGGGCGACGATCTCGTGGATGGTCAGCGCGAGGTGCGACGGCGTCAGCACCAGGTCCTTGACGCCCGGCGTGATCGGCTTCGCCGCGGCGATCTCGATCGCCTCGTCGACGATCTGGTCGACGCTCGACGTCATCCGATCCAGCTCGACCAGTTCCCAGCCGCCGGTGCCGCCGGGAATCGCCAGCGAGCGCGCCCGGGTCACGTCGCCCCGTTTCGCGGTGACGGTGAAGTTGGGCGACGTGCTGAAGATCTCCTGCTCGATGTACGACCCTTCCGACGACGCGAAGTACTTCCACTCGGTGCTGAAGTTGGCCGAGGCGCTGGCGCTGACGACGTCCTTCTGCTTGATCGCGGCGTCGACGATCGCCTGCAGTGCGTTGCGCTTGTCGGAGTCCGACATCGTCGTCGGGTCGACGTCCATCGGCGTCTTCCAGTAGATCTGGTAGGCCGGCACCGGGGCGAGGCGCACGTCGGTCTTCTTGGCGATCGCGCTCGCCCGGGCGATCTCGATCGCGAGCCGCGAGATGCGGCGGATCTCGTCCTCGGTGACGATCGGGCTGCTGGCGAAGCCCCAGACGCCGCCGTGAATCACGCGGACGCCGAAGCCGGCCGCGCGCGGCGATCCATCGGGGAAGTCGCCCTGCTCGAGCACGCCGCCGCGCCCGAAGCCGCCGAAGCCGCCGCCGCGTCCGCCGCCGCCGCGGCCACCGCCGCCACGCCCGCCGCGGCCGAAGCCGCCCTGGTCCGGCGTCACGCTGGCGTCATTCGTGGCGAACGCCGTCGCGCCCGGCAGGCTGAGATTGCGCGTGAATCGGATGTCGGAGTACGAACAGCCGGCGCGTCTGCACTCCTCGAGCGAGATGTCGGCCAGTCCCTTGAACTTCGACTCGAGCACGCGGCCGATCGGCGACTGCGCGATCAGATCGCCGATGATGTCGCTCGTGTAGAGCAACACCGCGCCGGCGGACATGGACTTGATGAAATCTCGTCGTGTCGTCATGAGAAGAGCACTTGTCTAAGGGGCCAGTCCCGGCTTTCGCCAAACGGGACAGGCCCCGTGTCTGCGTTCGTGTCCGGGCCCCGAGCCGCGAGCCGCGAGTCTGGCGTCAGCGTCGACGGCCGTTAAACGGCCGGCGACACTGACGTCATATAGAAGTCTTCGATGCGCACCGGCGGGATCATCCCCGTGCCGCCGCCGTCGTAGGACTCGCCCATGTGCATCGGCACCGGTTTGCCGACCAGCGTCATGTTGTTGTAGGCGACCAGCGGCGACATGTTCCAGCGGAAGTTCTGGACCGGCGTCGTGATCTCGCCGTTTTCGATCAGGAAGAGACCGTCACGCGTCATGCCGGTGTTCAGCAGCGGCTGGCCTTCGGCCGGGACGCCGCGGATGTACCAGAAGAACGTCACCAGCAGACCGCGGCGCGTCTTCTTCACCATCTCGTCGATCGACATGTCGCTGCCGCCCATCACCAGGCTCATGTTGACGTTGGCCGGCTGCCCCTGCGCGAAGTTGCGGAGGACGCCGTTCTCGACCCACGTCACCGGCGCCGCGGGACGGTTGTCGCCGAGGATCGGCGTCTGGCGCAGGATCGGGTGGCCAATGTCGCTCTTCAGCGAGAACAGGTCGCTGAAGATCTTGTCGCCCGGCTTCTTGTCGGCCATGAAGCTGCCGGCGCCGCCGCCGAAACCGCCGCCGCCACCGCCACCACCGGGACCGCCCTGGCCGCCGCCCTGGTTGAAGATGCCGGTCATCAGCGAGAGCAGCCGCGCGTTGGCGCGCGGCTCGAGAATCACGGTGTAGCGGCCGGGCTCGAGCGCCTTGGGCTTGCGGCTGCGCAGCGCCTTCTGCGACGCGATCTCCGTGATCTCACCCGGCTTGATCAGGCTCATGTCCTTCACGCCGGTGATCCCCGCCCAGCCCGAGCCGCTGCCGTCCGGCATCCGGCACGTCAACACGAAGCCGGCTTCAGCAGAGCGGTAGTAGGCGAACAGCCCCTTGGTGTTGGCCGTGCAGTTGGTCTGATCGTTCTTGGGGATGTATCCCGATCCGACGGTACCCTGCTTCTCGTTGATGTCGAGGCTCTCCTTGACCATCAACGCGCGCTCGCGCGGCCCGAAGTTGACGCCGCTCGGCAGCGCCGCGTCGACGTCGATGTACTTCTGTTCGCCGAGCAGCTCCGGCAGGTTCTGCGAGTCGGGCCGGTCCTTGACCGCGGTGACCGCTTCATCGACCGCGGCCTGCAGCCCCGCGTCCGAGAAGTCGCGCGTCGTCGCGCTCGCGGTCTTCTGTCCGCTGCGCACGCTGAGCGTGAGCGACCGGTCGTACTGGACGAGGTTGACGGTGATCGACGAGTTCGCCCAGCGCGTGCCGGACCGCTCGGACCCCGTCAGGTCGACCTCCACGGAGTCGACACCCTTGGCCATGTTGAAAATCTTGTCGGTGATGGCTTTGACTTCGTCGCGGGAATACATACGGGCGAAGCGTATGAGGCGGTACTCGACCTGTCAAGACAGGTGGCAAGTATGGATGGCTCGTGCTGGGTGCTGGGTGCTGCGTGCCGGGTGCTTCGTGCGGTTTCTACGAGCGGCGCTCGTGGATGAGCCCCGCGTGCGCAAACGTCAGATCAGGCTGCGCTTGCGCCGATTCATCCATTCGAAGCCGGCGAGCGCCGCGAACGGGACGATCCACCATGGCGATCGCATCGGGTGCCAGCGGATGTCCTCGCGAGCCGGAGCGAGCTCGGCCGTGAGCGCGGTGGCCAGGCCGGCGATCTCGTGCTCGCTGAAGACCCGACCCTTGCGCGAACTGGTCCAGGCCGAGAGCCGTTCGGACGCGATCGGCGCCCGGGACGCTGTCGCATCGACGGCGACGATTGCCTCGCCGCGCCCGTCGTCGACCGTCGCGCTCACGCGATGCACGCCGGCAATGGTCGACGCTCGCCAGTGCCCTTCGAAACGGCCGGGCGCTATGGGGACGAGCAGGATCGAGTCGGACGAACCATCCGGCGCGGTGATCCTCGCCGAGGCAGTCGCCTGCATCGCGCCGGGCTCGTCCGCCGCCGCCGCGAGCTCGCGCGCCGTCACCCGGATCGCAACGCGATCGCCGGGCCTCGTCACCGGCGCGATGTCGACTTCGATCGCCGCTGGTGCGCGCGCCGCGGCCTCGCCGATCGTCTCGCGCCAGAACGCGTCGAACGTCGATCCTTCCGCCGCCCGCCACCGCCACGCATCGAACGCGGTGCTGACGATGACAGCGCCGTCGCCGAGAGGGTGTTGCCAGACCACTGGCACCTGCGCGGCGCCCGCGGAGGGCGCGAACGAGGCAAGCGGCGTCGCCAGCGCTGGCATGCTCGCGGGCCACGCGAGCTCGGCCGCACTCAAACCGGCATGACCCGGCGCCACCGCCGAAAGCGGCGTCGGCTCGGTGGTCGTCCGCGACTGCCAGCCGCGAACGCCGATCAGCGCCTCGACCGCTGCCGAGGGACGCGCTTCGAGCAGGAGGACCAGGGTGCCTCCGCGGGTCCTCGCGAAGGTTTCGAGATGACGGATGTCGGCGGCGGACATCTCGGTCGATGCCCCCGCGACGATCGCGTCGAAGCGGCCGAGTCCCGCGGCATCGTCGAGTTGCGCCGGCGCGCCGGGGGTTGCCGCGGACACGTTTCTCGACGTCGCCACGCGACTCGCGACCTCGAATCGCTCGTCGCGTTCGATCGCACGGCGGACGAACGTCGACGACCAGGACGGTCGCGAGTCGACGAAGAGCACGCGCCATTTGCGCGTATTGACGTCGACGAGGAGCGTCGCCGAGCTCGCCGCCGCGGCGTCCACCACCCGCGCGGTCACCTCGAGCCTGGCCGCGCCTTCGCGCGTCGGCACGAACGAGAGCGTCTGCGCGAGCGTCGACGCCGCCGCAGTGACGTCGATGGTCGTGCTGTCGACGACGCGGCCGTCGTGCGTCAGGGACAGCTCGACACGGCGGCCGGCGATGCCAGTCGTCGCGACCGCGATCGCGACCGGCGCCTTTGCGTTCACTTGCACCTGCCTCGGCGCGGATGCGGTGACGATGGCGACGGCCGGGGCGGCTCGTGTCACTGCGAACGCCGGGCCGGTCCACGCCCGCGCGCTGTCGGGAATGCCCGCGCCGACGATCACCATCGCCGCCGCGCCTGCCCACGGGCCGGCGACGACGTCGAACTGCTTCGACAGCTCGGTCGTGACCGCATCGATCGGATCGCGGCCGCCGGTGCCGGC
>DASTCC010000432.1:0-8667 GCA_035711465.1 Vicinamibacterales bacterium
TCCCCGGTTCCGCCATTTCTGTGGAAAAGGGCTCCGTCCCCCTCACGCCCCCCGGCCCCTTAATGTCTGAAATGACGCCGATCCGTGAACACCATGGCCAGGCCGTGTGCGTCGGCGGCGGCGATGACTTCGGCGTCGCGCACCGAACCGCCGGGCTGGACGACGGCGGTGGCACCGGCAGCGGCGAGCGCATCCAGGCCATCACGGAACGGGAAGAACGCGTCAGAGGCCGCGACCGATCCCTTGAGCGCCTCGCCGCCCTTCATCACCGCGGCCTTCACGGCATCGACGCGGCTCATCTGGCCGGCCCCGACCGACAACGTCACGTCCGGGCTGGTGAAGATCACCGCATTGGACTTGACGTGCGCGCAGACGCGCCAGGCGAAACGGAGCGCCCGCCATTCGTCATCGGTGGGTGCGCGTTTGGTGACGACGCGCGGCTCGGCGTACATCGGCCATTTCGCGCAAGCCTCCGTCACGTGATCGCGTTCCTGCACGAGCCAGGCGCCGAGAATCGTACGGACATCGAGCTTTGACGGCGCCGCATCGAACGCCGCGGTGACGACCCGCATGTTCGGCTTCTTCGCCAGAATCTCGCGCACATCGGCACCCGGCTCGATCGCCGGCGCGATCACCGCTTCGATGAACGTCGCCACCAGCGCCCTCGCGGTCGCCGCGTCGATCGGCCGATTGAGTCCGACGATGCCGCCGAACGCCGACAGCGCATCGGCCTCGCGCGCGCGCACGTAGGCGTCGGCGCTGGACATCGCCGTCGCAACGCCGCACGGGTTCGTGTGCTTGATCACCACCGCCGCCGGCTCGTCGAACTCGAGCGCCAGCCGCGCGGCGGCGTCGAGATCGAGCAGATTGGTGAACGACAGCTCCTTGCCCTGATGCACGACCGCGCCGCCGAAGCCCGCCGAGCCCTCGCGATACCAGGCGCCTGCCTGATGCGGATTCTCGCCGTAGCGCAGGTCGCGAATCTTGACGAGCTGCGGCTGCCACGTCTCCGGCAGCGCCTCGCCTGCGGCCTCCGGCGTGGCCGGCGCCGTCGCCGCGCCCCGCGTAAACGTCTTCGCCGCATCGTCGACGCGCACCTCATCGAGCGTCTTCGCGATCATCGTGTCATACGCCGCCGTATGCGCGATCGCGCGCCGCGCCAGATCGAATCGGAACGACAGCTCCGGCCCGCCGGGACGCGCGAGCGCGGCCAGGACGCGCTCGTAGTCACCCGGCTCGACGACGACCAGCACGTCGCGAAAGTTCTTGGCCGCCGCCCGCACCAGGCTGGGACCGCCGATGTCGATCTCCTCGACCAGATCGTCGAACGGCAGATCCGCGCGCGCCGCCGCGGCCGCGAACGGATAGAGATTGACGACGACGAGGTCGATGGCGCGGATGCCGTGCGCGTCCATCGCCGCGAGATCGTCCGGCCGGTGCCGGCGCGCCAGGATGCCGCCGTGCACCTTGGGATGGAGCGTCTTGACGCGGCCGTCCATCATCTCCGGGAAGCCGGTGACCTCGGAGATGCCGACGACCGGCAGTCCGGCCGCGGCCAGGGCCTTGGCCGTGCCGCCCGTCGACACGAGCTCGCAGCCCAGCCTGGCCAGGCCCTGAGCGAAAGGGACCAGGCCGGTTTTGTCGGATACGCTCATTAGGGCGCGCATAATTTGCCGTTGACAGTTGACATCGACTAGGTTAATGTGCCCGGTTGACGTTGAGCGGGTCGGCGTCTAGAGCAAGACCGCGCAGTGCGGTCTTTTTTTGTACCCCCGTCGCGCCCGCGGTCGACGATGCCGGGGGGTTTTGCGGTGGCACCCCACCGCAGCATCGCAAGGCAGGCAAGTACATGCGTATCACGGGCAAGGTCAAGTGGTTCAACAACGCGAAGGGCTACGGGTTCATCGAGCGCGAGGGAGGCAACGACGTGTTCGTGCACTTCTCAGCGATTCAGGGATCCGGATTCCGGACGCTCGAAGAAGGCCAGCAGGTCGAATTCGAGATCGTTGATGGTCCGAAGGGACCGCAGGCCGGCAACGTCACGAAGCCGAGCTAACGCGTAACCACGCCGGGGGACCGGAGCCGAGCGTTCCGGTCCCTC
Organism: Vicinamibacterales bacterium; assembly: GCA_035711465.1. Classification (GTDB taxonomy): domain Bacteria; phylum Acidobacteriota; class Vicinamibacteria; order Vicinamibacterales; family SCN-69-37; genus DASTCC01. Next base: position 2,102 of record DASTCC010000432.1, read on the forward strand.
ACCTGCTGCCGAACACCCCTCCCGCCTTCTCTCCTCCACGTCAGCGAATCAAGAACCAGACGAGCGGCAGCCACAGCTCCCGGGCGCCGGGCACGGGCCTGTCGTCAATCAGCACCTCGGTGTTCGGACGCGATCCGACGAGCTCGTAGAGATCGCGAATCCGCATCGGCCGATCGCCGGGCACGAAGCGCGCCCGATGACGCCAGACGCCGTCGACTTCGATCTCGACGTGCTCGTCGGCACCCTCGGCCATCGCGACCGCGCGCTCGCCATCCCCGCCCTCGAAGTCATCGAACTCGATCGAGATCGAGAACGGCACGTCGCCGCGGCCGAACAAGGCAGCGCGGACGTCGGGATGGATGGTGGCGAGCTCTTCGTCGGTCGGCTGCTCGGGCAGATCGGCGTACGGCCAGAAGCGCTCGAGCGGACGGTACACCGGGGCGTCGGGCAGCACGCGATCGGGCGGCTTCGAATCCGACATCTGAAAACCTCGTGATGGTATCCTGTCGACCCCGACACCGCAACCGCGCCGATGTCGTCGCCCCGAGTCATCCCGTCGATCGATCAGGTCCTGCAGCGCGACGCGCTCGTGCGCGCGCAGGCGCGCCACGGCCACGCCGCGGTCGCGCAGGCCGCGCGTCAGGCCGCCGACGAGTTGCGCGGGTCGATCACCGCTGCATCGAGCGCCGACGCCGCGCCGGCGACGGCCGAAGCCGCCGGCGCCTGGATCGAGCAGCGCGCGCTGACGCTGCTCGCGACACGCGCCGAAGCCTCGCTGCGGCCGGCAATCAACGCCACCGGCGTCATCGTCCACACCAACCTCGGCCGCGCGCCGCTCGCCGGCGCCGCGCTGGACGCGATGGCCGCGGTCGCGCGGGGCTACGCCAATCTCGAGTTCGACATCGACGCCGGCGTCCGCGGCCATCGCCACGTCCACGCTGAGCGTCTGCTTTGTGCGCTGACCGGCGCCGAAGCGGCGCTCGTCGTCAACAACAACGCCGCCGCGGTCATGCTGGTGCTCGCGGCGGTCGCCGACGGGCGCGAAGCGATCGTCTCGCGCGGCGAGCTGGTGGAGATCGGCGGCGGCTTTCGCGTCCCCGACGTGATGCGGCAGTCGGGCGCGATCCTGCGCGAGGTCGGCACCACCAACCGGACTCGGGCCGCCGATTACGCCGCGGCAATCTGCGATCGCACCGCGCTCCTCCTGCGCGTGCATCCGTCGAATTTCCGCGTCGAGGGCTTCACTGAACGCCCGGGACTCAGCGACATCGCGAAAGTCGCGACGCCGCACGCGATTCCGGTGTTCGAGGATCTCGGTAGCGGCTGGCTCGGCATCGACGACGTCGAGACGCCTGCAGCGCTCGCCGACGAGCCGTCGGTGCGCACGAGTCTCGCGCGCGGCGCTGATCTCGTCGCTTTCAGCGGCGACAAGCTCCTCGGCGGCCCCCAGACCGGCATCGTCCTCGGCAAGCGCGACCTCGTCGATCGCGCGCGCCGTCACCCGCTGATGCGCGCGGTTCGCGCCGACAAGCTGACCTATGCGGCGCTGGAAGCAACACTGATGCTGTGGGCGACGCCGTCACGGCGCCGCGAGATCCCCGTCTACCGCATGCTGACAATGTCGGTCGACGAGATCGCCGATCGCGCGCGCGCACTCGCGGCCGCGATCACCTCGGCGACGATCACGGCAACGATCGTCGATGGACATTCGACGATCGGCGGCGGCAGCGCGCCGCAGTCGGCGCTGCCGACGCGTCTGGTCGCGGTGACCTCGGCAGTTGTCAGCGCGGCTCACGTCGCCGCGGCGCTCAGACGTGCCGATCCGCCGATCATCGCGCGCGTCGAACACGATCGCGTGCTGATCGATCTGCGGACGGTCGCGCCGGAAGACGATGGCGTCGTTCGTCGCGCGGTCCGGAAGCTTCAACAGTAGCCAGCACTCGCGCAGAATGGCCCATGGCTGCTGGAGACGCCGCCTCACCGTCCGATCGGCTGGCGATGGATACGTCATCGGCGATCGAGCAGATGCAGGTTGCCGCGTGGCGGGAGATGTCTCCTGAAAAGAAGACGGCAGTCATCCGCGGCATGACCCAGGCCGTCTTGTCGCTGGCGCTCGCGGGCATTCGCGAGCATCATCCTGACGCCTCGCCGGACGGGCAGCGGCTGCGGCTGACCGTCCTCCTGCGCGGGCGCGAGCTGGCAACACGGGCGTTTCCAGCCGTCGCCGTTCCCCAGCTCGAATGACGGCGGCGGAAGTCGCCGACCGCATCGCCGTGGCTCCCGAGGTCCCACGGGCGTTGGACGAACTCGGCATCGCGAGCACGGTCGGTGGGTCCATCGCCAGCTCATACGCGGGCGAGCCGCGCTCCACGATCGACATCGACATCGTCGCGGCGATCGAGGAGCGGCACGTCGCGGATGTCGCCGCGGCGCTGTCGGACCGCTTCTACGTCGACGAGGACGCGTTGCGGCGAGCCGCGCGCGACGTGTGGTTGTACAGCCGGCACGACGTGCTCGAGTACTGGGTGACCGATCCGGTGAAACGCAGGGTTCGCGTCTATCGTCGCCGCGCCAGGAGGCTCGTCAAGATACGCGAGCTGCCATCCAGGCGGATCACGTCCCTGACGACTCCACTCATTCCAGGGATCGCTGCGGATCGACAAAATCTTCGAGATCTGACCCTAGAAAATCGACGACACCGAATCCGCCGCCACCGCCATTAACTCGCCGGGCACGATGCCGAGGTAGAACACGGCGACGAGCGCGAGCACGATGCCGGCCAGCGCCACCTTCGACACCGCGGGACGGTGTGCCGGCGCCTTGTCGTCGACCATGTACATCTGGACGACGATGCGGAGATAGAAGAAGACGGAGATGACGCTGGTCAGCACCGCGAGGATCGCCAGCGAGATCAGATCCTCCTGCACCGCGGCGCTGATGATGTACCACTTGGCGACGAAGCCGACCGTCGGCGGGAAGCCGCCAAGCGAGAGCAGGAAGACCGTGAGCAGCCCCGCCAGGCCCGGCTTCTCGTAGGCGAGCCCGGCGAAATCGCGGACTTCGTCGTGCGGCCGGTCGTTGGTCGCGAGCACCGCCAGCACGCCGAAAGCGCCGAGGTTGGTGACGCCGTAGGCGACGAGATAGAAGAGGATCGACGCCTTCCCCGCCGAGCTGGCCGCGGCGATGCCGAGCAGCAGGAAGCCGGCGTGGGCGATGCTCGAGTACGCGAGCATGCGCTTGACGCTCGACTGCGCCACGCCGACGACGGTGCCGACGATCATCGTCAGGCCGGCGACCGCCGAGACGATCGGCAGCCACTCGACCCGCAGCGGCTCAAGCGACGACAGGAAGACGCGCAGGAACGCCGCGAACGCCGCCGCCTTGACGCCCGTCGACATGAACCCGGTGACCAGCGTCGGCGCGCCCTGATAAGCGTCCGGCGTCCACATGTGGAACGGCACCGCGGACACCTTGAACGCGAAGCCGACCAGCAGCAGCACCATCGCGAGCACCAGCAACAGGCCCGGTTCGAGCGCCGTCGATGCGACGTGGAGGCCGATCTCGGTGAGCCTAGTCGTGCCGGTCGCGGCGTACGCGAGCGCGATGCCGTAGAGGAAGAACGCGCTCGAAAACGCGCCGAGCACGAAGTACTTGAACGCCGCTTCCGCACCCGCCTCGCTCGTCCGCTTGATGCCGGTGAGCACGTAGACGCCGAGCGACATGATCTCGAGCGCGATGAAGATGATCAGCAGATCGTTGGTCGCCGCCATCAGCATCATGCCCGACACCGAGAACAGCATCAGCGCGTAGTACTCGCCTTCCGGCAGATGGTCCTGCGCCGCCGGGCCCGCCGACAGCAGCACCGTCAGCAGGCCGACGCCGGCGAGCATGATGTTGAAGAACAGCGAGTAGTTGTCGATGACGATGACGCCGAAGCCGGTGAAGTGGCTGCCCCAGAGCAGATACGACTCGACGATGGCGCCGACCAGCCCGATGCTGGCGAGCAGGCCGAGCGGCATCTGCTCGTGGCGCCGGCGGAACGACTCGGCGAGCAGCACCGTGCATGCCGCGAGCACGACGGTCAGGACCGGGATGACCGCGATGAAGTCCTGCCAGGTCACCATCAGCGGCTCCCTCCAACGCTCGCGGCCGGAGCCGGCGCCGGGGACATGGCAGGCGCAGTCGTGACGTCGGCGGCAGGCGCGGCCGGCGTCGTCGCCGTAGCTGCCGGCGCGGTCGTGAACGCGATCCCGCTCGCGGTGCCCGCGTCCGCGTTGCGTGGCGACGCGCCCTTGACGTGCTCGACCGCACGGCGCACCGACGGCTCCATCGGCTTCAGGAACACGTTCGGCACCACGCCCATGAAGATCGCCATCGCACAAATCGGTGCGATCACGACCCACTCGCGGACGCTGAGATCCCTCAGCCCCTTGTTCTTCTCGTTCGTCAGCGGCCCGTAGTTGACGCGCTGGAACAGCCACAGCATGTAGACCGCCGACAGGATCACGCCGGTGGCGGCGACCACGGTGAGGGTGCGCGCGTAGTTCATCGTGCTGCCGAACGCGCCGATCAGGATCAGGAACTCGCCGATGAACCCGTTCATCGTCGGCAGCCCGACCGAGGCGAGCGTGATCAGCAGGAACGCGGCGACGAGCTGCGGCATCACCAGCTTCAAGCCGCCGAACTCCGCGATCGTCCGGGTGTGACGCCGATCCGAGAGCATGCCGACGATGAGGAACAGGCCGCCGGTGGAGACGCCATGCGCGAGCATCTGGTACACGGCGCCCTGCACGCCGGTGATGGTGAGCGCGCACAGGCCGAGGACGACGAAGCCGAGGTGGCTGACCGACGAGTACGCCACCAGCTTCTTCATGTCCGGCTGCACCATCGCGACGAGCGCGCCGTAGACGATGCCGACGACGGCGAGGAGCGCGATCCAGGGCGCGAAGTACTGCGCGGCTTCGGGGAACAGCGGGAACGCGAAACGCAGCAGGCCGTAGGTGCCCATCTTCAGCAGCACACCGGCCAGAATCACGGAACCGGCGGTCGGCGCCTGCACGTGCGCGTCGGGCAGCCAGGTGTGGAACGGGAACAGCGGCACCTTGATCGCGAACGCGACCGCGAAGGCGAGGAACAGCCAGGTCTGCAGGGCGCCCGGCACCGAGAGCCGCAACAGATCGGCGAGGTCGAAGCTCGGGACGCCGTTGACAGACTGGTGGTAGTAGGCGATCCAGATGATCGCCAGCAGCATCAGCACGCTGCCGGCCATCGTGTAGAGGATGAACTTGATCGCCGCGTAGATGCGCCGGTCGTAGCCCCAGATGCCGATCAGGAAGTACATCGGGATCAGCATCGCGTCCCAGAACACGTAGAAGAGGAAGAGATCGAGCGAGATGAACACGCCGATCATCGCCGCTTCGAGCGCGAGCATGAAGAAGCAGAACTCTTTGACGCGCTCTTCGACCGACTCCCACGAGCACAAGAGCGAGATCGGCGTCAGGAACGTCGTCAACACGACCAGCAGCAGGCTGATGCCGTCGACGCCGACGTGATACGAGATGCCGAAGTCCGGCAGCCAGGTGTAGCGCTCGACGAACTGGTAGTCAGCCGAGGACGGGTCGAACCGCGCCCACATCACCAGGCTGACGACGAAGGTGACGAGCGAGACCAGGAGCGAGAGCTGGCGCGCCAGGCCGTCGCGGCGCCCGGCGAAGAGCACCGCGATGCCGCCGGCGAGCGGCACCAGCACGAGCAGAGTCAGCAGCGGCGTCGTCATCGTCCCTGGAATTGATAGAGGTAGTAGCCCACGACCAGCACCACTCCCAAGAAGAGCGACATCGCGTAGGCGCGGACCGAGCCGGTCTGGAGCCGCCGCAGCACGGCGCTCCAGCCGCGCACGACCAGACCGACGCCGTTGACGGTGCCGTCGATCAGGCCGGCGTCCATGCCGCGCCACAGCAGGCCGCTCGACGTGCGTTTGATCGGCTGCACGATCGTGGCGTCGTAGACCTCGTCGACGAAGTACTTGTTGTAGAGCAGGCGGTGCACACCGCTGAACCGCGCCGCCCAGTCTTCGGCGAGACGCGGGTTCTTCAGGAAGAACGTTCGCGCGATAAAGATGCCGACGAGGGCGACGAGCACCGACAGGCCCATCAGCATCATCTCGGTGGTCGCGTCGGCGTGGGCACCCTCGGCTGCGGCGGCCGGCGCCTCGGCGACGGCGGCCTGACCGGCCGCGTGGAAGCTCGGCTCGAGGAAGCCCTCGATCTGATTGTGCCCGCCGAGCACGTGCGGAATGCCGATCCAGCCCGCCGCGACCGATCCGATCGCGAGGACGACGAGCGCAATCGCCATCGGCCCGGGCGCGTCGTGCAGATGTCCGCTGTGCCCGTGATCGCCGTGGCCGTGATCGCCATGTCCGTGACCGGCGTGCGCGACCGCGGGCGTGCGGCGCTCGCCGTAGAACGTCATGTAGAGCAGCCGGAACATGTAGGTCGCGGTGAGCAGCGCGGTGACCACCGCGAGCGCATAGAGCACCGGATGTCCGCTCGAGAACGTCTTCCCGA
>DASTCC010000433.1:0-3240 GCA_035711465.1 Vicinamibacterales bacterium
TCCGACCCTGCACTGACCCTCCTCCGACCCCCGCCCCGACCCGTTTGCTACACTCTGCGACCCAAGGAGTTGCTTATGAAATCGATCGTCGGCGGGCTCGCTGTCGCACTGGCGTTGGGTCTCGCCGCCGGCGCGGCGGCCGAGCCGGTGAAGTTCGCGCGGTATCCGCACGTCAGCCGCGGCAAGCTCGTCTTCAGCTACCACGGCGACATCTGGATCGCGAACGAGAACGGATCGAACCCGATGCGGCTGACGGCGCACGTCGCGCGCGACATCTTTCCGCGCCTGTCGCCCGACGGCCAGTGGGTCGCGTTCACGAGCGATCGTTTCGGCAACGACGACGTCTTCATCGTCGCCGCCGCGGGCGGCGAGCCCCGGCAGCTGACGTTCAGCACCGTCGCCGACACCGTGCTCAACTGGATGCCCGACGGCAAGGGCATCCTCGTCGCCACCAGCCGCGCGATCAGTCCGTGGCGCAGCCCGCTCTACGTCGTGCCGATCGACGGCGGACTGCCGACGCCGCTGCCGATCGACGGCGGCGTCCAGGGCATGGTCAAGCAGGACGGATCGCTGCTCGCGTTCAACCGCATGGGCGGCAGCTACTGGCGCAAGGGCTACCGCGGCAACCGCTCCGACGACGTCTGGCTCCAGGATCTGAAGACGAAGAAGCTGACCCGTCTCACCGACACCGATCTGAAGGACTACAAGACGTTCACACAGGACGTCTACCCGATGTGGGGCCAGGACGGGCAGATCTATTTCTCCTCCGAGCGCTCGGGCATCTTCAACATCTGGCGCATCCCGGCCGCCGGCGGGCAGCCGCAGCAGATGACGTCGCACGACGACGACGGCGTGCAGTTTCCGTCGATGAGCCCGGACGGCAGCACCATCGCCTACGAGAACGAGTTCGAGATCTGGACGCTGAAGGTCGGGACGCGTACGCCGACGAAGGTGTCGATCGATCTCGCGTTCGATCCGAACACCAACCTCGTCAGCTTCATGACCACGCAGAACCGGACCGACGGTTTCTCGATCTCGCCGGAGGGCGACTACGCGTCGATCGAGTTCCACGGTGAAGTGTTCCTCGTGCCGACCGATCCCGACTACGGCGAGAAGCGTCAAGTCACGGCCAACTCATGGCGCCAGCGCGGCGCGCGGATCTCGCCCAACAACCGCTGGGTCGCCTATCTTTCCGACGAGTCGAAGGAGGAAGAAATCTGGCTGTTCGATCGGCAGGCCGGCACGCACAGGAAGATCACGACGCACGAGTCGTTCAAGGCCATCGATGGCTGGGCGCCCGACTCGTCGCGGCTGGCGTGGACGGCGGCGAACCGGCTGTTCGTCACCGCCGCCGAGACCGGCGCGACGACGGAGATCGGCTATCACCGCGCCGGCGGCTACAACGTCTCGAGCTGGTCGGCCGATGGCAAATGGCTCGTCGCCACCAAGCGTGACGCCTCGCAGAACGCCGACGTGTTTCTGATCGATGTCGACGCCAAACGCGAGCTCAACGTCACCGGCAACCCGTGGACGGACACGCAGGGAACGATCACGCCCGACGGCACGCGGGTGGTGTTCATCTCCAACCGCAACGGCGGCGTCAATCAGCTGTTCGTGGTGCCGCTGGCCCGGCAGACGGAAGATCCGGACGACCCGCTCGTCCGCGAACGGCTGCGGCGCGCGAGCGGCGGTCGCGGCGGCGGCGCCGGCGAGGCGGTGGGCGGCGGACAGGGTCAGGGGCAAGGCGGCCGCGGCAATCAGAACCAGCCGCCGGCCGCGGTGACGCCCCCGAACCTCGATCGCATCGACCGCCGCGCTGTGCAGGTGACGCGCGGCGAGGAGCCGGTGCAGCAGTACTTCCTGTCGACCGACGGCCGCACCATCTATTTCCGCTCGCGCGACGAGCAGGGCCCGGCGCTGTTCTCGGTCGGCATCGACGGCCGCGACCGGCAGCGGCTGTCGGCGGGCGCGTTCCTCGGCCTCACACCCACGGCCGATCGCCGCCGCGTGTTCTACACCGAGAACAGCGAGCTCTGGCAGATGGAGATGACCGGCCAGCGTCGCAAGACGCGCGTCCCGTTCTCGGTCACCGTCCGCGTCGACGAGCGCGAGGAATGGGCGCAGATCCTCGACGAGTCCTGGCGGGTGATGAAGTACCGCTTCTACGACGAGAAGATGCACGGCAAGGACTGGAACGCGATCCGCGCGAAGTACACGCCGCTGCTCAAGTACGTCGGCGCCAACGAGGACGTCTACGATCTCGCCAACGAGATGATCGGCGAGCTCAACGCCTCGCACACCGGCGTCAGCGGTCCGGACAGCAACCCGCAGCCGAGCCCGTATCAGACGCGGTTCCTCGGCTTCGAGATGACGCCGGAGAACGGCGGCTACAAGATCACGCACATCTACCGCGACGGCCCGGCCGACAAGGAATGGATCGACATCAAAGTCGGCGAGTTCGTCACCGCGATCGACGGCACGCCGATCAAGGCGGGCGACAACTACTGGCGGCTGCTGAACAGTCCGTTGAACGACTACGTGACCGTGACGGTCGCCGCCGCGCCGGCCAACGCCACGCCGCGCGACGTGCGCCTGCGCTCGGTGGCCTCGCTGAACGCGCTCAAGTACGAGGCGTGGGTGCGCAAGAACCGGGAGATCGTCGACAAGGCGACCAACGGCGAGATTGCCTACGTCCACATCCAGGCGATGAACCAGCCGTCGCTCATCCGCTTCCAGAACGAGATCGATCAGTTCTGGGACAAGAAAGGAATCATCGTCGACATCCGCTACAACGGCGGCGGCAACACCGACCAGCAGATCATCGACCTCCTGGAGCGGCGGCCGTACGAGTACTGGAACAGCCGCTGGGGCGCGCCCGAATGGGGCCGACGGCCGCGTCAGGCCATCGCCGGACCGAAGGTCATGATGATCAACTGGCGCTCGGCCTCCGACAGCGAGGTGACGCCGATGGCGTTCAAGCAGCTCGGCCTGGGCCACCTCGTCGGCAACCCGACCTCGGCGGCGGTCATCGCCACCGGATCGTACGCGCTCATCAACGGCGGTTCGATCCGCACGCCAGGATCTCTGGTCGTGACCTACGATCCGGAGCGGCCGAACAACTACGGCATCAACCTCGAGAACTACGGCGTGGCGCCAGACGTGTGGATCGAGAACACGCCCGAAGACGAGCTCGCCGGCGTCGATCGCGAGCTGCAGGCGGCGATCGACGGAGTGCTGAAG
>DASTCC010000434.1:0-6546 GCA_035711465.1 Vicinamibacterales bacterium
GATTGGCAGCGGCGTACTGGGACCCGTGTTGCGTTGTTCCCATCCGGTCGACGACCGCATCGTCGTCGCCAAGACCTTCAAGTTCGATCTGATTCCCGAGGACGTCGCGCGGCTGGCCGACGCGCTGCGCGCGCTGGTCGCGGCGACGCCCGAGCATCCGCACCTCGTCAAACCGATCGACGCCGGCCTCGAGGGCATGACGGCCTTTCTCATCGTCGAGGACGCGCCGGGTGAATCGCTCGACGTGCTGATCCGGCGATCGGTCGTGATGTCGGCCGAGGCGTCGCTGGCCGTGGTGCGCGGCGTGTGCGAAGCGGTCGACGCGGCGTGGGCGACCGGGCTCGGCCACGGCGCGCTGCACACGCGCGACGTGCTCGTCGATCCGGCGCAGTGGCATCCGCGCGTGAGCGGCGCCGGCGTGCTGCGGGCGCTCGAAAACGTTCGCGTCCGGCCGACGCCGCGGCGGCCGTATGCCGCTCCCGAGCGTATCGGCGGCGGACCGCCGTCGCTCGCGGGCGACGTGTTCGCCGCGGGCGCGATCGCCCACGAGATTCTCACCGGCCGCCGGCCGTCCGGCGCCGGCGAACAGGACGGCTCGCTGTCGCGCGAATTCCCATCCGAGCGCCGCGTCGCGATCAGAAAGGTGCTGTCGGCCGCGCTGGCGCCGGAGCCCGATGCGCGGTTCGCGTCCGCGCGCGCGTTCGGCGACGCGCTCGAGCGCGCGATGACCGAAGGCCAGCTGACGCTGCCGATCACCCCGCTGAACGCGCCGACAGCCGAACCGCCATCGGTCGTCCACGTCGTCTCGTCGCACGTCGACGAGCCGACCGGCGAGACCGTGGTCGATTCGGACGACGTCCTGCCGGCGTCGATGCAGGAATTCCCGGCCGAGTCGTCGACCCCGACGATCGATCCGATCGCCCACGCCGAGCTTCGCGACCCCACGCCGCGCGAGGAACCACAAGCGGAAGAACCTCACGACGAAGCCGCCGCGCTCGTCGCTGAACTGGCAGAGCAAATCTCGATCTTCGCGCCGCGGCCGGCGACGTTCCTCGGCGCCGCCGATTCGATCGAGCCGCCGCCGAGCTCCGGTCGCTGGAAGGTCGTTGCGGCCATCGCCGCCGGGCTCTTCATTGGATTGACCGCCACGCTCCTCTGGTTCGCGCGCGGCGCGGACACGCCGCCGACGCCGCTCCAGACGACGGCAGACGCCGGCAAGGATCAGGGCGCCGCCGCGGGCGACACCGACGTCGCCGTCACGCCGCCGCCGGCAACTGAAGGCAAGCCGGAGCAGCCGGCAGCACCGGCGCAAACCGCGCAGGCCACGCCGCCGCCGCCGGATCCAGTCCCGGCGCCGGCACGCCCGGAAGCGGCGACGCGGCGCGTCGCGGCTGAAAACGGCCGCCTCATCATCCGATCGGTGCCGTCCGGCGCGATGCTCACCGTCGACGGCGAGCTCGCCGGACAGACACCGGCGACGATTCGAAGCCTGTCGTACGGCACGCACACGGTGCAGATCGCCCGGCCCGGCTACGCACCGAGAGTCGAGACCGTGACGCTTTCGCGAAGCCAGCCGGAGCAGACGCTTTCGGTCGAGCTCGAGTTGGGCACGGACCGGCCCGGTCAGCTGCCCTCGACGCCGCCGCCCGATCCGCGGCCGCAGATGCGGCCCAATCCGCAGACGCCGCCGCCACCGACGCGCGCGACCACTGGCTCGATCTTCCTGGATTCGCGGCCGCGCGGTGCTCGGGTCTGGATCGACGGCACGCTCATCGGCACGACGCCCTTCCGCATTCCCGCGCAGACCGTCGGCCTGCACACGATCCGCTTCGATCTCGATGGGTACCGGCCAGTCTCCGCGCCGATCGACGTGAAAGCCGGCGAGGAGAGCCGGCTCGCGGTGACGCTCGAGCGCATCGGCTTCCTCCTCCCGGGACCGCGCCGCTAGATGACCCACGCTGAAGACATGAACGCCATCCTCGCTCTCGAAAACGGCACGTGGTTTCACGGCAAGGCCGCCGGCGCGCCCGGCGAATCGGCCGGCGAAGTCGTGTTCAACACCAGCATGACCGGCTATCAGGAAGTGCTGACCGACCCGTCGTACGCCGGGCAGATCGTCACGATGACCTGTCCGGAGATCGGCAACTACGGCGTCGCCGACGACGACGTCGAGTCGCGCGACGTCCAGGTGGCCGGCTTCATCATCCGCAGCGAGTCGCCGCTCGCGAGCAACTGGCGCGCCACGGGCACGCTGCGCGACTATCTCACCCGGCACGACATCGTCGCCATCTCCGACATCGACACGCGCGCGCTCACCCGCGTCCTGCGCTCGACCGGCGTCATGCGCGGCGTCATCGCCACCGGCCGGCAGGACCCGTCCGACCTCGTCGATCGCGCGCGCGCGATCCCGAAGATGGAAGGACAGGACCTCGTCCGCGGCGTCACCTGCGCCGCGCCGTTCGACTACAAGCCCGAAGGCGAGGACGAGCAGTTCATCGTCGCGCCGAACCGGAAGACGGATCGGCGGCTGCGTGTGGCGGCTTACGACTTCGGGATGAAGTGGAACATCCTGCGCCGCTTCGCCGCGCACGGCTGCGACGTCCGCGTCTATCCGGCGACGACGCCGGCCGCCGAGCTTTTGGCGACGAAGCCCGACGGCGTGTTCCTGAGCAACGGCCCGGGCGACCCGGCGGTGCTCGACTACGCGATCGGCAACGCGAAGTCGCTCGTCGAGAGCGGTGTGCCGACGTTCGGCATCTGCCTCGGCCACCAGATCCTCGGCCTGGCGATGGGCGCGCGCACGTTCAAGCTCAAGTTCGGCCACCGCGGCGCGAACCATCCGGTGAAAGAGCTCGAGTCGGGCAAGGTCGAGATCACGTCGCAGAACCACGGCTTCGCCGTCGACCCGCAGTCGCTGCCGGCCGACGTCAGCGTCACCCATCTCAATCTCTACGACGGCACCATCGAGGGCCTGCGCCACGCGTCGCAGCCGGTCTTCTGCGTGCAGTACCATCCCGAAGCGTCGCCGGGGCCGCACGACGCCGACTACCTGTTCTCGCAGTTCCTCGACGCGATGGAAGCCAAGACCTAGCGCGCTCGCATGCCGAAACGCACCGACCTGAAGAAAATCCTCGTCATCGGGTCCGGACCGATCGTGATCGGTCAGGCCTGCGAGTTCGACTACTCCGGCACCCAGGCCTGCAAGGCGCTCAAGGCCGAGGGGCTCGAGGTCGTGCTCGTCAACAGCAACCCGGCGACGATCATGACCGACCCGGAGATCGCCGATCGCACCTACGTCGAGCCGCTTACCGTCGAAGCCGTCGAACAGGTGATCGCGCGCGAGAAGCCGGACGCGATCCTGCCGACCGTTGGCGGCCAGACCGCGCTCAACCTCGCGGTCGAGCTCGGCGAGCACGGCGTCCTCGAGAAGCACGGCGTCGCGCTCATCGGCGCCTCGCTCACCGCGATCAAGGTCGCCGAGGATCGGCTCAAGTTCAAGGACGCGATGCGCACGATCGGCATCGAGGTCCCCGACAGCTCGCTCGCCGGCACGCTCGATCAGGCGGTCGAGGCCGCCGAGCGCATCGGCTTCCCGCTGATCATCCGGCCGTCGTTCACGCTCGGCGGCGTCGGCGGCGGCATCGCCTACAACATCGAGGAGTTTCGCGAGATCGCGCAGCGCGGCCTGACGATGAGCCCGGTGCACGAGATCCTGGTCGAACAGTCGGTGATCGGCTGGAAGGAATTCGAGCTCGAGGTGATGCGCGACGGCGACGACAACTTCGTCGTCATCTGCTCGATCGAGAACATCGATCCGATGGGCGTGCACACCGGCGACAGCATCACCGTCGCGCCGGCGCTGACGCTCACCGACAAGGAATACCAGCGGATGCGCGACGCCGCGCGCCGCATCATCCGCCGCGTCGGCGTCGAGACCGGCGGATCGAACATCCAGTTCGCGGTCAACCCCAAGGACGGGCGGATGGTCGCGATCGAGATGAACCCGCGCGTGTCGCGGTCGTCGGCGCTCGCCTCCAAGGCGACCGGCTTCCCGATCGCGAAGATCGCCGCCAAGCTCGCGCTCGGCTACCGCCTCGACGAGATTCCCAACGACATCACCCGGCTGACGCCGGCGTCGTTCGAGCCGACCATCGACTACGTCGTCGTCAAGGTGCCGCGGTGGGCGTTCGAGAAGTTCCCGCAGGCCGATCGCACGCTGACGACGCAGATGAAGTCGGTCGGCGAGGCGATGGCGATCGGGCGGACGTTCAAGGAAGCGTTCCTGAAAGCGTTCCGATCGCTCGAGCTCGGATCGAGCGGCCGCCTGTTCGGCCAGCGCGCGCCCGGCTCGTCGCTCGAGGACGAAGACGACGCCGCGCTGCAGACGGCGCTCGGGATTCCGACGGATCGGCGGATGTGGGCGGTGTTCCGCGCCCTCGAGGCCAACTGGAGCCTCGAGGAGATCCACCGGCTCACGCACATCGATCCCTGGTTCCTCACCCAGTTCCAGCAGATCGTCGAGCTGGCGCGATCGGCGCAGGCGGTCGGTCCGCGCGATCTCTCCGACGACCTCCTGCGCGATCTCAAGCGCGCCGGCTTCGCCGACGCCGATCTGGCGCGCCTGCTCGGCACCGATGAAGACGGGCTGGCGGCGCGCCGCCAGGAAGCGGGCATCGTCGCCGCCTACAAACGCATCGACACCTGCGCCGCCGAGTTCGAGTCGTTCACGCCGTATCTCTACGGCACCTTCGAGCGCGAGTGCGAGGCCGATCCGAACAACAAGCCGAAGGTGGTGATCCTCGGCAGCGGCCCGAACCGGATTGGACAGGGCATCGAGTTCGACTACTGCTGCTGTCACGCCGCGTTCGCGCTGCGCGACGAGGGCTACGAGACGGTGATGGTCAACTGCAATCCGGAGACCGTCTCCACCGATTACGACTCGGTCGATCGCCTCTACTTCGAGCCGCTCACCTTCGAAGACGTCTCCGCGGTGATCGCGCGCGAGAAGAGCAAGGGCGGCGAGGTCGCCTGCGTCGTCCAGTACGGCGGCCAGACGCCGCTGAAGCTGGCGCTGCGGCTGCAGGCGTCGGGCGTGAAGATCCTCGGCACCTCACCCGATTCGATCGACCTTGCCGAGGACCGCGAGCGCTTCGCGAAGCTGCTCTGGGATCTCGGCATTCCGCAGGCGCCCGCCGGCACGGCGACGTCGCCGGAAGAAGCCCGCGAGGTCGCCGGGTCGATCGGCTTCCCGGTCGTCGTCCGCCCGTCGTACGTGCTCGGCGGCCGGGCGATGGCGATCGTCTACGACACCGCCGCGCTCGATCGCTACATGCGGCACGCGGTGCAGGCGTCGCCGGAACATCCGATCCTGATCGACAAGTTCCTCGAGGACGCGACCGAGATC
Source organism: Vicinamibacterales bacterium (assembly GCA_035711465.1). Lineage (GTDB taxonomy): Bacteria > Acidobacteriota > Vicinamibacteria > Vicinamibacterales > SCN-69-37 > DASTCC01. Next base: position 5,405 of record DASTCC010000434.1, read on the forward strand.
GACGTCGACGCGCTCGCCGACGCCAGCGGCGAGGTGATCATCGGCGGGATCATGGAGCACATCGAGCAGGCCGGGATCCACTCCGGCGACAGCTCGTGCGTGGTGCCGCCGTATCAGCTGAGCGATCGCATCATCGCGACGATTCGCGACTACACGCGCCGCGTCGCCCGCGCCCTCAACGTCGTCGGCCTGATGAACACGCAGTTCGCGGTCAAGGACGACGTCGTCTACGTGCTCGAAGTCAATCCGCGCGCCTCGCGGACGATCCCGTATCTCTCGAAAGCGACCGGCGTGCCGCTCGCGAAAGTCGCGGCGAAGCTGATGATCGGCCGCACGCTCGCCGAGCAGGGCCTCAAGGAGGATCTGACGGTGTCGGGCGTCTTTGTGAAGACGCCGGTGTTTCCGTTCGTGCGCTTCCCGGGCGTGGACACGCTGCTCGGGCCCGAGATGAAGTCGACCGGCGAAGTGATGGGCGGCGCCGAGACGTTTGGATCGGCGTTCGCGAAGGCCTACATGGGCGCCGGCCAGCATCTGCCGAAGAGCGGCACGGCGTTCATCAGCGTCAACAATCAAGACAAGCCGAACGTCCTGCCGATCGCCCGCCAGCTCGCCGACCTCGGCTTCTCGCTGGTCGCGACGCGCGGCACCGCCGCGTATCTGCGCGCCCACGGCATCGACGCCGAGATTCTCTACAAGGTCAACGAAGGCCGCCCGCACGTCGGCGACGAGCTGCTCAACAAGCGGATCGCGCTCGTCATCAACACGCCGCTCGGGCGCGAGTCGTTCTTCGACGACCGTACCGTCCGCGCGATCGCGATGCAGCAAGGCGTGCCGTCAATCACGACGCTGACTGGCGCCGCCGCGGCCGTGCAGGCGATCGCGGCGCTTCGCAGCGAGGGACTCTCTGTAAAGTCGCTGCAGGAGTATCACGCGGAAAGCGTCAAGGCCTGACGTCGGGTGCGGCGGTCGGGTGCGGCCGGGTGCGACGGGTGCGGGCGGGTGCCCTGCCGCCGTCGAGCCGGCCCGAGTCGACAGTGTAGTGAGCGGGTGCGCGCCGTCGGGGGCGGATGGCGCGTCTCCATGGAGCGGCCGCTCGGAACGCCGCGCTCCGTCCGTGCAAGATTGACGCGCCATCCGCCCCC
>DASTCC010000435.1:0-9698 GCA_035711465.1 Vicinamibacterales bacterium
CCCACGCCGGCCGGTGGCCGCCACGACGCCACGTCGTCTCCTGCCTGGTCAAGTTCTCAGTTCTCAGTTCTCAGTTCTAAGTTGACAGGGCGTTCTCTCCGTATTGCAATTGCGCAGTTGCGGAGGACGCATGCGATCCACCACCCCTGCAGTCACCCCTGAGAACGCGAAGGCGCGCCGCTGGCGTGTAGCCCTGGTCAGCCTGCTGGCCCTCGTGCCGCTGACGCTCGCGGCTCAGATGCCGCAGTCGGCCAACTGGGCCGACGAGATTCTGAAGAAAGAAGGCTACGTTCAGCCGCCGAAGGAGCTGGCCGACGCCGTGCTCGCGCCGCGGCACCTGAACATCACGCTGAGCAGCCTCAGCCCGGACAAGACGCTCTTCCTCGACGAGATCGGCGACGGCCCGCCGGCGATGGCGGTGTTCGCGACGCCGTATCACGAGCTCGGCGGCGTGTTCGTCGACTACAAGGCCAACCGCGTGCACTCGCTCACGGCGCGCGGCAACGTCGGCATCCAGACGATCTCGGCGGCCGACGGGACCAGGCGCAACATCGCGATCCCGGCCAACGCCAGGGTCAGCGGCGCGCGCTGGTCGCCCGACGGCAAGTCGATCGCCTACATGGCGCACACGCCCGAGGCGACGCACATCTGGATCACCGACGTCGCGACCAACAAGCCGCGTCAGATCACGAAGACGCCGCTGCTCGCGACCTTCGTCACCAGCTTCGAGTTCGTCAACGGCGGCAAGCAGATCGCCGCGGTGCTGATTCCCGACGGCCGTCGCGCGATGCCGGCCGAACCGGCGGCGCCGACCGGACCGGAAGTGCGGCTGAGCGACATCGGCGACCGCAACCGGCTGCGCACCTTCCCGAGCCTGATGAGCACGCCGCATCATTTCGATCTCCTCGAGTACCACACCACCGGACAGATCGCGCTGATCGACGTCGCGACGCAGGCGGTGACCAGGGTCGGCGCGCCGACGATAGTGCGGTCGATCGACTTCTCGCCGGACGGCAAGTACGCACGCGTGACCCGGATGACCAAGCCGTTCTCGTACATCGTGCCGGTGAACAACTTCGGCCAGGTCGAAGAGGTGTGGGACGGCGCGGGCAAGGCGCTGGCCGAGCTCTCGAAGCGCGAGATCAATCTCGGCGTGCAGAACGACGATCCGCCCGCCGATCCGGCGCAGGCTGGCGGCGGACGCGGACGCGGCGGCGCCGGCCAGGCCGGCAAGCGTGAGGTCGCGTGGCGCCCCGACGGCCAGGGCTTCACCTATCTCGAACAGGAGCCAGCGCCCGCGGGATCCGGCGCCGGCCGCGCCGGACGCGGCGGCCGCGGCGCGAACGCCGACGCCGGCGGCGGCGACGACGCGGCGCAGGGACAGCAGGGACGCGGCCAGCAGGCGCAGCAGCGGCCGGATCGCGTCTATCAGTGGCTGCCGCCGTTCGACGACGCGAGCAAGAAGGTGATCTACGAGAACAGCGCGCGCATGTCAGGCCATCGCTACTCGCCCGACATGAAGATGCTCTTCTACCGCGAGACCCAGGGTCAGAACTGGACGGACTACGCGGTCGACCTGGCGACGCCCACCGAGCGCTTCACGCTGCTGCGGCAGCGCAACAACGACTTCTACGCCAATCCCGGAACGATCCTGGCCACCTCGGGCGCGGGCGGCGGCGGCGGACGCGGCGGTGGCGGACGCGGCGGCGGCGGGGGCGGCGGCGGCCCGGTGATGATCTCGGCCGACGGCACCAGCGTCTTCTACAGCGGCACGCAGTACGACCGGAAGCCCGACGCGGTCGCGCCGAAGGCGTTCATCGACAAAGTCAACATCCGCACCGGCGCCAAGGAACGGATCTACGAGAGCAACAACGACGGCGTGTCGGAACGCGTCACCTCGGTGCTCGACGTCGACGCCAAGCGGTTCGTCATCTCCAGCGAGTCGCCGACAACGGTGCCGCAGCAGTACCTGCTCGACAACGGCAACCGCAAGCGGCTGACGAACAACGAAGACATCGCCCCGGATCTGACGGCGGCGCCGAAGCAGCGCTTCACGGTCGAGCGTGCCGACGGCTTCACCTTCCGCGTCACCGTCAATCTGCCGGCGGGCTACCAGGCCGGGACACGGCTGCCGGCGCTGTTCTGGTTCTACCCGCGCGAGTACTCGACGCAGCAGGCCTACGACGAGCCGGATCGCACCTACAACAAGAACGCGTTCCAGAACTTCGGCGCGCGCTCGATGGAGTACTTCGTCCGTCTCGGCTACGCGGTGGTCGAGCCCGACTCGCCAATCGTCGGCGAGGCCGGCGCGATGAACAACAACTACGAGCACGACCTCCGCAACAACCTCGCCGCGGTGATCGACGAGCTCGATCGCCGCGCCCTGGTCGATCGCAACCGGCTCGCCATCGGCGGCCACAGCTACGGCGCGTTCTCGACCGTCAACGCGATGGTGCACACGCCGTTCTTCAAGGCCGGCATCGCCGGCGACGGCAACTACAACCGGACGCTGACGCCGATGGGCTTCCAGAACGAGCGCCGCATCTTCTGGGACGCGCCGAGCGTGTACATCTCGATGTCGCCGTTCTTCCAGGCCAACAACCTGACCGGCGCGCTGCTGATGTACCACGGCGCGCACGACCAGAACGTCGGCACCGATCCTGACAACTCGCTCCGCTTGTTCCACGCGCTGAACGGGCTCGGCAAGACGGTCGCGCTCTACATGTATCCGCTCGAGGACCACGGCCCGGCGACGCGCGAGACGCTGCTCGATCTCTGGGCGCGCTGGGCGGCGTGGCTCGACAAGTACGTGAAGAACCCGCAGAAGGACGTCAAGCCGGCCGCGAACGGGGGCGGCGGGCGTTAGAGCTTCAGTTAGACATTGAACCTTGGAGCGCAATGGAGAGCCGTGGAGGCCGAAAGGCTTCCACGGCTTTTCTGCTTGTTGAGCCAAAGAAGAAGAGCCAGGACGCCTGCCCTGATTAGAGCTCGATCACGATTTCAACCATGCAGCACCTGCAGCCCATGCAGGAAGAGCGTCAACGTCCAACGTCTGAGACTCGTCGGTCAGGTGCGGCCCGGAGGGCCGGTCGGATGGAGGTGAGTGAGCGACTCGCCGTCAGGCTTCAGTACGTATCTTCAAGAGCTCACGAGAGAGAGCAGTTACGCGTCCCCCTGCATGGGCTGCATGTGCTCCATGGTGAGTCTTTGAGACGCGCATTCGGCCGCTTTCGAGCTATTCCCGCAGGACAACCATCGGATCGATGGCCGCTGCGCGACGCGCTGGAAGCACGGGGGCGATGTAGGCGACGGCGGCGAGGGTGATGGCTGCCGCAATGAAGACGCGTGGTTGGGTCGGTGAGACGCCGAACAAGAACGCCTGCGTCGCCAGCGACGCGCCGAACGCGCATGGCAGGCCTGCCGCAAGACCGAGGAGTACTGTGATCACTGTCTCGCGATGCACGAGCGATCGGACGTCACCGCGATCCGCACCAAGCGCGACGCGCACGGCTATCTCGCGGCGACGCTCGGCCGCGCGCCGGGCGGCCAGCCCGTACAGGCCGACCGCCGCCAGCCCAAGCGCGGCGCTGCCGAACACGGACGCGACCGTCGCGCGGAAGCGCTCCTGCTCGACGGTCGCGGCCAGCAGTCCCGCCATCGTCGTCGTCGACGTCACGACGATCGTGGAATCGAATCGCCGGATCTCGTCGCGGATCGCCGGCAGCAGCGCCTCCGCGTCGCCTCCGGTCCGCACCAGCAACGTGCCGAGCGATCGATAGCCCTGCGCGAAGGCATAGACGACTGGAAGTTCGGCGGCGCCGTCCTTCTGCGATCGTACATCCGGGACCACGCCGAGGATGTCGTAGGGCGCGACGCCTGCTCCGCTGCCGGAGATGAGCTGGCGGCCGACCGCATCGCCGTCGAACATCCGGCGCGCCAGGGACTCGGAGACGATCGCTGGCGTCGTCGGCAACGGTTTGCCCCGCTCGGTCATGAAGCGGTGCACGCGCCGATCGGAGTTCACGAACCGGCGGCCGCGCGCGATCGGAATCTCGAGCGTCTCGAAATAGCGATCGGATACGGACTGAAATCGCACGCCGATCTGGTCGGTCTCCGGCCGGCCCGGGAGCCTCACGTTGACGGTCCGCGCTGCGCCCAGGAACGGCGCGCTGCCGGCCCCAGCGACGCGGGTCACGCCAGGCAGCGCGTCGATCCTGGAGAACGCGGCGTCGAGGTGGAGCCACCAGCCGAGGCTCATGTTCTCTTCGATCTGCCGCCTGATTCGTGTGACCTCTTCCGGCGTCTGCGATCCGCGCGGGCCGATCCGCTCCTGCGGCCCGGGAACTGTCGTCATCTGAAACGAGACGACGGCCAGTCCCGAAGGATTGAACCCGAGCGGCTGCGAAGTGACTCGATAGAGCGTCTCGCCGAGCAGGCTGGCGCCGACGACGAGCACGAGGGCGAGTGCCATCTCGAAGGCGACGATCAGCCGATGGCCGATCGGTCGGCGGCGGGCGAAATCGCGACTGCCTTCCGTGATTACGGCGATGGCCGGCGTCCGTGCCAGCGCGGACGCCGGTGTCAGACCGAAGACGAAGAGCGTGGTCAGGCCGGCGCCGAGCGCGAACAGCGCGGCCCGCCGATCCACGTGCACCTCGTCGACGCGCGGCAGGCCGGCCGGCGCGGTGCCGACGAACACCTGCACCAGCACGTAAGCGAGAAGCAGGCCGGCCGCGGATCCAGCGGCGGCGAGCACGCTATGCTCGACGACGAGCTGCTGCAGCACCCGCCGCTGTCCACCGCCGAGCGCGGCGCGAACGGCGTACTCATGGCGCCGGACACGGGCCTCGCCGAGCAGCAGCCCGGCGACGTTCGTGCAGGCCACGAGCAGCAGAACGCCGGCAGCCGCGAACAGGAGCACCAGCGGGCGTCGCGCCGGACCATAGAGCTCGTCGGTGAGCAACAGTACCTGCGCGCTGGTCGGCTCGCGCGCGTCGACGCGGGCCAGGATCGCGCTCGCCGCGCTGGTCGCCGCGTCGAGAGACGCGCCAGGCGCGACCGCCGCGAGCACGCGCAGGCTGCCGTTGCCATACGTGCGGCCGGTCTCCGCGCTGATTCCGACGGGAAACAGGAACTCGGGCGTCGACCCGCCGAACTCGAAGCCGGGCGCCAGGACGCCGACGATGGTCTTCGGCGAGCGGCCGCCGGTCGAGGCACTCCCGAGCGGCACGCCGAGACCGATCACGTCCGCCCGGCCTCCGAATCGCCGCTGCCATGCTTCGTGCGTGATCAGCACGCTGTCGGCCGGCCGCCGATCTTCCGCGTCCGTAAACAACCGCCCGTGCACGACGCCGGCGCCGACGAGCGGCAGGAAATTCGACGACACGTCCATCGTCGCGACGATCTCGGTGCGATCGTCGCCGAACGTCGTGCCCGATCCGGCTGGCGATCGGACCGGGCGCCAGACGGCGACCTCGGCGAACGTCGCATCGGCGCGGAGCGCGTCCCAGACGTTGTACGTGACCGGGCCGCGGATCCATGACGCGGCCGCGGCGGGATCGTTCCGGCGATCGGGAAACACCGCGTGCACCACGGCGAGACGATCCGGTGCTGGCCACGCCGGCGGCCGCAGCAGCACGGCGTCGACGACGGAGAACAGTGCCGTGGCGGCGCCGATGCCGAGCGCGAGCGTGCCGACGGCCGTCGCCACGAACGCCGGGCGCCGCCGCCAGCGCCGAAGCGCGTAGCGAAGATCGCGAACGCCGCTGGCCATCAGCCAGGACATCGAAGCTCCTTGTCGACTTTCCCGGCTATACGACCGCCACCGGTCGTCCGCTTCCGGCCGCCGTCCTGGTGCTAGAGTCGCGTTCCTCGATCCCATGCGCATGTCCGGCCGTCAGCTCATCCCGACCCTGCTGGTCTTCTCTCTCGTGGCCGTTTCACCAGAGGCGTCCACCCAGACGGTGCAGGAGCGCCTGAAAGCCTTGGCGCCGCTCGTCGGCACCTGGGATACCGAAGACGTCTACCGACCCGACTCGCCGACGCCGAGCGTCGAGCGCGGCGTTCGCCGCTGCGTGTTCGCCGTCGCCAACCGCTACGTCCAATGCATCACCGAAGGCACCAACGCCGCCGGGCGGACGCGCGAGTATCGCTTCTATCTGACCTGGGATGACGACCGCGGCCGCTACACGTTCCTGTCGTTCTGGAGCAACGTCGGCAACATGAGCCTGACGACGTTCACGATCGACGCCACAGGCAAAGTCTGGGACATCCGCAGTACGACGCCATACGTCGAAAACGGCGTCGAGACCCGCAGCTGGAGCACGCTGACGTTCGTGACCACGGACACTATCGAGTGGGTCGGCCGCAGCAACGTCTCGAGCGATCCGCCGACGTCATGGCCGGTGGTTTTCCGGGAGACGTGGAAGCGCCGGGTCGAACGACAGTAGGTCTCGATCTAATCCGAAAACTCTTTCGCCAGCTCCACGAACTCGCCGTCCGGGGCAAGGTCGCGGTACTGCTTCCAGTGGGGCTTGGCTTCGGTGGCGCGGCCGAGCTTTTCGAGCGTGACCGCGAGGTAGAAGTGCGCTTCGGGATACGCGGGGTTGATCGCGAGCGCTTCGCGGTAGGCGCTGACCGCGTCGAGATAGCGCGCGACGTCGTGATGGATGTTGCCGAGGTTGAAGTAGGCCTCGAAGCATTCCGCGTCGACGCGGATCGCCTTCTCGTAGAGCGCCTCGGCTTCGACCAGCTCGTCGCGTTCGTAGTGGATGTTCGCGAGGTTGACGATCGCCGGCACCAGCTGCGGGTCGAACAACACCGCGCGCCGGTAGTTGGCCGCCGCCGTGTCGAGATCGCGCGCCTCGCCGTCGTCCAGCTCGGCGCCCTCGAGGAAGTACTTCGCGGCGAGCGAGTGGTTGGCCTGCGACAACTGCTGCGATTTCTCGGTCGGGAACAGCGTCATGTCCGCCGGCGGCGGCGTCGGCAGCGAGACGACGCGCGCCGGCGTGCGATCCTGCCGGGCGGGCTGGAAGTCGAACGTCAGCTGCCCTTTCTGTTCCGCGGCGAGCGTGCGCAGCACGCTGTTGAGCGAGACGCCGCGCTCGATCTCCGCCGCCGTCTGACGGATGACGTGCAGATCGGCGAACGAGTAGCGGCCGGCGATCGGCCGCACCAGCCCCCACTTGCCGAGATAGCGCAGATGGTCGTCGCGCAGCGCCGGATACATGTTCCGCAGATCGCGCGCCGAGTAGTAGCGCGCGCGCAGCGTCTCCGGATCGGGCAGACCCGCCGCCAGACACAAATCGGATTCGGAGATCACCCGGCGGACGTGCGCGGGAATCAGCACGTCTTCCTGGCCGGAGACGACGACGGTGGTGCCGGGGGTGAGATCGGAAGAGAAGATGCCGCCGAGGCGCTCGACGATCGATCGCGTGTCGCGCTTCGACAGCAGACTGAGCCGGCCGACCAGCGCGACCTGTTCACCGGCAAAAGGACGATCGACCGAGGCCGTCATCACCACCGTTCGCGTCCGTCACGATGAATCCGTTGCGGGCTGTTGTCAAGGACTCAAGAGCTGTGCTCGTCGAATCTGACCTATCATGGCGTCGATGCTGCTCGCCGCGGACGTCGGGGGCACGAAGACCCTGATGGGACTCTTTCGCCCTGACGGCGAACGTCCGCGCTCGCAGGTGATGCGCGAGTTCGCGACGCTCGACTTCGACAGCCTCGACGACATCGTCCGCACCTTCATCGACGAAACCGGCGTCCGCGACATCGAGGCGGGCTGTATCGGCGTCGCCGGTCCCGTCACCGGGATGGTGGCGCGCCTGACCAACGTGCCCTGGCTCGCCGATGCCTCGGCGGTGGCCGAGGACCTGGGCTGCCCGGTCCAGCTCGTGAACGATCTCGAGGCGATGGCCTACAGCGTGCCGGTGCTGGAGCCGGACGAGCTCGCGGTGCTGCAGGACGGCGATCCGGTACCGACGGGGAACGCCGCCCTCATCGCCGCCGGGACCGGCCTCGGCGAAGCGCTGCTGCACAACGTCAACGGCCGGTTCCTGCCGTCCGCTTCCGAGGGCGGGCATGCCGACTTCTCGGCGCGCACGAGGCGCGAGCTCGCGCTCGTCGCCGAGCTCACACGCATCTACGGCCGCGTCGACGTCGAGCGCGTCGTCTCCGGCCCCGGCCTCGTCAACGTCTTCGGCTTCACGCACGGGACGACCGACACGGAGTCGGCCTGCGACGCCATCGGCCCTGATGTCGATCCCGAAGATCTGCCGGCGGCGATCAGCAAGGCCGCCATCGAGGGCCGCTGCGAGCAGTGCATGGAAGCGCTCGACATCTGGGTCGAGGCCTACGGCGCCGAAGCCGGCAACCTCGCGCTGCGGTCGGTCGCGACCGCCGGCGTCTACATCGGCGGCGGCATCGCCCCGAAGCTCCTGCAGGTGCTCGAACAGGGCGCCTTCATGGACGCCTTCCGCGCCAAGGATCCGATGGTGGACATGCTGAGGACGTTGCCGGTGATGGTGATCCTCAATCCGGCCGCCGGATTGCTGGGCGCGGCGGTCAAGGCCGCGTCGTTGCAAGCGGTGTAGAGGCCCCGAGCCTCGAGTCCCGAGCCCCGAGCCGCGGCGAAAGCCGCAAGTCCAGTGATACGATGCGCGCCAAGGAGACCGGTATGAAGTCGAGAGTGGTCTGTGTTGCCGCGTTCGTCGCGGCGTTGGCGATCGGCGGACGGGCGCAGCAGCAGAATGCGGCGCTTGCCAATCTGAAGACGACGGCCGAGTCGTCCGACTACAAATCGACCTCGACGCACGCCGACGTCGTCAAGTTCATGCAGGCGGTCGACGCCGCGTCGCCGATCGTCTTCTATACCACTTACGGCAAGACCGCGCAGGGCCGCGAGATGCCGCTCGCGGTGGTCGGCACCGGCCTCAAGGATGCGAGCCCGGCGAGCGTGCTCGCGTCGGGCAAGCTGCGCGTCCACGTTCAGGGCAACATCCACGCCGGCGAGGTCGAGGGCAAGGAAGCGGCGCAGGTGCTGCTGCGCGAGCTGGCTATGGGCCAGCACGCCGACTGGCTCGAGTCGATGGTGCTCCTGGTCACGCCGATCTACAACGCCGACGGCAACGAAGCGTTCGACGTCAACAACCGCCAGCGCCAGAACGGGCCGATCAACGGCATGGGCACGCGGCAGCAGTCGCAGAACATCAACCTCAATCGCGACTACACCAAGCTCGAGGCGCCCGAGAGCCGCGCCTTCGTGAAGATGTGGAACGAGTACGACCCGCACGTCGGATTCGATCTGCACACGTCCGACGGATCGGCGCACGGCTACTACCTCACCTACTCGCCGCCGCTCCATCCCGACACCAACGACCAGATCATGAACATCATGAAGGGCGAGTGGTTCCCCTTCATCACCAAGCAGATCAAGGCGAAGCACAACTGGGACACCTACTACTACGGCAATGCCGGCAACGTCGGCGGACGCGGCGGCCGCGGCCGCGGCGCGGGCGCGCCGGGCGCGGGGCGCGGCGGCGATCCGGCGGCGGCCGGCGCCGGTCGCGGCCAGGGCGCCGGCGGCGGTCAGGCGGCCGGACGCGGCGGCAACTTCCAGCCCGACACCGTCGGCGCGACGCCGACCGGGACGATGCCGCGCGCGTGGTCGACATTCGAGCACGTGCCGCGCTTCC
>DASTCC010000436.1:0-7542 GCA_035711465.1 Vicinamibacterales bacterium
ACACATCCACGAACGTTTTCGTTGACAACTACGAATCTATTCGTAATACTGCCGCCATGACCCGCCCACGCCTCCGGCCGACCGACGCGGAACTGGCCATTCTGCACGTGCTCTGGACGCAAGGACCCGCCACGGTTCGTCAGGTCCACGAAGCCCTCGCCGACGCCCGGGAAACCGGCTACACGACGACGCTCAAGCTGATGCAGATCATGGCGGAGAAGGGGCTGGTCGCCCGCGACGAGTCCTCGCGCACGCACGTCTACTCGCCGCGCGTCTCGCGCGACGACACGCAGCGACAGCTGGTCTCCGACCTCGTCGATCGCGCTTTCGGCGGATCGGCCAAGGCGCTGGTGCTGCAGGCGCTCGCGGCGCATCCGACGTCGGAAGAAGAGCTGCGCGAGATTCAACGTCTGATTGGCGAGTATCGCGGTCACTCGCCTGAAGGGACACGGTGACGCTCCGATGACCTCCCTCGCCTCGTACCCGTTGACCAGCGCGCTGTCGCAGGCGCTGATGCACTTCGTCTGGCAGGGCGCGCTCATCGGCTTGATCGCGTTCGCGATCTGGCGCCGGCGCCGGCTGTCGTCGCACGCGCGCTATCTCACCGGCATCGCCGCGCTCGCGGCGATGCTGATCGCGCCGCTGGCGACGACGGCGTATCTCGCCAAGACGACGACGCCTGCCGTCACCACGCCGACGGTCGCGCCGGACGACCTCGCTGCCGCCGCGAACGCACCGAACGCGCTGCGTGCGCCGGCCGCGGACACGCCGATCGCACCGGCCGCAACACCCGCAGCGACGCAGACGCTCGTCATCCTCGCCGTCTGGATCGCCGGCGTGATCGGGTTGTCGCTTCGCCTGCTCGGCGGCTGGATCGTCGCCCGTCGTCTGGCGACGCGCGCGGTGCAGCCGATCAGCGACGAGCTCGCCGCGATTTCGCACCGCATCGCCGAGCGGCTCGCGATCGGCCGGGTCTTCTCGGTGCTCGAGTCGTCGGCGGTCTCGGTGCCCGTGATGGTGGGCTGGCTGCGTCCGGTCGTGCTGATCCCAACCGCGGTCCTGGCCGGCCTGACGCCGGTGCAGATCGAAGCGCTGCTCGCTCACGAGCTCGCGCACGTGCGCCGCCACGATTACCTCGTCAATCTGCTCCAGGCCGTCGTCGAGACGCTGCTGTTCTACCACCCGGCGGTGTGGTGGGTGTCGAGCGGCGTCCGCGCCGAGCGCGAGCACTGCTGCGACGATCTCGTCGTCTCCGTCTGTGATCGGCTGACCTACGCGACCGCGCTGACCGATCTCGCGGCGATGACGACGCCGCGCATGGCGCTGGCGGCGACCGATGGGTCGCTGCTCGACCGCGTCCGGCGGATTCTCGGCCAGCCCGACGACTCCGGTCGGGCGCCGGGCGGCTGGGCGCCGGCGGTGCTGATGGTGCTGGCGGTCGGGGCCCTGGTGCCCGGCGCCGTCGGCTCACCGGGACTCAACGCGGAGCGCGCGGGCCTCGCGGTCGGCGTGCCGATCGGCGAGCAGCGCGGCGTCGCGTCGGGAGTGCCGACCGGTGATGCGGCGGGCGTGCCAGGCGGGATCGATGCCGGGGTCCAAGGCGGCGCCGCCGCCGGCGTGCCGGGTGGCGTTGCCTCCGGTGTGCCGGCAGGCGTGCCCGGCGGCGCCGGGAACGTCGTGGCGGCCGACGAGTTGCAGAGCCTCGAGCAAGAACGGCGACAGACGGCGACCACGGCGGCCGAGCTGGAAGAGCTGAAGGCGCTGCTGGCGCGACTGACCGAGCGGCAGCAGAAGCCCGAGCGCGAGATCGAAGCGCAGCGCGTGTACGAGCTGCTCAAGGCGGAGTACGCGGCGCGCGAGGACTGGCTCGTGCGTCAGCGCCGTCTCGAGCAGGAGCGCGCGCGCCTGAAGTTCGATCAGCTCGAAGGCAGCCAGGCCGGGCGGCAGAAGGAGCTCGAGATCGAGCTCGAGGCACTGCGGAAGCAGATCGAGTACAACCGCCAGCGTTTCGAAGTCGGCGCCGTGCCGAAGGACGTCCTCGAACGCAACGAAGCCGAGTATCAGGCGCTGCTCGCGCAGATGGCGGCGGCGCAACGCGATCGCACGGTCGCGAAGCAGCAGTTCGATCTCGAGAGCCGCGCAGCGCAGGAGCGTGCCGAGTACGAGATGCGGCAGCTGCAGATCGAACGGGCGAAGCAGGAGCTGCTCGCGAAGGAGATGGGCTACCAGGCGCTGCGCGACAAGGTGCGCGGCGCCACCGAGGAGGACGCGCGGGCGCAGGCGGAACGCAACGCGGAGCTGATGCGCCAGATCGAACGCGTGATGCGCGACTACTCGACCGTCGTCGAAAACGCCGAGGCGCTCGTCGATCAGAGCCGCGAGATCCGCGGCGGCGATGTGCTGCGCATCGAGATTCAGAACGAACCCGGCCTGCCGACGCGTTTCGAGGTCGCCGCCGACGGCACGATCCGCATCCCGTTCCTGGGCACGATGAAGGTCGCCGGCCGCACCCCCGCGCAAATCCAGGAACAGCTCGGCCGCGCGCTGACGGACAGGAAGCTCGTCGAGCGGGCCGAGGTGGCGGTCAGGATCGTGCGGTAAGCCTACCGCAGACTCGGATGCCTGTCCTTCCACTCCGTGGCCTGCTCGTAGGCCAGCGCGATGCGCGCGATCTTTTCTTCCTCGTAGAGCCGGCCGGTCACCATCAGCGCGCGCGGCGTGCCGTTCTGGAAGCCGCATTTCACCGCGATCGCCGGATGTCCGGTGAGGTTGGTCGCCGCCAGGCCGGCGCTGTTCGATGACAGAAACGCGTCGTACCGGACCATGAACGTCCGCCACTCCTGCATGAGCAGCGTGCGGATGCGCTGCGCGCGCAGGTACTCGACCGCGGGCACGAAGCGGTGCGAGCGGAACGTCGCCGGCCAGCTGCTGTTCTGCATCGTGTCGATGCCGCGCGAACGCGTCAGCTCGTCGAACGCGAACGCCGACTCGACGCTGAGCACGAAGCCGAGCGCGTTGACGGGAATCGAGCTCGGCAGGTCCACCGGCTCGAGCTTCGCACCGAGACCCCGGTAGACGTCGAGCACCGCGCGCATCATCTTCAGGCGCTCGGCGGCGTCGGCGGGATTGCCGCCGCCGCGTCCGCCGCCGCGCCCTCCGCCGCCGCCGGCGCCGGCCGCGCGTCCTGCGCCCGCCGCTGCTTCCTCGAAGTCAGATCGCACGTAGCCGATGCGGTAGCTCGAGAGCGGCGCCGTCGGATTCCAGTCGAACGCGGCATTGGCGACGGATTGATCCCGGCCGTCCGGCCCGTAGATCGCATTCAGCACCAGCACGCAGTCCTCGACGTACCGGCACATCGGCCCGACCTTGTCCATCGTCCACGACAGCTCCATCGCGCCGTAGCGGCTGACCCGCCCGTAGGTCGGCCGCAGACCGACGACGCCGTTGGTGGCGGAGGGGGAGATGATCGAGCCGCGCGTCTCGGTGCCGATCGAGAAGCCGACGAGGCCCGCGGCCGTGGCCGATCCCGGTCCGGCGGAGGAGCCGCTCGAGCTCGCCTGCGGATTCCAGGGATTGCGCGTCGAGCCGCCGAACCACACGCCGCCCTGCGCGAGCGCGCCCATCGACAGCTTCGCCACCAGCACCGCGCCGGCGTCGCGCAGCCGCTCGACGATGGTCGCGTCGTGATCGATCACCTGAGATTCGTACGGCTCGGCGCCCCAGGTGGTGCGGATGCCCCTGGTGGCGAACAGATCTTTCGCGCCCCACGGGATGCCGTGCAGCGGCCCGCGGTACTTGCCGGCCGCGATCTCCTTGTCGGCGTTCGCCGCCTGCTGCAGCGCCAGCTCTTCGGTCAGGGTCACCACACAGAAGAGCGCCGGCGCGTGACGCTTCAGCCGCGCCAAGTACATCTGCGTCAACTCGGTCGAGGTGACGAGCTTGCGCTCGATCAGCGCGGCAAGTTTCGTGACCGGCCAGAACGCGACCTCTTCGAGATTGGCCGGCCGCGTCACGGCGCGCGGCCCCGGCTTGGTGTAGCGGAGCGTCTTGCCGGGCGTCGCCGGCCCCTTCGGCTCATCGCCCGGCAGCGCCGGGTGGAAGCTGAGCGCGGGCGGCGTCTCGGCCGGGATCGCGACGTCGCGCAACTGCTGATAAGTGCCGAGATGCTGATTCAGCGTCCGCGCGATCGCCGCTTCTTCGTCGGAGTGGAACTCGAGACCGCTGATCTGCTCGGCGCAATCGACGGTCTGCGCCGTGATCACCCCGCCGTTCTGACCCTGCCCCTGGACCAGCGCTTGCGTGGTCACGGCGCCGGCGACAGCGGCCGGAACGGCCTTGAGGAACTTGCGTCGAGACGAAGACGTCTTGCCGGCCATGATGCTCCTCGTTCCTTACTGGTGTTGGGGCCGCCCCTCGCGTCGTGCCGCGATCCTCGAGCCCCGAGTCGATCGGAACTACTTCTTCTCCTTGAAGCCCGCCGGCATGTCCACATCAGCGGCCGCGACGGTCGTGCCGATCGAGAGCACCTCGTGCGCCGTCGTCATCGCCTTGGTGCGCTTCTGGACCTGGCCCTTGTTGCCCATCATCCGCCGCGCCAGCGCGCCGCTGATGCCGCCGCCGCCCGACTGCGACTGCGCCTGCTTCATCGCCTCTTCGCTCTTCACGCCTTCGAACGTCGTCGTCGACATCAGCGGCGTGCCCTGGAGCTTGGCGCCCTCTTCCTGCATGCGCTTCGCCATCGTCGCGAAAGCGGGGAACATCGCCATCATGCCGGCGATCTGTCCCTGGTCGAAGCCGATCGCCTCGCCGTACACCGCTCTGAAGAACTTCATGTAGAACTCGCTCACTTCGTTCATCACCGGCAGCGAGTTGGCCAGCCACAAGTCGTTCGTCATCACGAAGCCGCCGCCCTGATCGAGCGTCTGGCCCTTGGCGCGGGCGGTGACTGTGAGAATCACCTGGCGCGTGTCGTGCCCGGCGATCGGCTTCTTCTGACCGGTCTCCTTGACGTCGACGTCGAACTCGAGTTGCTGTCCGGCCTCCTGCATCTGCTGGCGCTCCTCGGGCTTCATGTCCTTCATGTTCTTTTCCATGTCGGCCCGGGCCTTCTCCATCTGCGCCTTCATCTGCGCGAAGGTCACGACCCTGTATTCCTTTTTCTTGATGTCGACCTCGTAGACCTTTTCCTCACCGAGGTCGATGATGCGTCCGGTCGTGTCGGTCCAGGTCGCCAGCCGGTTGCCTTTCAGGGCGACGGTGGATTCGATGCCGTCGGCCGCGCCGCCGCTGAAGCGGTTGGCGAAGGCGCCGAGCATGCCCTCCATCTTGAACATGTTCTTCTCGCGCGTCTTGACGTCAGCGCGAAGGATCGGCGTCACGGCGGTTACGGCGACGGCGAGAATGGACCACAGAACCAGACGCTTCATGACAGTGCCTCCTCAGGGCAGGGGAGTCCCGCTATTCTAATGGCGGCAGGACGCGTTGACCGTCTATCGGCTTCTCGAGCGGCGCGCTGTGATGCGGACCCGTCGGCCCCGCGTGTGGCCGGTTGCGGTCGCGCTGGCTGCCGCCCTGACTGGAGAATCGATGATGTCGATGCAGAGTCGACGCACTGTGCCGGCTGCGCCGGGAACCCCGGCGGCGAGCGCGGCCGTCGCCGCCGGCGGGCTGGTCTGGGCCTCGGCGGTGACTGGCGCCGGACCGGACGGGAAGCTCGTCGCCGCCGACGTCGGGCCGCAGACGACGCGCGCGCTGGCGAGACTCGACGAGAGCCTGCGGGCCGCCGGGTCGTCGTTGGCGCAGGCTGTCAGCGTCAGCGTTTTCCTGAAGCGCGCGTCCGACTTCGCGGCGATGAACGACGCGTATCGCGGCGCCTTCGGCGATCAGCCGCCGGCGCGGACGACGGTCGTCGCGGATCTGGGGCCGGACACGCTGGTCGCGGTCGGCGCGATTGCCGTGCCCGCGGGCGCGCCGCGCGAGACGCTCCATCCGGCAGGCTGGATGAAATCGCCGCGGCCCTACTCGTACATCGTCCGCGCCGGCGATCTCGTGTTCCTCTCGGGACTGCTGAGCCGGCGCGGCATCGACGACCAGCCGGTGACGGGACCCGTGGGCCTGCAGGTTCGGACGATTCTCGACAATGCCGAGACTCTGCTCAAGACCGCCGGTCTGACGCTGGCCGACGTCGTCGCCGCGAAGGTGTTCCTCACCGACGAGTCGTCGTTCAACGCGATGAACGACGAGTACCGTACCTACTTCCCATCACGGCCGCCCGCGCGCGCGACCGCGATCGTCGGTCTGATGAGCCCGGACGTCGGCGTCGAGATCACGTTGGTCGCGAGCGCCGCGGCGAAGGAAGCGATCGGCTCGAACGTCAATCCGAGCCTGCCGCTGTCGCCGGCGATTCGCACCGGGCCATTCGTGTTCCTCTCGGGCGTGCTCGGCAACACCGACGCGAATGCCAACGATCTCGCGGCGCAGACGCGCGAGGTGATGGCGCGATCGGCGCGGACGCTGACGAGCGCCGGGATGACGTTTGCGGACGTGGTCGACAACACCATTTACATGACCGACATCTGGCAGGCGCCAACCGCGCACAAGGTCTACGCCGAGCTGCTCGGCGCCGACGCGCCGGCGCGCACGACCGTCGGTACCGGCCTGGTGGTGCGCAACGGCCTCATCGAGATGATGATGACGGCCGTCCGCTGATTCGATGCTCCGCGTCGGCGTGTCGTCCTGTTTGCTCGGTCGGCCCGTTCGCTACGACGGCGATCACAAGTACAACGACGTCGTCGCCGAGGGCCTCGGCGCCGACGTCGAGTTCGTGGCGGTCTGTCCGGAGGTCGAGCTCGGCCTCGGGACGCCGCGCGAGACCCTGCATCTCGTCCGTCATGGGCGCGACCTGCGGACGATCATGGCCCACGGCGAGGACCACACCGAAGGGATGCGCGCCTACGCGCACGCGCGCGTCGAGCAACTGGCCTCCGTCAACCTCGCCGGCTACGTGCTCAAGGCAAAGTCGCCGAGCTGTGGAATCGACGACGTCGAAGTGCACGCGCCAGGCACGTTGCCGCG
Organism: Vicinamibacterales bacterium; assembly: GCA_035711465.1. Taxonomy (GTDB): domain Bacteria; phylum Acidobacteriota; class Vicinamibacteria; order Vicinamibacterales; family SCN-69-37; genus DASTCC01. The sequence goes on from DASTCC010000436.1 coordinate 7,075, forward strand.
CCAGGGTAGCGGCGTTCGGCGCAACGGCCAGGGACTGTTCACGACGGCCCTGATCGCGAGGTTTCCGCTGCTGCCGGTCGAGGACGAAGTGCGGCTCGCCGATCCGACGATGCGAAACCACTTCGTCGAGCGGATCCACGCCTTCGACCGCCTGCGCGCCCTCTTCGCGCCGCGGTGGACGATGAGCGCCGTTGTCCGATTCCACACCGCGCACAAGATCCAACTGATGGCCCATTCGCCCGAGGCCTACCGAGCGCTCGGCCGCCTGGTCGCCAGAGGGGCGCAGATGCCACGCGCCGATTTCCGTGCGACTTACGAATCGGCCTTCATGAAGGCGATCGCTGTTCGGGCGACGAACCGGACGCACGCGAACGCGCTGATGCACCTGATCGGTCACTTCCGCGGCAAGCTCGATCGCGCGACACGCGCGACGATCGCCGAGTCGATCGCCGACTACCGCCGCGGCCT
>DASTCC010000437.1:0-2386 GCA_035711465.1 Vicinamibacterales bacterium
GCACCCGCAAGCTGCTCGAGGACCTGCTCTATCGCGTCCGGGTCATGGAAATCGACGGCCGCCGCGGCGGCAGCGACGACGACAGGAGCGCGCGCTGATGGCCGACGCCGCATCGGTCTCGGTCGTCATCCCGGCGTACAAGGAAGCCGGCGCCATCGAAGGCGTGGTGCGCGAGCTCTCCGCCGCTGCCCCATGGCGCGAGATCATCGTCGTCGACGATGGCTCGGCCGACGAGACCGCGGCCCACGCGAGCCGGGCCGGCGCGCGGGTCATCCGCCATCCGTACAACAAGGGCAACGGCGCGGCGGTGAAGACCGGCATCCGCGCATCGACCGGCGAGTTCGTCCTGATCATCGACGGCGACGGCCAGCATCAGCCGTCGGATGCGCTCCGGCTCGCGAGCCGGCTCGGCGAGTTCGATCTCGTCGTCGGCGCGCGTTCCGCGGCGACGCAGGCCGGGCTGCGGCGCCGCATCGGCAATGCGGCGCTCAACGGGCTCGCCGGCTTTCTGACCGAACGCGAAATCCCCGACTTGACGTCCGGATTCCGCGCCGCCCGGCGCGAGTACCTGCTCGAGTTCCTGCACCTGCTGCCAAACGGTTTCTCGACCCCGACGACCACGACGCTCGCCTTCCTGCGGGCGGGCTACAACGTCACCTTCGAGCCGGTGGACGCGAAGACCCGCGTCGGGGCGTCGAAGATCCGGCTGTCGCGCGACGGACCGAAGTTCCTGCTGATCATGCTGCGGGTGATGACGATCTTCAGCCCGCTCCGCGTCTTCCTGCCGATTTCGGCGCTGGCGTCGTTCGCCGGGCTCGCCTACGCGATCTGGACGATCGTCGACCAGGGACGGATTCCGAACGGCGCCGTGCTGTTGATCATGTTCGGCGTCATGGTCTTCCTCGTCGGGCTGATCTCGGAGCAGATCTCCGCCCTGCGATTCGATGGACGGAAGTAGCCGCCGCATAGTGATCGCGGCGGCCCTTGCGGGGCTGGCGCTGCGGCTCGCGTTCTCGCTGGGCTACTGGGTCGATCGCCCGCTCACTCGCGACGAGCAGGAGTACCTGTCGCTCGCCCGCAGCCTCGCGGGCGGGCACGGCTTCGTCTACGACGCGACGCTCGCCGCGACGGACACGTTCGGCCGCGCCCCCGGGTACCCGGCGTTTCTCGCGCTCGTCGGCGGCGGCGGCGCCCAGACGTCGTCGGTGCCGGCGCCGGTGAAGATCGCGCAGTCGATCGTCGGCGCGCTGGCGATTCCGCTGGTCGCGGTGATCGCCGCGCGCCTCGCCGGTCCGGCCGCGGGCGCGGCCGCCGCCGCGATCGCCGCGATCTACCCCCCGCTCGCGTGGATCTCCGCCTACGCATTGAGCGAGGTGCTCTTCCTGCCGCTCGGTCTGCTCACGGCGCTTCTCGTCGACGAGGCGTTGGCCCGGCGGAAGGGCGACGCGGGCGTCGCGTTCGCGGCAGGTCTCGCCGGTGGGGTGGCGGTGCTCGTCCGGCCGGGAATGGTGTTCTTCTTCCTGCTCGCTGCGGTCGTACTGCTCGTCCGCCGCCGCGCCGGCGTCGTCGTCGCGCTGGCGATCGGTTCGCTTCTCGTCGTCCTGCCGTGGATGCTGCGCAACCAGACGCGGGAGGGACGCTTCACCATCGCCACCGAAGGCGGCATCACCTTCTGGACCGGCAATCATCCCCTCGCCGTCGGCGACGGCGACATGGCGGCCAACCCGGCGATCAAAGTCGATCGGATCGCGCTTCGCGCCCGGCATCCCGGGCTGACCGAAGCGCAGATGGAGCCGATCTACTATCGTGAAGCGCTGACGTGGATGCGCGAGCATCCGCTCGACTGGCTGGCGCTCGAGGCCCGCAAGGCGTTCTACCTCGTGGTGCCGGCGGGTCCGTCCTATCGCGTGCACTCGACGCTGTACGTCACGGCCTCGATCGTGTCGTACGGACTGGTGCTGGCGCTCGCGATCGGCGGCCTGAGGCGCCTCGGCGGCCGCTGGTCGCAGGCAACCGGGTTGTGGCTGCTGGCCGGATCGGCCGTGCTCGGCAGCCTGGTGTTCTTTCCGCAGGAGCGGTTCAGGATTCCCGTGATCGATCCCACGTTGATCGTGCTCGCAGGCGTGGCGGTCGCCGGCTGGCGAGCGCGGCTCTCCGCATGAACGTCCTCATCGTCCTCCCCACCTATAACGAGCGGCCGAACATCGAACGGGTCGCCGAAGCGATCATGACGCACCCGTGGGCGCGGCTGCTCGTCGTCGACGACGGCTCGCCTGACGGGACCGGCGCGATTGCCGACGGCCTGGCTCAGAAGCATCAGGGCCGCATCGAGGTGATGCATCGCACCGGCCCGCGCGGCCTCGGCCTCGCCTACGTCGACGGCCTG
>DASTCC010000438.1:0-6695 GCA_035711465.1 Vicinamibacterales bacterium
CGTACTTCCGGCAGTGGCTGAAAGCGCTCGAATCGCTCGATTTCGATCGGCTTTCACGCAACGCGCAAGTCGACTATCTCTTCATTCGCCGCACCAGCGAGCGCCGTATCGAGCGCGACGGCGTGACGCTGCCGCCGGCCGATTCCAATCCGCGCAAGAAGGACGACAGCGGCATCCCGGGTCCGGCGCGCGGGCGGCAAGGCCTGCTCTGGGACCTGCAGGACGAGTTCATTCCCTACACGCCGGAGGAGCTGATCCAGATTGCCGAGAAGGAATTCGCGTGGGCAGATGCCGAGATGCTGAAGGCGTCGCGCGAGATGGGCTTCGGCGACAACTGGAAGGCGGCCATGGACAAGGTCAAGGACATGCACGCGCCGCCGGGCGGGCAGCCGGTCGTGATCCGCGATCTGATGCACGAGGCCGTCGACTACCTCCGCACGCACGATCTGATTACCGTGCCGGCGGTCGCCGCCGAGTCGTTCCACATGAGCATGATGTCGCCAGAGCGCCAGCTGGTGAACCCGTTCTTCACCGGCGGCGCGCGCATCACCGTGTCGTACCCGACCAACACGATGGCCTACGACGCGCGGCTGCAGAGCATGCGCGGCAACACCACCGCGTTCTCGCACGCGACCGCGCATCACGAGATGATCCCGGGTCACAACTTCACCGGCTACGTCGGATCGCGCTTCGACGGCTACCGCGCCGACCTCGGCGCCGGCACGCCGTTCTTCGGCGAGGGCTGGGCGCTCTACTGGGAGCTCGTGCTCTACGACAAGGGCTTCAACGACACGCCCGAAGAGCGCATCGGCGCGCTCTTCTGGCGGATGCATCGCTGCGCGCGGATCATCTTCTCGCTGAACTTCCACATGGGCCGGTGGTCGCCGCAGGAGGCGATCGACTTCCTCGTCGAGCGCGTCAACCACGAGCGCGACAACGCCACCGCGGAAGTGCGCCGCTCGTTCGACCCGGCCGCCGGCTACAGCGCGCTCTACCAGGCCGCGTACCTGCTCGGCGGCCTGCAGCTGCGGGGCCTGCGCCGCGAGCTCGTCGACACCGCGACAATGACGGAGCGCGCCTTCCACGACGAGCTGATCCGTCAGGGCAGCATGCCGATCGCGCTGCTGCGCCTCGCGCTCCTGCCCGAGCCGCTCAAGCGCGACATGTCGATCGACTGGAAGTTCTACGGCGAGCTGAAGGGCAGGTAGCAGGTGGTTCCGCGGCGAGGCCGGCGGCGGCCGGTCTCGCCGCGCGCCCAGCGCCGCGTGACGTTGACATTTATCGAGAGGCGATATATCCTCTCGCGATAGTTATGACCACGACTAAACGGGCCAATGCCGCCGCCGCCCAGCCGCTCTCGGCGATCGCCGTTCACGTGCTGCTCGCCCTGGCCGATCGCAATCGCCACGGTCTGGGCATCGCCGACCACGTCGAGCGCGAGACCGGCGGCCACGTGTCCATGGGGCCGGGCACGCTCTACGGCGCCATCAAGCGGCTGCTCGACGGCGGACTGATCGAAGACACCGACGAGGCGCCCGAGGACGAGCACGCCGACCCGCGGCGGCGCTACTACCGGATCACGCCGCCCGGCCGGCGCGCGCTCGCGGCCGAAGCCGCGCAGCTGGCCAATCTCGTCAAGCTCGCGAAAGCGAAGCGCGTGTTCTGAGGCCGCGATGCACCGCGACTTCGCCGATCGGCTCTACCTCGCGCTCCTCCGACTCTACCCGGCGGTATTCCGCGCCCGCTTCGCCGACGAGATGCTGGCGCTCTTCCGCGACCGGCACGATCGCGCACGCGGCGCGCGACGCCTTGGCGCGTTCTGGATCGCGACGATCGGCGACGGCCTCCGCGGCGCGGCGCAGGCGCACGCCGCGTCGCCGCCGCGCCTCGTCGGCGCCATGCGGCTGTCGTCGGTCGGCGGCGACGTCCTCGCCGCAGTTCGCGCCGTCGTCCGTTCGCCGGCGGCGCCGGCAGCGATGATGCTGCTGACCGCGCTCACGATTGGCACCGCCACCACCGTCTTCAGCCTCGCCGACGCGGTGCTGCTGACGCCGCCGCCGTTCCCCAATCCGGATCGGCTGGTCATGATCTGGGAACGGCGAGAGCAGCGCGCCAACAACAGCGCCGTCAGCGGCCATGAGTTCCCGGTCTGGCGCGAACGCGCGAAGGCGTTCGACGCACTCGCGGCGTACATCTACGCCGGCGCCGGGACGACGCTCACGGGCGCGGGCGAGCCGCTGGCGCTCATCGGCGTGCGCGTCACCGGATCGTTCTTCGACGTCTTCGACGCCGATCCGATCGTCGGCCGCCGCTTCCGCGCGGAAGACGACGTGCCGGGCGCGCCGCCGGTGGCGATCATCAGCCACAGCCTGTGGCGCGAGCGCTTCGCCGGCGACCGTGATGTGCTCGGCCGCGCCATCCGCATCAGCGACGTGCCGCACACCGTCGTCGGTGTCGCGCCGGAAGGCTTCGCCTATCCCGCGATGGCCGGCCGCGGGCCGGACCTGTGGACGCCGATCGCCGAGCCGATTCGGCTCTACCGCGGCCGCCACTACCTCTACGTCGTCGGGCGGATGCGCGACGGCATCGCACTTCGCGACGCGCAGGCCGACCTCGCGTCGGTCGCCGATGCACTCGCGGGCGAACTGCCCGACGACAACAAAGGCCACGGCGTCATCGTCAGGTCGCTGGCCGAGCAACTGACGATGCAGGCGCGGCCAGGCGTGATTGCGCTCGTCAGCAGCGTCGCGTTGCTCGCCGTCGTCGGCTGCCTCAACCTCGCCGGCCTCGGCGCGACGCGGACGAGCGCGCTCGGCGCCGCGTATATGCTGCGGCTCGCGCTCGGCGCCAGTCGCGCCCGGCTGATGCGGCAACTGGCCACGGAGACGCTGGTCATCGCCGGCGCCGGCACGCTCGCCGGCATCGTGCTCGCGGTCTGGGCCGTGCGCGTGCTGCCGCGCGTGCTCCCGCCCGGCATCCTCACGACGCAGATGGGCATCGACGCGACGGTCGCGGCCGGCCTCACCCTGCTCGCGGCCGTCGCCGCGCTCGCGATCTGGATCGGATCGATCGCGCAGCTGCCGTCGAGCGCCGGCACCGGTTCGTTCCACGCCTCGCAGACCGGCGCCCGCGCGCCGCGGCGGCTGACGCCGACGCTCGTCGTGGCGGAGATCGCGTTCACGGTGGCTCTGCTCGGCGTGGCGTCGTTGCTCGTCGCTCACTGGCAGCGGCTCGGCCGCGTGCCGGTTGGATTCAACACCGCCGGCATCGTGACCGCGGACATCGCGCTGTCTGCGCAGCGTTATGCGGATCCGCTCGAGCAGCGGCAGTTCTTCGACGAGCTGGTCGCGGAGCTGCGCCGGACGCCGAACGTGCAGCGCGTGACGACCTCGAACCTGCTGCCGCTCATCGGCAGTCAGTCGTCCGTGGCGTTGACGATCGAAGGACAGCCGACGCCCAGGCGGGGCCAGGAGCCCAATGTGCCGTACCAGTCGGTCGGGGTCGACTACTTCACGACGCTGGGCATTCCAGTCATCAAGGGACGGACGTTCGTCGAGGCCGACGCCAGGCTCGCCGTGCCGCTGATCCGCTGGTATGCGCAGCAGCCGCGGTCCCCGTACGAAGATCGGCCGCAGCCGATGCCGGTTGCGGTGATCAATCAGGCCATGGCCGAGCGACTGTGGCCGAACGAGGATCCGCTTGGCCGGCGGTTCGCGATCGTTCAGGGCCCGATGACCACGGTCATCGGCGTCGTCGGCAACACGCGGATGCTCACGCGCGAGCGGCCCGTCGTCCCCGAACTGTTTCTTTTCTCGGGACAGGAGCCGTATAACCGGGTGAACGTCCTGCTGCAGGCAGCGCCACTCGATCTCGATGCGCTCGGCCGGCGGATTCGCGCCGTCGTTCGTGCGCTCGACGCGGACGTCCCCGTGATCGGCATCGACGTCCTCGAGGACGTGACGGCGAGCGAGCTTAGCAAGCCGCGCCTCACGTCGCTCGTCACCAGCGTGTTCGCCCTTGCGTCGGTGACGCTCATGGCCTGTGGGCTCTACGCGCTCATTGCGTTGACGACGTCGCTGAGGACGCTCGAGATCGGCATCCGCATGGCGCTCGGCGCACGACCCGGATCGATCGGGTGGCTGGTACTCGGCCGCACCGCCGCGCTCGCGGCAGCCGGGATCGCGCTGGGGCTCGCGCTCTGGTTCCCGCTGATCTCAGTCCTTCGTACGCAGATCGAGTCTTTCGACGTCGAGCTGAGCGGTCCGCTACCGCTCGGCATTGCCGTGGTCATTGTCCTGGCGACGGCCATGGCCGCCGGCGTCGTGCCCCTGCGCCGGGCCCTGCGCATCGATCCGGCGATTTCGCTGCGGCCCTGACGCTCGCGACTGTCCTCGAATCGCCGCACTGTATTGCCGGCGGCCACGTGCCGAGAAGGAGGATGGCGACCCCGCCTGTTCGCCGCATTTCAAGAAGGATAGGCACGTGAAATACTCTGCTCGCCTTGCTCTGATCGGTTGCCTGGCGGCGGCCGCCGCCTGCGACACACAAAAGACCAGCAATCCGCTCGAGCCGACCGTCGTCGGCGTGACGATCAGCGCGCCGCGGCTGATGAGCCCTTCACTCGACGCGCAGTTCATCGCCGGATCGGGCCCGATCGTGCTCGTCACCGAGAACTCGACCTCGACAGGCCAGCGCGCGGTCGTCTACGCGTTCCACGTCGCTTCGGACCCCGGGTTCACGCAGATGGTCGCCACGGTGAACGACGTTCCTGCGGGCGGCGACGGGCGGACGCAGTGGCAGGTGCCGGTGGCGCTGACATCCGGACGCACCTATTACTGGCGCGTGCAGGCGGGAGACGGCGCGAACGTGAGCCCGTACTCCGACACGGCGAACTTCGCCGTGAACGATCCGCCGCCACCGCCGCCACCGCCACCGCCGCCTCCCCCACCGGAGGCTCCCGCGCCGTCGCCTGCGCCGTCGCCGGGGCCGGCTCCGACGCCGCCGCCGCAGGGCACGGGCATTCCGTCAGAGCGCGAAGGCATGGAGATGGTCGCGTTCATCAAGGCCGACCTGCAGCGGCGCGGCATCAACCTCAGCGGCGAGTGCGGCGCGTTCGAGATCACCAAGCGCGTTGCGTGGGCGTTCCGCGATCGCGGCGCCGGCCTCGAGAACAAGCCGGGCGGCCGGAACTGCCAGGGCTACTCGCAGGACATCGTGTTGTTCCCGGGCGTGAGCATCGACATGCTGATCGGCAGCGGCGGTGACAACGACCCGGCATGGCAGTACCACGATTACCCGCAGTGGGGGATCGACTGGAGGCCGCCTTTCAATCCAGACGGAGGGGGATTCTAGCGGCGGCAGCCTGCAGGCCGCAGTCTGCAGCCCGCAGCCCGCTATCGAATCACCAGCCGCGCGCGCGCTTCCTGTTCTACGCGGGCGCGTGAGAAGACGAGCGGAAAGTAGATGTTGTCGCGCCAGAGCGGCAGCAGGTTGTCGTAGAACGGACTGCCGGGCTGACCCGATTGGCCCGGCACGTTCGTGACGATCGAGTTGTCCCAGTTCGAGACGTCGAAAATCTCGCGGTAGCTCGCGCCGTCGGCGGCGACCGTGCCGCTGCCGCCGGGCCGTTCGACGGTCGGCAGGTCGAACGCGCTGACGAGCGGGTGCGGAAACGCGCGCGTGTGCATCCGCCCCCATCGCCAGCCGCTCCAGTCACTTCCCTGTTCACGTTCGAGTCGTTCGATCGCCCGCGCGAGCGTCGCTTCGATCTGCGATCGACGCGCTTCGAGCGAGCGCGCCGCGTCGCGCTCCTCGGCGGACGAAAGCGCCCGCCATGTCGAGTAGATCGCGGCGGCGGCGCTGTCGCGTGCAAGCACCGCGTCCCAGGCGTCGAGCATCGCGCGCGCGCGTTCGACGTCGGGCGCCGAGGCGCGCCAGCCGCGGAACCACGCCAGCTCGTGCTTCGCCCGCAGATGCAGCGCGTCGTTCTGCATCGCGCGGTGATCGTCGATCGCGTACATGCGACCGGGCTGCAGCATCTGCAGGAGGCGCGTGATCCGATCGAACGGCACGTTCGCCGCCGACTTGAACATGATCGGCGGCGCGTAACCGCGCGCCTGAATGTTGTTGTTCGCGGTGGCGATGAAGCCGCGCGGCGGGTTGATCTCGCGCGGCAGATCGGATCGGAAGCCGGTCCACTCGTACCGGCCGTCGCCCGGCACGGGCAGGCGGCCCACCCACTTCCCCTTGTCGCGATCGGGCGTCAGCGCCGACGCCTGCCACGAGATGTTGCCGTCGACGTCGCCGCAGATCAGATTTTCCGTCGGCGCCTTCCAGTACATCGCCGCGTCGAGGAACTGCTTGCAGTCGGTCGCCTGCGCCAGACGCAGGCCGCCGAGATACGGCGCCGTGCCGGGCTCGAGGATCGCCGACCGCAGCGCATACGCAAGATGCCGCGTCGTGTCCTTGTAGAAGATCGGTCCGTGCCGGCTGAACTCGAGCGTCACCGTCTCGGCCGGAGCTCCCTTCACCCTGATCTCTTCGCGGACGACGCGCAGCGGTTCCCAGCCAGACTGCCAGCGAAGCTCGTTGGGATTCGCGGGATTGAGCGACTCGACGTAGACGTCTTCCTGATCGGTGCCGACGATCGTCAACCCCCAGCCGAGGCGCTCGTTGTGGCCGATCGCGACGCCGAC